>CALUGX010000012.1 GCA_944320285.1 uncultured Prevotella sp.
TACATTAAATGCTTAAAGACTTTCGGCACAACTGGATATGAAAAGAGGGTGTACCTGAATTTTGATACACCCTCTTTCATCGTGCAATCTGTGGCAGATCAGACGCCCGTCACGGCCTTCCCGGAAGAGAGGGTGATATTATGTGGTGTGCCCCGCGGCTGATGCCCGTATTCCCCAAATCCCTGCAACCGTAATAACGTTAACAAAATCAGTAATGCGTGTACATTGTCTTATGAAATGATTTGTTATCTTTGCAGAAACAAAAGAAAGGGAATTGCTTATGGAAAATATAATCAACATCAACTCGATAGACGACTATAACCGGCTGTACGGCATCGAGACGCGCAACCCGCTCGTAACCGTGGCCGACGTCAACACGATGAACGCCGAGATGCCCGAAAGCGACATCACCTACAACTACGGAGTCTACGCCCTCTTCCTGAAGCAGACCTACTGCGGCGACATCACTTACGGGCGTATGTCCTACGACTATCAGGAAGGCACGGTGACGAGTTTTGCGCCGGGACAGGTGGTCCACATAAACCACAGGCCTAACATGAAGCCACAGGTGATGGGGCTGTTGTTCCACCCCGACCTCATCCGCGGCACGTCGCTTGGGCAGGAAATCAAGCAATATTCCTTTTTCTCTTACTCCTCGCGCGAGGCTCTACACCTCTCCGAACAGGAGAAGGCCATCTACAAAGACTGTCTCGAAAAGATAAAGATTGAGCTTGAACGACCAATCGACGGCCACAGCCGCAAGCTCATCTGCCGCAACATCGAGCTGCTGCTCGACTACTGCATGAGGTTCTACGAGCGCCAGTTCATCACCCGCCACGAGGCCAACACCGACGTGCTGGAGAAGTTCGAGCAAGAGCTCGACAAGTATTTCACGGGCGACACGGCCCTGCAAAACGGCCTGCCCACGGTGAAGTATTTTGCCGAACGGTGCTTCCTGTCGCCCAACTACTTCGGCGACCTTATCAAGAGAGAGACGGGCCGCACGCCGCAAGACTACATCCAGGGGCGCATCATCGACATGGCCAAGGATATGCTGCTCGGTACGCGGCAGACGGTCAACGAAATCAGCTTCCGCCTCGGTTTCCAGTATTCGCAGCACTTCAACCGCTACTTCAAGCGGGGCACAGGCCTGACGCCTACCGAATACCGCCGTCAGGCAAGCGACAAGTTAAGAATTAAGGGCTAAGGATTTAGAGTGGAAAGTGTAAAGTCAGATACAGTAATTCCTCAGCCATCAAAGTTATACCGGCTATCCTGTTTATTCCAGTCCGATGACAAGCAAAACCAAAATCCTGGCCAACTGCGTATGCGAGTGCAACCGTGCCTTTAACGCCGAGACACTCCACCCGCTCGTGAGCCTTATCGACACGTCGGCACCGTGCCGCAGGGAAAGCATCGACACCGACTGCTACGCCGTGGTGTTCATGCAGGGTGTGGCAGACGGCGGAAAGTACGGCAGGAAATATTACGACTTCACCGACACCACGGTGCTCTTCATGCCTCCGGAGAACAGCATCGACCTGCACACGGCCGACGGGCGGATGTTGATTTTCCATCCCTCGCTTGTGAAATGCACGCCGCTCGGCATGATGCTCAAGGACTGCACGTTCTTCAACTACCGCGAAGACGAGGCCCTGCATCTCTCAGCCTGCGAGTGGCGCGTGCTTAAGAGATGCCTCGGCTGCGTGAGCGACGAACTGTGCTGGGGCGTCGACGCCCACAGCAAAGACATCATCTGCGACATCATCGCGCTGCTGTTCAATTACTGCCGCCGCTTCTACGCCCGCCAGTTCATCACCCGCCACGACGCCAACATGGACGCCATAGCCCGCCTCGACGACGCCGTAACCCGCGCCTTCACTTCCGGCGAGGCCGCCGCAAAGGGCCTGCCCACGGCTGCCGGCCTGGCCTCAAAGCTCGGCATGTCGCCCTGTTACTTGGACGATATGCTCCGCAGCGAGACCGGCAACAACGTCAGCCGGTACGTCCGCCTGTGCCGCATACGCCTCGCCAAGCGGATGCTCGTGTCCGGAGGCATGACGGTAAGCGAAGTGTCAGACCTCCTCGGCTTCAGTTCGCCGCTGTGCTTCGCCACCGTGTTCAAGAAAGTGACTGGCGTCAATCCGGAAGAATATGTTTAAATTGGAAATTGATAGTTGATAATTGAGAATTATGATTACCTTTTTTTGATTAATTGAAAATTGAAAGTTGATAATTGAGAATTATGATTACCTTTTTTGATTAATTGAAAATGGATGATTGATTAATTGAAAATTATGCGTATCTTTGTAAAACAAATATTGGTAAAGCGCAACAAAGCTAATCATAATTCTCAATTATCCACTTTCAATTCTCAATTATAAATAATGAAAAGATATATCTTTTTCTTGCTTTTGGCGTTGACGGCGTGCGTCAGTGCACAGGCCGAAAACTACCCTTACCGCTCCGACTATCTGTGGGTGGCGGTGCCCGGACACGCCGACTGGCTGTATGAGAAGGGCGAACGGGCACAGGTGGAGGTGCAGCTGTACAAATACGGCGTGCCGCAAGACTGCTACGTGACTTACGAGACGGCCGACGACATGATGCCGGCCGACGGCAAGGGAAAGGTTGAACTGAAAGGCGGACGCGCCGTAATAGACATGGGCACGAGGACAACGCCGGGCTTCAGGGACCTGCGCCTGAAGGCCGTAGTCGGCGGACAGGAGACCGAGCACCACGTCAAAGTGGGCTATTCGGTCGGAGAAATACGCCCCGTGGTGCAAGAGCCGGCCGACTTCATAGACTTCTGGCGGAAGGGCATCGGCGAAATGAGAGCCTTCCCGCTGACATATACAAAGGAAAAGGCCGAAGAATATTGCACCGACAAAATAGACTGCTACTTGGTGAAACTTATCCTCAACAAGCAGAAACAGGCCGTCTATGCCTACCTGTTCTACCCCAAGGGAGCGCGGCCGGGCAGCTGCCCCGTGGTGCTCTGCCCTCCGGGAGCAGGCATAAAGACCATCAAGGAACCGCTGCGCCACAAGTATTACGCCGAGAACGGCTGCATACGCATGGAGATGGAGATACACGGACTGGATCCGCGCCTGCCCAAGGAGACGTTCGACGACATCTCGCGCGCCTTCAATTCCAAGGAAAACGGATACCTGGCTAACGGCATAGACAGCCGCGAACGCTACTATATGCGCCGCGTCTACCTCTCGCTCGTGCGCTGCATAGACCTGCTGACGGGCCTGCCCGAATGGGACGGGCGCAACGTAATAGTGCAAGGAGGCAGCCAGGGCGGTGCGCTTGCCATAGTGACCGCAGCCCTCGACAGCCGCGTGACGCAGTGCATCGTCAACCACCCGGCACTCTCCGACATGGCCGCCTACGCCGAGGGGCGCACCGGCGGATACCCTCACTTCAACAAGATGAAAGGCTTGTTGACGCCGGAACACATCAAGACACTGGCATATTACGACGTGGTGAACTTCGCGCGCCACGTCACGGCGGACACTTACATGACTTGGGGGTACAACGACGACACCTGTCCGCCGACTACTTCATACGCCGTGTGGAACACCCTTGCGTGCCCGAAGGACTCGCTCATAACCCCGATAAACGAACACTGGACGTCTGACGCAACTGAGCGCGGACAGATGGAGTGGATGCTCAGACATCTGAAATAAGATGCCTTCCTCTTTTTGCCTCGTTTCAGTTTGTCCGTATCTTTGCGCCAAGACAAACATCTTATAAAAGCCGACAGCGAAGTACGTAGAAGTTGTGATTTGCTTTAAAATTCTTATCTTTGCGCTAAGACAAACATCCAAATTTGTGTAATAGTTAAACCATATATGTTGTGATTTGCTTTAAAATTCTTATCTTTGCGCTAAGACAAACATCCAGGAAAAGACGGCTGCGCCAAAAGAGCCGGTTGTGATTTGCTTTAAAATTCTTATCTTTGCGCTAAGACAAACATCTTGAAATAAATTACCCTGCGTTTGCTTCTGTTGTGATTTGCTTTAAAATTCTTATCTTTGCGCTAAGACAAACATCTCTTGGTAATGATAAATGTATGTTTGTTTAGTTGTGATTTGCTTTAAAATTCTTATCTTTGCGCTAAGACAAACATCTTTTCCTTGCGATGTAATGTATATAGGCGTGTTGTGATTTGCTTTAAAATTCTTATCTTTGCGCTAAGACAAACATCAAAGAGGAATTTGACCGTATGACCGATGAGGTTGTGATTTGCTTTAAAATTCTTATCTTTGCGCTAAGACAAACATCAGTATTTCAAGAATATAAGCATGGAGCGAAGTTGTGATTTGCTTTAAAATTCTTATCTTTGCGCTAAGACAAACATCCTGACAGGAATTGAAGCCAGCAGAGCGAAAGTTGTGATTTGCTTTAAAATTCTTATCTTTGCGCTAAGACAAACATCCCGGCACAGGCGGAACAAATCGAGCGGCAGGTTGTGATTTGCTTTAAAATTCTTATCTTTGCGCTAAGACAAACATCTTCGAGAATAGTTTGTATATTTGCATATCGTTGTGATTTGCTTTAAAATTCTTATCTTTGCGCTAAGACAAACATCTTTCGCAAAGAAACAAATTAATCAGAATTAGTTGTGATTTGCTTTAAAATTCTTATCTTTGCGCTAAGACAAACATCAACACTAAATTCATAAAATGGTATGAGAGTGTTGTGATTTGCTTTAAAATTCTTATCTTTGCGCTAAGACAAACATCTAGCAGCAACAGGAATAGATTGGCTAGTTTGTTGTGATTTGCTTTAAAATTCTTATCTTTGCGCTAAGACAAACATCATTACGAAGAGAACAAGTCAAGGAGATAGCGTTGTGATTTGCTTTAAAATTCTTATCTTTGCGCTAAGACAAACATCTGCGATGATGGTATAATATCTTTGCTGCTAGTTGTGATTTGCTTTAAAATTCTTATCTTTGCGCTAAGACAAACATCAAGGATACGTTTTGTGATTACACGAAGATAGTTGTGATTTGCTTTAAAATTCTTATCTTTGCGCTAAGACAAACATCAATGACGCAGACGGCGGAATATACCCAGCGGTTGTGATTTGCTTTAAAATTCTTATCTTTGCGCTAAGACAAACATCGATACCCGAAAGCAATGGTATTGAGCTACCGTTGTGATTTGCTTTAAAATTCTTATCTTTGCGCTAAGACAAACATCGACGGCGTTAACGAGGCCATGCGAGAGGGTGTTGTGATTTGCTTTAAAATTCTTATCTTTGCGCTAAGACAAACATCGGGAAATTATCATATATGAAACATTGCGCTGTTGTGATTTGCTTTAAAATTCTTATCTTTGCGCTAAGACAAACATCTGAAGCCTGCAAGCGGTGTTCCATCAATTAGTTGTGATTTGCTTTAAAATTCTTATCTTTGCGCTAAGACAAACATCATTACTTTATATTTATATACCCGTAATGCCGTTGTGATTTGCTTTAAAATTCTTATCTTTGCGCTAAGACAAACATCGTGTCATCGGTATCGGTGTCGTTGACGCTGGTTGTGATTTGCTTTAAAATTCTTATCTTTGCGCTAAGACAAACATCCGATATAAGCCACGTTTGCAGCCGTGCCGAGTTGTGATTTGCTTTAAAATTCTTATCTTTGCGCTAAGACAAACATCGTCATGACGATGAAAACTTTTACCGTGTAAGTTGTGATTTGCTTTAAAATTCTTATCTTTGCGCTAAGACAAACATCTATAGTATCATCCCCTATCCTTTCAAGCTCGTTGTGATTTGCTTTAAAATTCTTATCTTTGCGCTAAGACAAACATCATTAAAGCAAATCACAACTAACTGGTTCGAGTTGTGATTTGCTTTAAAATTCTTATCTTTGCGCTAAGACAAACATCACAAGTTGGCTGGACTCCTAACAGGAACACGTTGTGATTTGCTTTAAAATTCTTATCTTTGCGCTAAGACAAACATCAAAATCGACATTAAGAAATACTATCCGTCCGTTGTGATTTGCTTTAAAATTCTTATCTTTGCGCTAAGACAAACATCAGGGCATGATAATATACAACAACAAGAACAGTTGTGATTTGCTTTAAAATTCTTATCTTTGCGCTAAGACAAACATCTGAGTTCGAGGTCAAATACTACCACAACGCGTTGTGATTTGCTTTAAAATTCTTATCTTTGCGCTAAGACAAACATCAGGTGATTTTCGTGAACCGACCTTATGCGGGTTGTGATTTGCTTTAAAATTCTTATCTTTGCGCTAAGACAAACATCGACGGCAAGAAGCGGAAGCGTCAAAAAGCCGTTGTGATTTGCTTTAAAATTCTTATCTTTGCGCTAAGACAAACATCCTGCACGCCCACGGGATTATGGACTATATCGTTGTGATTTGCTTTAAAATTCTTATCTTTGCGCTAAGACAAACATCTGCTTACCGTTATCGCCACATACGGGACGTGTTGTGATTTGCTTTAAAATTCTTATCTTTGCGCTAAGACAAACATCAAAACGCAAGACCTTACGATTTCAAGTGATGTTGTGATTTGCTTTAAAATTCTTATCTTTGCGCTAAGACAAACATCCTGGTAACAAAGGCGTTGCCCGTGGTCTGGTTGTGATTTGCTTTAAAATTCTTATCTTTGCGCTAAGACAAACATCTCCTGACAGAGATAAACCTGATGCGACCGAGTTGTGATTTGCTTTAAAATTCTTATCTTTGCGCTAAGACAAACATCACGATGCCAGTAATTTACTGGTAATGAGCAAGATACATTACAAATTTGAAAATATAAAAAGATGGTTGTCTAAACATAAAATCCGGCTTAACGGCCGGATTTTATGTTTTAAGGAAAAAGTCGAAGATGAACGCTTGTTTGCTACAATACGGGAGAAAATACGGAATTTTAAGGCACTGTGAATGTTAAACTTATATAAATGTTAAAACAGTTCGAGTTGTTGCCCCGGAGCATTAGGCGCCACGGGCTTCTTGCCGTAAAACAGTTCGATGGCACCAAACTGCTTGTCGGTAATGCAGAGGACGCCGACGTGTCCGAATGTAGGAAGGAACGATTTTACCCGTTTTATATGGACCTGGGCGTTCTCCATGCTTGCGCAATGACGCACGTAAACGGAGAATTGGAACATCGTGAAGCCGTCGCGCTGGAGGTTCTTACGGAACAGGGCATAGGCCTGCTTGTCTTTCCTGGTAGCCGTAGGCAGGTCGAAGAAAACAAGTATCCACATAATCCTGTATTCGCTAAAACGGTCTTGCATGGCGTTACCGATAAAAAATCAATTGCTCATAACTCCGGATAGG
This sequence comes from uncultured Prevotella sp., assembly GCA_944320285.1. GTDB lineage: Bacteria > Bacteroidota > Bacteroidia > Bacteroidales > Bacteroidaceae > Prevotella. The sequence continues at coordinate 7,337 of CALUGX010000012.1, forward strand.
CTATGCGGCGCGTTTCGCCCGTAAAACATTTGTAGAGCGAGGCCGTGGTCTGCGTGGCGGCAACCATCAGCGGACTGCGCTTGCCGCACACTTTGACATCGATTACGGGTATGCCGAGCAGCCTCATCTTCAGTTCTTTCGTTATGTCTTTGGGTATGTCTCCGTCATGTTCCGCCACTATTTCGTAAACGAGCTCGTCCACATACGAGCGGTAAGGCTCCATTATGTCGTCGGCCAAGCAATAGGCGTTGTAACGGTTGTGGTGGTGGATGCCCAGCGTGGGCAACATTCCGCTTGACACGAGTGAGCGGGCAATGACGGCGCGCAGTATGGCGTAGCCGTAATTAAGGATGTTGTTGGGCGGGACGCCTTGGCGGTCGCGTGTGAACTTTTCAAGGTTCGGTATGCCACGGAACAGGCTCTTCCAGTAATACGCGGCCGCGCGGCCTTCAAGATTGTCGGGGTCGCCGCTGCGCACGTCGGCCGACCACCGGCGCATACATCCCGTTTCCATGCCGGCGCACTTGGCGAGCACGGCCGCCTGGTTGTCTATTTTTGCCTTTACTGTCTGCTGCCAAAGCTGCTTCTTCAACGGGAGCGAAGCGTTGAGCTGGCAGCGGAAGCGTTCGTTTTGCAACGTGTTGCCGCAGAGCGGAAGCATCAGTCCTACGGGCATACTGCGGCTGTCGCAGGTTATTACAGAGCAGTTGTTTTCAAGCAAGGCTTCGAGCAGCCCGTGTGTCAGCGTTATCTGCCTGTTGTCGAGCACCACGACGCCGATGTCCTCCACGGGCACCGTCCTGACTGACTCTTTTTTCAGTACGTCAGGCACATCGCCTTTCTCTACTTCCGGGAGGCGTATCACCATCTGCCTGTCTTTCAGCGACAGGTAGGCCGGATTGGTAAAGCATAACGTTCGTTTTATCATAATTTCTTGCCGTTAATTTTTATTATGTTGCCTATCCTGTCAACCTTTATAGGCAAACAGGTCTCCTTTATCATCTCACCGGTAAGGGCGCGTGCCATTTTATTCAATGGTGAAAATTCAAATTTGTCAACAATAGTCGAAGCCACATTATAAAGAATGAAAAAACATTCAGTTCCCGTGCAACTTACCATCTTATATATCCTGCTCTTATCCAGCGGCATACATATTGTTCCGCGCTCAAGATCTTCCTTTGTGGGGAGATACACGAGGTCGTTAGGTGAGAGCACGAAGGCTGGCTTGTTGCCGTCGGCGTCGTCCGGGGCTACGGACAGTCCGGCCTTTGCACGCCTCACGGCCTCATGCAGCGGGATGGTTGCGTATGAGCGTTTCTTTTTCATTTCGCCTGTTGTTTTATCCTTTTCTTCGGTTTCGTAAACGGCAAAGAATAGGTTGGTACCCTTGGCTGCCTCGACAAACTTCGCCGCCTTGTTGCCGCGTTTGCCTACGGCGTACTTTTCGGCCTTCTCGTATATTCTTACCTTATATATGGGTTGATGACCTTTTCCGTTGTTAAGGCTTACGATGTTATGGTTCATTTCACTGATGCCTTCAGGCGAGAAGGCTTTTTCGGCGTCGCCTCCGCAAGCCTCAAGATGGCGCAGCAGGATCTTCCGTATGCCGGTGTCGGTAACTGACTCTTCTATGCGTTTGCGGTTAAAGCTCGTGTCAAGCGGCTTGCGCGTAGCGAAGTAGCGGTCCTTCACGTTGCCGTTTCTGTCAATGACGTCTTTTGAATAATAGTAAACCTTTATCTTCGAGGGGTTGAAGTCATGCCATACTTCCTTGTTCGCCTCGAAGTATTGCTTGATCTTCTTATCGTCATATCCGAGAGTTAGCATTGCCATGATCTTGCGTTTCAGGTCTTTCTCGACTATTGCCTTAGGCTGTTTCAGCGCCTCCTTGAGCGACACCTCACGCACGAAGCGCAGGTTAACCTCACCGAACACGGTCTCCTTGTGCAGCGGTTTGCGCACGGCCCAGCTGTCGCCCTTCACCTGGTGCACAAGTTTCTTTTTGCCGTTCTCGAAGTGCTGATACTTGTTCGTGGTCTTGTTGATTACCCTGAGGTTTTGCTTGAAGCTCACTATTATGCCGCGCAGGGCTGCCTCCACGTCCGTGGTGAACGTCTGCCACGGCTTCAGGAACTCCTTGGCCACGGACAGGGTCTTGCGTTCGCCGTCCTTTGTCACTTCTACCTGTTCGTACCTTCTCAGCTTACGCGACAGTTGGTAGCGGTTGGCGTTGTTCTTTGACATTGCGGCCTCGTTGTTCAGCAGGTTGACGTGTTCCCTCGTCGTGCAGGCTATCACGATGGCGTCCATGGCATGATGGCGGTGGTCAATCCTTTTCTTGTTGAAGCCTTTTTGCAGTTCTAACGGCATATCAGGTATCTCGTGCCCGTTAGTGCTTGTCGTGGTAAAACTGTCTGTGCCGGTAAGTTCGTTGAGTCGCCTGAAACGCGGCAGGGTAATGCGGTTCCATACGTCGTTCACGCCCCAGTCTTTCTTCAGCCTGTCGGTTATTGTCCCGTTGGTGGTTATCACGTTCTTTGATATGTCCTGGTCTTCGCCTTCCTCGCGCACGATGTTCGACATCAGCGTCTTTACCAGTTTGCTGATATACCGGCTGTCGTTAAGCTGTCGGGCGATGAAGCTGTCAGGGATGTCGTCCATCAGCAGCTTGCGCATTTTTGCCTGGTTGTTCTTGTAGTTTGAGGCTACGAGGCGCTCGTATTCGTCAACGCCGAGTATCGTTGCCTTGCCGCCGTTGCCGAGCTCGACTATTTGTCCGTGCCTTTCCTTGATGAACTCCATGCCGAGCATCCTGTCTTTCAGGGTGTTCACGGCTGACTCGCAGATTACTTTGTTAGAGAAAGAATCGTCGAAATAGCGTGACTGCGGGATGATGTGCTCTATCTGGTAATCGTGGGTAAACAGGCGCGCCAGAGGTATGAACCGGCCTGTGTATGGCGACTGGTACTTTTGGTCAAGCCACAGCTTGTAGCGCAGTATTTCCTGCCGCGTGGGGCGTTTCTTCGCGTCGGCCTCGCCCAGTTTCTTTATTATCTCGCTTATTTCGCCGTCTATTTCGCCGGCGTTGCCCAACACGCCGTCTTCGTAAATGCGCAGCAGTTCCTGCTGGTTAGGCGAGTAAGGGCGCACGCCTTCTATGCCGAACTCCGGGTTCATGAACTCCGTCAGCAGCATCTTCACCCTCATGTTGGCATTCTCGTTTTCCGTGATTTTCTGCGTAGCCCGCCTGCGTTGCTCGGCCGTCTGTTTCATGTCGCGGCCCATCTCGATGTGTATCTCGTCTATCTTGCCATGCTTGCGCCAGACGTCGCGCACGGTGCGGAGCGTCTCTGTCACCACTTGTTCCACTATCGGGTTGCGCAGCGAGTGCTGCTTGAAGTGCCTTAGGTAAAGGTCGATGTCGTCGGGCGACGTCCACCGCGTCACGTCGCGCGCTTCGGAGTGGCGGCCGTAGACTACGTAGCAGGCCAGCCACAGGGGTAGCCCGCTGAAGTGGGCCACGTCGGTAAGGTTGATGGTTTTCTCCCTTACGCGGTCTTTTATCGTCTCGTCATACTCCCCGTCGATGATTTTCCCGATGCGCAAGCGGGTGTCCCCGTCGATGGCCGCCTCGTTCCAATGGCTGCCTGTACGCATGAGCGGCAGCAGCTTCTTTATAGCCTTTTCCGAATAAGAGCCGTATTCTTTCTTGAATGGAGGAAATTTTGAGAACACCTCGGCAAACTTTCCGTCAAGGCCGTGCCTGCGGGCGAACGTCCCAAGGGCTTTCGCCAGTTCCTGCTTGTCTTCTACCGAATAAAGGATATGCCACAAGGCGCGCTCCCTTTCCACAGTCAGGAAGCCGGCCGCGACGCCGGCTTTGCCGAGGAGTTCAAGCATCTTGCCGCGCGTTTCGTTGCACGGATAGGCCTTTTCCTCCACGTAGTTCCAGCGGCACGGGTAAACGCCGTCCTTGCCCTTCGGCTTCTTCATGTTGAAGAATTTGCCGAGCAGCGTGTCTTGGTCTATGCTTTTACGGTCGTTAAGCCACTCGAACAGCCTCACGCGGTCGTCGGCCGAAGGCAACAGCCCGTCAGTCACGTCAACGTCGATGCGCAGCAGGCCGTCTACAGTCTTTTGCCTCTGGTATATCTTCAGGTTCTGCACGAACTGCCATAGGCGGAACTCCTGGTAAGCGGGGTTCGACTTGGCTATGCACTTCACCGATGCCGTCTTGCGTTCGCCCGTGTCCTTGTCTATGAACGTGCGTTGCTCATACGGGCAGTCGTCGATGAGCGATTTCTTGCTCTTGAGCGGACGCTGGTAAAAGATTATGTTGTCGATGAACAGGTAAGTGAACCCGCGGCCTTCGATGGAGTGGCGGTAGGCGTCGTTCGTGCCGTAAAGCTCATTTATGCAGGCTTCATAAAGGGCTTTGTCGGTAAGCTCCGGGATGAACGCCTTTTGCGCCTCAAGTATCCTCCTGAGCTCTTCTTTGTAGAATTTGCGCTCCACGGTTCTCACCAGTTTTCCCCTTATTTTTTGCTTTGGGTTAGCCAGCAAGGTGTCGTAGATGTATTCGCCTACGGTCTTTCCCGACCGTTCGATGTCAGCCTCGGTTCTTTTCTTTATCAAAGTCCAGTCGTCCTCTTTCGGCATTCGGAATGAGCGTTTCACGCTGCCGTCCTTGTCAAGTTTCGGTTTGCCGTCTTTGTCGAGCTGTGTGGTGACGATAAATTCTTTCACCGTGCCCGTCCAGTCGGGTGCCGAGGGTGCCGGGCGGTGGTAGACCATGCCGTTCTCCAGCACTACGTCATACCACGTGTCCTTGCCCTTGTGTTCGCCGGTGTCGATAACGTCGATAACCTTCAGCGCGTAAAATTCCTCCTGCTTGGTCTTGTCGTCGGCCTCGTCCTCCCCGCGCAGCTGGTAATAGCCGCGCTTCTGGTTGAAGTTGAGCAGCAGCCACGCCAGTTCCTGCCGCGTTATGGCCTGTGTGAGGGCCTTTTTCCTCAGGTAGTATATCGTCCAGTCGTAAGGCACGAGCCCGCCGCCGTCGAACCATTCAGGCTGATAACGGCGGAAGTCGGCAAGCATCTCGCCGAAAGAGTCTTTGAAGACAAACTCGTACCGTCCGCCGTCTCCCTTGCGCCAAGCCAGCTTGCAGCCGTCGGCGTCCTTGAATTTGCCGTAGCGCGTGAGGGCTTCGGCGTAATGTCCAGGCAGGAAGCCCACCACGTCAAGCACCCTGTTGAGCCTTTCGCGCCTTAGCAAGCTGCGTTCCCTGAGCCGCCTTATGCCGCGGTATCCCGTGCGCTCTGCCGTCTGCGACACGGAGTTGCCCTTCTCAAAGTCGCCCTGTATGGCGGCGTCCATAGGGATGATGCGGCTACCGCAGGCCTCTATGCGTCCGCCGGTTCCGCCGTTTTCAGCATTGCCGTCTTTCACTGCCATTGCCCAACCTATGCTGTTCGGGCCAAGATCAAGTCCTAATATATTTTCCATAGTATGATTTTTTTGATTGTTTTTTATTAATGTCCGCAATCATCCTATCATGCCGGATGTGATAAAACCCATGAAGCATCTGTCTTTCACTCCACAAAACTACCAATGAAAGGGGCTTTGCGGACATCCGTTTTTGCAAATATACGAAAATTATTAAGACTTTTTTGTCGGATTACAAAAAAATCACTATCTTTGCCTATAGAATTTTAAGCAAATCACAATAAGGATTATTCCGTTGTGAAAACATTTAAGCCGGCCCGCTGACAGTAATGTCGAGCGGGTCCGCTTTTTTATTGGCATACCGCCATGTGTGGACGGTGGTAAATTAACCAATGTGCCTGTATGGAGTTAACGGACAACAGTCTTGCTTTATGCTACAAAAACACTTGTCCGTTAACTCCCGATAACTTCGGCGCTAAGCGTAAAACTCCTGCTAACTCCTTCTTTTTGATACCCTTATCATTAAAATAATACCCTCTGACGGTAATCAAGCTCCCTCCCTTCGGGAGGGCTGGGGTGGGTGTTAGGGCTTAGGTGTTTGTATTACAGCCTATTATACTCTTCATCCGTGACGGGTTCGAGCCATTCGTTCGAGGCGCCCTCTTCGGCCACGGTGAACGTCACGTGCTGGAACCAGCTGTCGCGTGTTGCGCCGTGCCAGTGTTTCACGCCTTCGGGAATCTCAACCACGTCGCCCGGCTTCAACAGGCGCGCCGTCTTTCCCCACTCTTGGTACCAGCCCGTGCCGCCGACGCAGATGAGCACCTGGATGCCTTTGTGGTGGATGTGCCAGTTGTTGCGGCAGCCCGGCTCGAACGTCACGTTGCTTACGGGCACCTTGCCCGTGCTCAGCGGTGCGAGGAAGCTCTCGCCGATGAAATATTTGGCGTAGGCCGTGTTCGGCCGGCCTTTCGGGAACATCGGGTCTTTCACCGGCTCGCCCTCGTTGTACTCCTCACCGTACACCTCGGCTATGGCCTTGGCCGCACGCCAGGCCTCGCGCTCGCCCACCTTGGCGGCCAGCACTGCGGGGATGGAGTGTATTTCGGCGTCGGTGAGGCCCATGTTGCGCGCCCCGTTGACGTGCGACTTCAGCTGTGACTCGCATCCCTCAAGTCCTGAGAGTGCGCTCACGGTGACAAGCTCGCGCTGAGAGTGGGTGAGGTTGTCGCGGGCGAAGATGTCGCCGAACAAGTGCGCCTTCAGGTAATAGTCTGTTGCCGGGGCGAACGTATAGTTGAACGCGCGTCCGGACAGCTTAGTCTGCACCTCCGTGCCCTGCTTAAGTGCGTCGTAGCCTTCCTTCATCGGACCGGCGTCGCGGCCCTCGGCGTCATTGATGCCCTTGGCCTTGCGCTCCTCCACGACCCCTTGCAGCGCGCCCAAGGCGTTGAGGCTGCGCGGGAAGCCCGTGTAGGCATATAGTTGAGACAGCGCCTCTTTCACCTCGTTTACGGTAAGTCCGGCGTCGAGGCCATCGCCGATGGCGGACTTCAGTCTCTCGATGTCGCCCTTGGCTTCAAGGCACGAGATGGCCACGACTGCCTGCTGTTTTTCGTTAAGTACGTTTTCCATATTCTTTTGAGCTTTAATCGGGTTGCACGCGGCGGCGGCCACCGCCACGGCAACCAATGTTTTACATATAGTCTTCATGAATGAAAGTTTTGGTTTACTGTTGCAAAATTAGCCATAAACTCCCGTTCCCGCACTACCAGTTTTACTGATATGTGTATCAAAATTACGTCTTGTGGTCCGGGTCTGTGACGCCAATGCAATAACCTGTGCCACAGAGTGTTGCGTTAGGCCTCCTTTTGCCCCGCGTTTCGTGCCCTTTCGCATGGCAATCTGTGCCCTTTTACCCTGCGTTTTGTGGCCTTTTGGCTTTATTCTGTTATTTATATTGCTGTTTCCGTTAGGATTTTTGTATTTTTGCAGGAGTTTAACGATAAGTGATTATATGAAGATATGTGTTATAGGCGCCGGCGCGATGGGCGGCGCGATGGTTGAGGGGTTCGTAAGGTGCGGTGCGTTCAGTGCTGCCGATGTAACGGTTTCGGCACCCCACAGGGTTACGGTTGAGCGGTTTGTGCCGCTTGGTGTCAACGTGTCTACCGACAATGTTGAGGCTGCCCGGAATGCCGACATCGTAGTGCTGGCGGTGAAGCCGTGGGTGGTTGAGGACGTGCTGGCGGAGCTGAAGTCCGTGCTTGACTATGGGCGGCAGACATTGGTGTCGGTGGCTGCCGGCATTGGCGGCGACAGGCTCAAGGCCATGCTCGGCCGTGCAGACGGCGATTTGCCGCAGATACTCATCGCCATGCCCAACATCGCCGCTGCCGTGGGCTGCTCGATGACGTTCGTCGTGCCGGTGAACGCCGACGACGGAACCGTGCGGACGGTTGAGACCATGTTCGGCAAGGTTGGCTCCGTGCTCGTCACCGAGGAGCGGCTGCTCCCGGCCGGCACGGCCCTGGCATCTTGCGGCATAGCTTACGCCATGCGTTACGTCAGGGCGTCGACGGAGGGCGGCGTGGAGCTGGGCTTCAAGGCATCCGCCGCGCGTGACATCGTGTTGCAGACGGTGAAAGGGGCCGTGGCCTTGCTGCAAGAGAGCGGCGGCCACCCGGAGGCCGAGATTGACAAGGTGACGACGCCGGGCGGGCTGACCATCCGCGGACTGAACGCTATGGAGCGCGCCGGGTTTACCAATGCCGTGATAGAGGGGCTTTTAGGAGGAAGGAGTTAATTTTTAGTAGTTAAAAGTAGTTTTTCGCTATGCTCAAGGAAACTTCGCTCCCTGCGGTCGCTAAGGAGTTAAAGACAAATGCTTTGTCAAGTGAATGATTAATGATGAGAAATGAACAGTCAGGTTTTCTCATTAAAGTAATGAATTTATCTCTCTTCACCCACCAAGACATTTGTCTTAACTCCTTAACTCCTTGACTCCCGTGAAATATCTCCTTTAACTCCTAAAAAACAATTTTTCCTCGCAAAAAGTTTCGTTTTATAAGATATTATTACTACTTTTGTCGAAGAATATAACTAAAACAGTCAATAAATGGAAGATGCGATAAAGCAGATAGGCGAACGGCTGAAGGGTCTGCGCGAGGTGTTGGACATACCGGCGCAGGAGGTGGCCGACCTTTGCGGGATGCCCCTTGAGGCCTACACCGCCGCCGAAGACGGCGACGGGGAGCTGTCGATAAGCAGTTTGCAGAAAATATCGAAGAAGTATGGCATAGCTTTCGACGTGCTGATGTTCGGCGAAGAGCCGCATATGAGTTCTTATTTCCTCACACGCAAGGGGCAGGGACTCAGCGTGGAGCGGCGCAAGGCGTACAAGTACCAGAGCCTGGCCAGCGGCTTCCGCGGGCGCACGGCCGACCCGTTCGTGGTCGTTGTGGAGCCGAAGCCCGAAGGTGCGCCCTTGGATAAGAACTCGCACCAGGGTCAGGAGTTCCACGTCGTGATGGAGGGATGTCTTGAAGAGACCATAGGTCACAAGGTGCTTGTGCTCAATCCGGGCGACAGCATCTACTTCAACGCCTCGCTGCCACACTGTATGCGTGCCCTTGGCGGCAAGCCGGCAAAATTCATCGCGGTGATAGTTTAACGCAAGGGCGATAAGGGAAGGAGCAAGGAGTTAAGTAATAAAGTTGTAAGTAGTAACGGAGTAAGGAGTAAAATAACAATAAATAAGGTGATAAAAAGCAGCAAGGAGCTACAGGAGGCATGGCATATCTGCTTCTCTCCTTGCTCCTTCCCTCCTTACTCTCCAAAATGAAAAGACAATGGTAGAAAGATTTTTAACGCAGACGAGTTTCACGTCTGTTGAGGATTATAAGGCGAACCTGCATTTCAAGGTTCCTGAGAATTTCAATTTCGCCTACGACGTGATGGACGTCTGGGCGGCCGAGAAGCCCGACAAGCAGGCTCTGCTGTGGACCGACGACGAGGACAACTGCGTGCGCTTCACGTTCAAAGACATCAAGGAGCAGAGTGACCGGGCCGCCTCCTACTTCATGCAGCTCGGCATCGGGCATGGCGACGTGGTGATGCTCATTCTCAAGCGCAGGTATGAGTTCTGGTTGTCGATGCTCGCTCTGCACAAAATCGGCGCCGTGGCAGTGCCCGCGACGCATATGCTCACGACGCACGACATCGTTTACCGCAACAATATGGCCGACGTGAAGGCCATCATCTGCGTTGGCGACGACTATGTGCAGACGCAGGTTAAGGCGTCGCTGCCGCAGAGCCCGACGCTCAAGGTGCTCGTAAGCATAGGCCCGAAGGTCTACGACGGTTTCCACGACTGGCATAAGGAGTGGACTCAGGCACCGCCTTTTGTCCGTCCGGAGCACGTCAACACGAACGACGACACCATGCTGATGTACTTCACCAGCGGCACCAGCGGCGAGCCTAAGATGGTGGCCCACGACTATCTCTACGCCCTCGGCCACCTCACTACGGGCTACTTCTGGCACAACCTGCGCGAGGACAGCATCCACCTGACCGTCGCCGACACGGGCTGGGCCAAGGCCGCGTGGGGCAAGTTGTACGGACAGTGGTTCGCAGGAGCCACGGTGTTCGTCTTTGAACACCAGAAGTTTACTGCCGACAAGGTAATGCGCAAGATAGAGCAATACCACATAACGTCGCTCTGTGCGCCGCCTACGGTCTACCGTTTCATGATACATGAGGACTTCTCGAAATACGATCTCTCATCGCTGCGCTACTGCTGCACGGCGGGCGAGGCCCTCAATCCGGCCGTCTACGACAAGTTCCTTGAGCTTACGGGCATACGTCTCATGGAAGGCTTCGGCCAGACAGAGACCACGATGACGCTCGGCACAATGCCCTGGATGACGCCGAAGCCCGGCAGCATGGGTATGCCCAACCCGCAGTATGACATCGACCTCGTGCGTCCGGACGGCACCCCATGCGAGGACGGCGAGAAGGGCGAGATAGTAATCCACACCGAGAAAGGCAAGCCCATAGGCCTGTTCAAAGGCTATTACCGCGACGAGGAGAAGAACCGCCAGGCGTGGCACGACGGTCTTTACCACACGGGCGACGTGGCCTGGCGCGACGAGGACGGCTATTATTGGTTTGAAGGCCGCACCGACGACGTAATCAAGAGCAGCGGCTACCGCATCGGTCCGTTTGAGGTGGAGAGTGCGCTGATGACCCATCCGGCTGTCATCGAGTGTGCCATAACGGGCGTGCCCGACGACATCCGCGGCATGGTTGTAAAGGCCACCGTGGTGCTCGGCAAGGACTGGAAGGACAAGGCGGGCGACGACCTGGTTAAGGAGCTTCAGAACCACGTGAAGCATGAGACCGCGCCATATAAGTATCCGCGCATAATAGAGTTCGTGGATGAACTGCCGAAGACCATCAGCGGCAAGATACGACGTGTGGAAATACGCGAGAAGGACAGCAGGAAGGAGAAGTGAAGAGTGAGGGGCGGAGAGTGAAGAATCCGTATGCCGTGCCGGGAGTTGTGCCTGAGCGCATTGCGAAAGGCCGTCTTTCAGGCTGTAAAAGGCAATGTTTTACGGGACGAAAGGGCATCTTTTACTGTGTAAAAGGCAACTCACTGATTGATTGTCGGCAAATGCAAGCTGCGTCGCAAACGTGCTAAATCCAATAAAACATTTGTCTTAACTCCTTTACTCCCTAACTCCTTAACTACTAAAAAAGGAACTACATGACCAGAAGAATCGTGGTAAAGGTGGGCAGCAACGTGCTCACCCGCCCCGACGGAAAGCTCGATGTCACGCGCGTCTCGGCCTTAGTGGACGAGATAGCGTGGCTGCGCGGGCTTGGCATCGAGGTAATCCTCGTGTCGAGCGGAGCCGTGGCCAGTGGCCGCGGAGAGCTCGGCGACGAGCCTGAGCTTGACAGCGTGGAGCAGCGGCAGCTGTATTCAGCCGTGGGCCAGGTGAAGCTCGTCAACACATATTACACCCTTTTCCGCGAATACGGGATAAAGGTGGCCCAGGTGTTGACGATGAAAGAGGACTTCACGTCGCCCCGCGCATACGCCAACCTGCGCGGCTGCATGACGGTGATGGTGGCCAGCGGCGTGATGCCCATAGTCAACGAGAACGACACTGTGAGCGTGACGGAGCTGATGTTCACCGACAATGACGAGCTGTCAGGCCTCATGGCGCAGATGATGGAGGCCGACACATTAATCCTGTTGACTAACGTTGACGGCATTTACGACGGCGAGCCGGGCGACCCATCGGCTCGGCTGATAAGGCGCGTCGAGGCCGGCGGCGACGTCAGCGGCTACGTCCGCAGCGGCACGAGCACCTTCGGACGCGGCGGCATGGCCGCAAAGTGCGGCATAGCGGGGAGCACGGCAGCCGGCGGCATACGTGTGATGATAGCCGACGGGCAGCGCGACGGCATATTGAAAGGCCTCATGCTGCATCCGGATGACACGCCGCACACCGAGTTTGAGCCGGCCTTAGCCGGTGCGGAGAGTAACGATAAGGACATATAAGATGCAAAACGAAGATATATTCATCAAGGCGAAAGAGGCCGGCAAGGCACTCGCGCTAATCCCGGACGAGGCGAAGAACGGCGTGCTGTGCGCCGTGGCCGACGAAATCGGGGCGCGCAAGAGCGAGCTGCTTGCGGCCAACGCCGCCGACCTTGGCCGCATGGAGCGCGCCAATCCGCTGTATGACCGCCTCATGCTCACGCCTGAGCGTCTCGACGCAATAGCCCGCGACATTCGTCACGTGGCATCGTTGCCGTCGCCGCTGGGACGTGAGAGCAGCGCGAGAACGCTGCCCAACGGCCTGCGCCTCAAGCGCGTCAGCGTGCCGTTCGGCGTCATCGGCGTAGTCTACGAGGCCCGGCCTAACGTCAGCTTCGACGTATTCTCGCTCTGTTTCAAGTCGGGCAACGCCTGCATACTGAAGGGTGGGCGCGACGCCGACAGCTCCAACCGCGCCATAGTGGAACTCGTCCACGATGTGCTGCGCCGCTCCGGTGTGTGCCCGGAGACCGTGGTCAGCCTTATGCCTGCCACTCACGAGGCCACGGCAGAGCTGCTTTCGGCCGTGGGCTACGTTGACCTGTGCATACCGCGGGGCGGCAAGGGCCTGATAGATTTTGTCAGGAACACGGCCAAAGTGCCCGTAATCGAGACCGGTGCGGGTGTTGTCAACACGTATTTTGACGCCGCCGGCGATGTGGTTATGGGCGCACGCATCGTCAATAACGCCAAGACGCGCCGTGTAAGCGTGTGCAACGCCCTTGACTGCCTCATCGTCCACCGCTCGCGCCTGGCCGACCTGCCAGCCCTCTGCGCCCCGTTGACAAGCAGCAACGTAGTGCTTTACGCCGACGACGCCGCCCGCGCCGCCCTCTGCGGCAGCTATCCCGCCGCCCTGCTGCGCCGCGCCACGGCCGAGAGTTACGGCACGGAGTACATGGACTACGTCATGGCCGTGAAGACCGTGGCGTCGCTCGACGAGGCCATGAAGCACATTGCGCGCTACGGGTCGGGCCACAGCGAGTGTATAATAACGCAGGACGAGGCCTCCGCCCGCCGTTTCCAGGCCGGCGTTGACGCCGCCTGCGTCTATTGGAACGCACCGACGAGCTTCACCGACGGTGCCCAGTTCGGCCTCGGCGCGGAGATAGGCATCAGCACTCAGAAGCTCGGCCCGCGCGGTCCGATGGGCCTTGAGGAGATGACAACGTACAAATGGCTCGTCGAAGGAGAAGGGCAGGTGAGAGCATAGCAAAACGCCAGCCCCTCCCGACCTCCCCAAAGGGGAGGGGCGCAGGTAGTAAAAGTAATACGGCTCCTCCCCTTGGGGAGGTTGGGTGGGGCTGTATATGTATAAAAACCCAATGAGAACATTCATCAACGTAGAAGACCTCGGCGACCTGCATCAGGCTCTCGCCGAGGCGCAAGAAGTTAAGAAAGACCGTTACAAGTATCAGCAGCTGGGCAAGAACAAGACGCTGCTGATGATATTCTTCAACAACAGTCTGCGCACGAGGCTCAGCACGCAGAAGGCGGCGCAGAACCTCGGCATGAACGTCATCGTGCTCGATGTCAACGCGGGGGCGTGGAAGCTGGAGACCGAGCGCGGCGTCATCATGGACGGCGACAAGAGCGAGCACCTGCTTGAGGCCATACCGGTGATGGGATGCTATTGTGACATGATAGGCGTGCGCTCGTTTGCCGGGCTGACCGACCGCGAATATGACTACGCCGAGACCGTGCTCCGGCAGTTCATCCGCTACAGCGGCCGCCCCGTTTTCGCTATGGAGACGGCCACCGTGCATCCCCTGCAGGCCTTTGCCGACCTCATCACCATAGAGGAACACAAGACGAAGGCGCGCCCGAAGGTGGTGATGACGTGGGCACCCCACTGCCGCGCCCTGCCGCAAGCCGTGCCAAACTCGTTCGCGCAGTGGATGATGGCTGCCGACGTTGACTTCGTTATCACCCACCCGGAGGGCTACGAGCTCGACCCGAAGTTCACAGCCGGGGCACGTATCGAGTACGACCAGATGAAGGCACTTGAGGGGGCGGACTTCGTTTACGCGAAGAACTGGAGTTGTCCGGGCGTCACCAACCCTGCCGACTACGGCAAGATATTGTCAAAAGATATGTCGTGGACGGTTGACGCAGCCCACATGGCCGTGACGAATGACGGCAAGTTCATGCACTGCCTGCCCGTGCGCCGCGGACTGATAGTCACCGACGACGTAATCGAAAGCCCAAATTCATTAGTAATTCCCGAAGCCGCCAACCGCGAAATCTCCGCCGAGGTGGTAATCAAGCGTATGCTCGAAAGCCTGTGATTTAGGCAGGTGTGGCAATACGCCATTCCGTTTTACCGCATGAAACGGCACATATCACCATGCAAAAGGGCACATCCTGCATCGTAGGATGTGCCCTTTTGTAATGCGTTGGCAGCGAGGCAATTATGTGATTAGTGCCATAGTGCCGTCTCTTTCTATTGGTTACCAAGCCGGATGCATACTTGTGTTGTTTTATTGAGTGATTTTTTGCATTGAGTCACGCCAGTATTGCGTGGTCTGTTCACGATGAACCCACCGTCAGCCTTATGCCGCCGTCAGTCCAAACCCTTATCGTGCAGCCACTTGGCCATAAGCTCCGCCACGTCGGCATTGTTCAGGTCGGACATTGGGAAGTGTGTGTTGCCGTGGAGACCGGCTTCGGGTAAGTGGATTACTGTTACGTCGCCGCCCAGACGGTTGAGCATTTCAGCCCAGCGGCGCATCAGGTGCAGGCGGCGCGTCCACTCGTAAAGTTCGGGCCGTTCGTCGGTTTCGGGCAGGTTGTCGCCGTAATAAACGACGATGGGAACTTTCGTGTATTCCATGAATACGGTCATGGGTATTTCCACGCCCTCGGTCTTACGTGACAGCGTAAGCACGCGGCCCTCCTCCGGCACCTGCCCTTCGGGGAACGGTATGCCGCCGCCCGGCTCGAAAGACACTATGCCCCGGATGTTCTTCGTCTTCAAGAGAGTCTGCCAACCAACGGGGCCGCCCTGCGAATGGGTGACGAACACGGCCGGGCCTATGCTGTCGAACAGGGCTGCGTAGGCGTCGGAATAAACGTCGAAGTCAACCGTGCCCAGCGTGGGCGTCATCTGGCGGAAGAACTGTTCCAGAGCATCTGGGTCGCGGCTGAACTGCACTCCGTCGAAATACTCAGGCCATACGCCTATGCGGAAGCGGTTGAACCACACCTCCTCGTCGAACGCCGGCGTTATGGTGACGCTCTCCGTGCCACGTCCTGCGTTGCCTCTGCGGGGCTGGTCAACCAGATAAACGGCATAGCCCCGCCGCAGAAAGATGTTTTGGAAGCCCTCGCGCCCGTCGGGGGTGCTTTCCCACGTCTTCGAGAACTGCCCCACGCCGTGGGCGAAGACGAGCGGATAAGGGCGTGCGCCGGCGGGCTTTTGGTAGAACACGTAGGCGTGGTCGCCGTGGTATTTGCGTCCTGCCGTGTCGGTCAAGACCGTGCCGCCCACGGCGAAGCTGCCCTGGCCGGCTATCCGCAGCACGCCACTCGACGAGCACGCCGTGAGCAATGCCGCCACGGCGATGATTGTTGCGATGCCCTTCATGTGAGAAACTGTTTTGATTTTTTGCAGAACCTGTTTTAATGTGATAATTATATCTTCTTTGTTGATGCCTTGAGCGTCTTTTCGGCCGTTTTTGGCTACTGTTTTCGACGTTTGGCCCGCCAAACTTACTCAAACAGCAACCAAAAACGTCTCGAAAATACATCTCAATTCATTTAACAAAAAAATCAAAACAGTTTCTTACTTCTGCACCTTAGATTCCTGCAAGGCGTCGTAGCGGCTGCCCTCTACGGGTATGGCCGAGACGGCTGCTTCAAGCTCGCTTATCTCCTCATCGGTGAACGATATGTCCGCCGCGCGCAGGTTTTCCTCAAGGTGCGACAGCTTCGTGGTGCCGGGTATGGGCACTATGAAGTCGCCCTTGTGCATCAGCCAGGCCAGCGCAATCTGTGCGGGGGTGTAGCCGCGCGTTCGCCCGAAGGCGTTGAGCACCTCGACGATACGCAGGTTCTTGCGTATGGCTTCGGGCCGGAAGCGCGGCAGCGTCTGGCGGTTGTCGTTGGGACCGAACTGCGTGTACTCGTTGATTAGCCCTCCGAGGAAGCCCCGGTTGATTGGGCTGTAGGGCACGAAGCCTATGCCCAGTTCGCGGCATAGCGGCAGGATGCTTTCCTCCACGGTGCGGTGCATCAGGTGGTATTCGCTCTGTATGGCCGTCACGGGGCACACGGCGTGGGCGCGGCGTATGGTGTCGGCGTTCACCTCGCACAGGCCGAAGTGCTGCACCTTGCCCTCCTTGATGAGCTGCGCCACGGTCTCGGCCACTGTCTCTATGGGCGTGTTGGGGTCGCTGCGGTGCTGGTAGAACAGGGCTATGCTCTCCACGCCGAGGCTGCGCAGCGAGTTTTCGCATACGCGGCGGATGTTCGCCGGGCTGCTGTCTTCCTCGGTCTTCACCTGCACGCCGTTTACGAACTTGTGGCCGAACTTCGTCGTTACGTTCACCCTGCCCGTGTAACCTTTCAGGGCCTTGCCCACGAGTCGCTCGTTGGTGAATGGGCCGTAGCTTTCGGCGGTGTCGAAGAGCGTCACGCCGCGGTCGATGGCCTCGTGGACGAGGCGTATTGCCGCCTGCTCGTCGGGGTGTTCGCTGCGGTGGTAGTTCAGTCCCATGCAGCCGAAGCCCATCGCCGAGACTGTGAACGCCGCACCGTCGCTCCCCAGTGTGCGCCGCTTGCCTATGCTTGCCATGCTTTGTGAGCTTTCGGGCTTGGCCGTTACGGTGCGCCCGGCGGCGTTTACCATTTCAAGTGCAGGGGCAATGCAGAGTGCCGCCCCGGCCAATGCAGTCCGTTTCAGGAAGCTGCGGCGGTCTATGCCGCCCGTGTTGCCGTGTAGTTTTTCCATTTTATGTGGTTTTTATTTTGGGTGGTTAAAGGTGTTAAAGTAGTTAACGCTCGTTTCACTCGCTATGGAGTTAAATTTTAGGAGTTAAGGAGTTATGTAGTTAAGATATTTGCTTTTTTCTGATTTTAGTGGTTGTATGGCTGTCTGCGGATGTTCATTGATTATTAATGAACGTAGCCAATCTGCTGCGGTGATGCCCGACGCTTGGCGAAAGGGCACGTATTGCTCTGCAAAATGCCGTCTTTTGCCCTGCGAAAGGGCACCTCTTGCAATGCGAAAGGGCACCTCTTGCAATGCGAAAGGGCACCTCTTGCAATGCGAAAGGATACGTATGCGTAATGCGCTGGTTGTCAGCCGTTTGGCTGTTGTTTTCTTTCCGTTGCAAAGTTAAGCCGTAACAGCCGTGCGGCGTGTATCAAAATAACGGATATAAAGACCAATTTTATCTATCGGGAAGTAGGCTGCAAAACTTACGCATGAAATTGGTAACAAAAACGATGTTTATGGTATATACGGTATTGCCATAAAGCATTATTTTTGCCGAAAAAGGAGTATATTTGCAAGGAACTGGAAATGAACGTCCGCAAACCGCCAGCAACTGCTAAAATTAAGGAAAAAGCAAATGTCTTGACTCCTTGGCTGCATAACTCCTTAACTCCTAAAAGACGTGAGTTCGGTATAAGAAAAACACCCTCTGTAGGGACATAATTTATTATGTCCGCACGCCGCGGAGAGGCGTATAAGTAGGCTATGTCAATAAAAACGTTCTTCCAGAACGTGCGGACATAATAAATTATGTCCCTACAGAGGGGTAGTTTCCCATATCAATGTGGCATTAACTCTATACCGAACAGACGTTAAAAGACAGGGCATTTGTCTTTAACTCCTTAGCGAGTGAAACGAGCGTTAACTACTTTAACTCCTTTAACTACCGAAAAAAACAAAAAACGTGCAACGATATGGGACGGATAATGAACATCGACAGCGTGGAGCAGTATAACGACTACTTCGGCATGGACACCCTGCACCCCTTGGTGACGGTCATCGAGGGCAGCAGGGGCAAGCCGTTACGCTTCTGCAAGAAGCTGTATAACATATATGCCATACTCGTCAAGGACACCGACTGCGGTAGTCTGAGGTATGGGCGCAGCATATACGACTATAGCCGGGGGACCATGCTCTTTCTTGCGCCGGGGCAGGTGATGGGCTCGGAGGACGACGGCCGGATGCATCGGCCTGAGGGGTGGGTGCTGGCGTTCCACCCGGAACTGCTGTGCGGCACGCCGCTGGCACGCGGGATAAGGGACTACACCTACTTCTCGTATAATTCTAACGAGGCCTTGCACCTTTCCGCCGCCGAGCGGCAGACCGTCGTGGGCTGTATGGAGAAAGTGCGCGAGGAGCTGCATAGCCCTGTTTTAGACAAGCACAGCAAGTCGCTCATCGTTGACAACATCAAGCTGCTGCTCGATTACTGCATCCGTTTCTACGACCGCCAGTTCATCACGCGCGAACCGCTCAACAGTGACTTGCTGGCACGCTTCGAGGCGTTGCTCGATGACTATTTCCGTTCCGGCAAGCCTGTTACCGCAGGACTGCCCTCCGTGCAGTATTGTGCCGACGAGCTGTGCCTTTCCGCAAACTACCTTAGCGACCTGTTGCGGCGCGAGACCGGTCTCTCCGCCATGAAGCACATACAGCAGAAGACGCTTGAAGCGGCTAAGGCGAGGGTGTTCAACACGGACGAGCCAATCAGCGAAATAGCCTACAGCCTTGGGTTCGCCTATCCGCAGCACTTCAGCCGGTGGTTCAAGAAACAGACAGGGTGCACGCCTAACGAGTATAGGGCGCAGGAGTGACGTGGGGGCAGATGGCAGCATGGAGGAGGACGGATGACGTTTCTTTTCGGCGTTTATGTGACGAAACTTGGAATACCCTGAACCTTAGAGACTGTTTTGATTTCTTTGTGAATGTCCGCAATCCCCCTATCTTTTACCGGATTTTATCAACAAGGCAAATGTCTTTAACTCCTTAGCGAGTGAAACGAGCGTTAACTACTTTAACTCCTTTAACTGCTGATGAATGGGGACTTTGCGAATTCATTAACTTTTTTGATATGGAAAAAGGGAATGCGGAGCGGCCGTCAAGCCGTAT
This sequence comes from uncultured Prevotella sp., assembly GCA_944320285.1. Classification (GTDB taxonomy): domain Bacteria; phylum Bacteroidota; class Bacteroidia; order Bacteroidales; family Bacteroidaceae; genus Prevotella. The sequence continues at coordinate 26,500 of CALUGX010000012.1, forward strand.
TCCGCATTCCCTTTGTTTTGCTGTGTTATATGTTGCAGGGCGCGGTTTGCGCCTTGCCGCCGTGTCAGGGCTGCTTGCCGATGTAGGCGAGGATGCCGCCGTCAACGTAGAGGATGTGCCCGTTAACGAAGTCGGAGGCGTCAGAGGCGAGGAACACAGCCGGGCCCATCAGGTCTTCAGGCGTGCCCCAGCGCGCAGCGGGAGTCTTCGACACGATGAAGCTGTCAAACGGATGGCGGCTGCCGTCGGCCTGGCGTTCGCGCAGCGGGGCCGTCTGCGGCGTGGCGATGTAGCCGGGGCCGATGCCGTTGCACTGGATGTTGTGCTCTCCGAACTCTGAGCAGATGTTGCGCGTGAGCATCTTCAGTCCGCCCTTTGCAGCGGCGTAGGCCGACACTGTCTCGCGGCCCAGCTCGCTCATCATGGAGCATACGTTGATTATTTTGCCGTGTCCTTTCTTTATCATGCCCGGTATTACGGCCTTTGAGACGATGAACGGCGCGTTAAGGTCGATGTCAACCACCTGGCGGAAGTCCTCCACCGACATCTCTGTCATCGGTATGCGCTTGATGATGCCTGCGTTGTTGACGAGGATGTCTATCGTGCCCAGTTCTTTCTCGATGTCGGCCACCATTGCCTTCACCTCGTCTTCCTTGGTTACGTCGCAGATGTAGCCTTTTGCGTCGATGCCTTTCGCCTTGTAGTCGGCCAAGGCCTGGTCCATGTGGTGCTGTGAACGGCAGTTGAATGCGATTTTCGCGCCTGCTTGTGCGTATGCCTCGGCGATGGCGAAGCCTATGCCGTAAGCTGCTCCCGTGACGAGGGCCACTTTGCCCTCAAGCGAGAATTTCTGTGAGAATGTGTCCATTGTGTGATATTTTTGACACCCATCCCGCCCTCCCGAAGGGAGGAAACTTAATTACCTTTTAGGAGTTAAGGAGTTATGTAGTCAAGGAGTTAAGACAAATGCTTTGTCGGTTATTCCTTATTATTACGGTAATGTATGTTTAATACATATCAAGCTCCCTCCCTTCGGGAGGGGTGGGGTGGGTGTTAGTTTTTACTTCAAGTCGGTAATCTTAGAGAAGTCCTGGTCGCCGTAGTCGAGGTTCTCGCCGCCCATGCCCCAGATGAAGGTGTAGTTGTGCGTGGCTGCCGCGCTGTGTATGCTCCATTCGGGTGAGAGTACGGCCTGGTCGCCCTTCATCCAGATGTGGCGTGTCTCGTCTATTTCTCCCATGAAGTGGCACACGGCCTGGTCTTCAGGCACCTCGAAGTAGAAGTAAGCCTCCATGCGGCGGCTGTGTACGTGGGCAGGCATGGTGTTCCACACGCTGCCGGGTGCAAGCTCCGTCATGCCCATTTGCAGCTGGCAGGTGGGCAGCACCTGGCTTACGAGCATCTTGTTGATGTCGCGCTCGTTGCTCATTTCGAGCGAACCCATGTGGGCAACCACGGCCTCTGCCTTGGTGACTTTCTTGCAGGGATATTCCTTGTGGGCCGTTACGCTGTTGAAGTAGAACTTGGCGGGCTGCTTCGGGTCTTTGCTTGAGAAGCAGACATCGCGGTCGCCGCGGCCGATGTAGAGGGCTTCCTTGTAGCCGAGTGTGAACTCTTCATCGCCTACTTTTACAACGCCTTCGCCCAGGCCTACGTTGAATATGCCGACCTCGCGGCGCGTTGTGAAGTATGGAGCCTTCAGCGGGTCGATGGCTTCGAGCTTGAGCTCTTCGTTCACCGGCATTGCGCCGCCTACCACCATACGGTCGTACATCGAATATACCATGTTAACTTCGTCTGCCGTAAAAACTTTCTCAATCAGGAAGTCGCGGCGGATGCGTTTCGTGTCGTAGCTTTTCGCATCTTCGGGATGCGCAGCGTAACGGATTTCGTAATTTGTCTTCATAATGTATTTAATAAAGAAAAGATTAGTCTTTTGAGAAGATACAGATTATTCGCTACAAAGGTATAAAAAAAATCGCACCTTGATGCTCGTCAAAGTGCGATTTATGCTGAATAATGCTTAAAATTGTTGTCCAAGGCGGATTCGAACCACCACAAACAGAACCAAAACCTGTTGTGCTACCATTACACCATTGGACAATCACGGGTGCAAAGGTAGTGGTTTTTTGCGCCACTACCAAAAAAAATGCCCGTTTTTTAGCTTTTTACAGTTATTAAGTAATAGTTTTTCTTGCCGCGCTGCACTAGAAGGTATTTCCCGTCAATTAAATCTTCGGCCGTCACGGGGCGGTCGAAGGCTGCGAGCTTCTCCTTGTTGAGCGACACGCCTCCGCCCTGTACGAGCTTACGCATCTCGCCTTTGCTGGCGAACACGGCGGCCGCCTGTGTGAAGATTTCCACGGCGGGCTGGCCAAGCCGGTCTGCACCTATCTCAAACTGCGGCACGCCTTCGAAAATGTCCAAGAGTGTCTGTTCGTCGAGTTTCAGCAGACTTTCTTTTGTTGACTTGCCGAAGAGGATGTTCGACGCTTCGATGGCGGCGTCAAGGGCTTCGCGTGAGTGCACCATGACGGTAACTTCCTCGGCCAGCCGGCGCTGCAGCGTGCGGCGGCCGGGGTCTTGGCGGTGCTCCTCTACGAGAGCGTCTATTGTCTCCTTGTCGAGGCTCGTGAATATCTTGATGTAGCGTTCGGCGTCGTCGTCGCTGACGTTCAGCCAGAACTGGTAGAACTTGTAGGGCGACGTGCGCTGCGGGTCGAGCCAGATGTTGCCCGTCTCCGTCTTGCCGAATTTCTTGCCGTCGGCCTTCGTTATCAGGGGGCAGGTCAGGGCGTAAGCCTCGGCCTCGGCTCCCAGTGTGCGGCGGATAAGCTCCGTGCCGGTGGTCATGTTGCCCCACTGGTCGTTGCCACCCATCTGCAGTTTGCACCCCTTGTGCCGGTAAAGATAGAGAAAGTCGTAGCCCTGGAGCAGCTGGTAGGTGAACTCGGTGAATGAGAGCCCGTCGCGTGCCGTACCGTTGAGGCGTTGCTGCACGCTTTCCTTGGCCATCATGTAGTTCACGGTGATGTGTTTGCCCACCTCGCGGGCGAAGTCGAGGAAGGTAAAGTCCTTCATCCAGTCGTAGTTGTTCACCATCTCGGCATGGTTGGGCGCATCTCCGTCGAAGTCGAGGAACTTAGACACCTGCTTCTTTATGCACTCCTGGTTGTGGCGGAGCGTGTCCTCGTCGAGCAGGTTTCGCTCAAGGCTCTTGCCCGACGGGTCGCCTATCATGCCCGTGGCTCCGCCTACGAGGATGATGGGCTTGTGGCCGCAACGTTGCAGGTGGCGCAGCATCATCACGCCGCAAAGGTGGCCGATGTGCAGTGAGTCAGCCGTAGGGTCGGTGCCGAGGTATGCCGTCACCTGCTCTTTTTGCAAGAGTTCTTCGGTGCCCGGCATGATTTGGGCAAGCATACCGCGCCATCTTAGTTCTTCAACAAAGTTCTTGTTCATCGTATGTTATTTCTTTTTATTGTTATTGTTTGGGGAATTTGGGGGGATTTGGGGAGGTCTGGGAGGATTGGGAGTATGGTGAAGACTGGGAGCCGGTTAACTCTTAATTCTTAACTTTTCACTTTTGTTTCTACGGCACCGGGTCGTATCCGCTGCCTCCCCACGGGTTGCAGCGCAGTATCCGCCATACGGCGAGTACGAGGCCCTTTATCGGCCCGTGCTTTTTCAGAGCCTGTTTAGCGTATTCAGAGCAAGTCGGGGTAAATCTGCACGACGGCGGTGTCAGCGGCGATATGCACTTTTGGTAAAACACTATCGGGAGGCAGAGCAGCCAGACCAGTGCTTTCGACACGAGCCTTGTCAAGCGTTTCATTGCCCTTTCAGCTTTTCGGCGAGCCTTTGCATCAGGTTCGCCACTTTCGATTCAACGGCTTTCGTGTCCCACAGCTTATCGTCGAGCCAGATGAACGCCATTGATACACCGGCGACGCCGCAGCCTTCCAGTTCTCCGTATAGTGCCGCCTTATGCTTTCTGTAAGCCTCGCGCACCTGCCTTTTCACCCTGTTGCGCTTTACTGCGCGCTTGAAGCAGCGCTTTGGCACGCTTACGAGTATTTGTGCGGATGGTTGCATCACTTCGCCGCCGCTCGGCATATAGACGAGCCGCAGGGGGAACGCAGCCATTGAGCGGCTACCGCCCTTGTGGAAGAGTTTTTCTATGAGCGTCCTGCTGCATAGTCTTTCCCTCTTTTTCAATGTCGCGATGACCGGTCCGGACATTTATCAATGTTTATTTATGGTTTTTCAGGTAGTCGTTCAGCGCGCTCGTCATCGACGGGTGTTGCATTGTCGGAGCCTCCACTTCCACCTTCAGTCCTGCGTCGTGCGCAGCCTTGGCCGTTGCCGGGCCGAATGTGCCTACCACCACCTTGTCGTTCATTGATGTGCCGAAGGTGCTGTTGAAGGCGCTGATGCCCGACGGGCTGAAGAATATGCACATATCATAGTCGAAGTTCTTTACCTCGTCTTCCGTGAAGTCGTTGCTCACCGTGCGGTACATTACGCATTCCGTGTGGTTGAGCTTCTTGGCGTCGAGCAGTTTCTTTACCGTGTCGTCGTGCACGTCGCTCATGGGGATGAGGTATTTCTCTGTCTTGTGTTTCATCATCGTCGGAAGCAGGTCGTCAATCTTGCCCGTCTTGCCGAAGAACACTTTGCGCTTCCTGTACTGCACGTATTTCTGGATGTAAAGGGCTATTGTTTCCGTGACGCAAAAGTATTTCATCGTTTCGGGTATTTCGAGGCGCATCTCTTTTGCCAACTTGAAATAATTGTCTATGGCGTGCCTTGAGGTGAACACCACGGCTGTATAGTTGAGGATGCTGATTTTCTGTTGACGGAACTCTTTTGACGAGAGGCCTTCCACCTTGATGAACGGACGGAAGACCAATTCCACGTCATACTCTTTTTCCATCTCGAAATATGGAGACTTGTCGCTGCTCGGCTTAGGTTGCGACACCAAAATCTTCTTTACCATCGGTCAATATCCTAAAAATTTATTTTCAAATAATCCACTACCTTTACTAATACACCCCCTAATGATAACAAGGGTATCATTTCAAGGGCGCAAAAGTACAAAATTATTTGTAAAAAAAAGCTCTTGTTTTTGAAAAACATGACAAAACTCTTGTAAAGCAGCATCATTTTAACAAAAACTATCACGAAAGCTACGTAAATGATGGCTTTTTGTACGGAAAGGTCGAAATAGGATTGCAACAGCACGAGGGGGAACAGGGCCAATCCTTCGGCTGACGTGGCGAACAGCAGCGACTTGAGCCAGCGCACACTTTCTTTCTTGCCGAAGAACACACAGTTGACAATCCAGTACAGCAGAGTTTTCAGTGCGAAGTATCCCGTGAATATACCGAAAAATATCGCCACGAGCTGATATTGCGATGCCAGGTTGAACGTGTCGGCCACGCATTCAATGGTGTAAAGGAATGATATTATCGCCAGCAGCAGGCACGTTTGCAGGACGAAAAACAGCTGGTAGCGCACTTCGGCCGTGGTCTCCGACATTTCCGTCGTGCCGAGTCGAGGCTCGCGGAAGAAGTGCTTTACCTGCATTAGCATGAAGCGGCGCGAGTTGGCGAACGCCGCGAGGACTATGATGAAGCAGCCCAACAGCAAGGCTGTGACGGTGTTGTCGCCGCGTATGGTGTAAGGCACCGGGTCGCCGGCTATGCCATATCGCGGGTCGCCTTGGTTGACCGCCACGAGCGAGTCAATCTTCAGGTAATTGTCGAAGGCAGGCGTCTCTTTAGTCGCGCTGTCCTTGCGCCTTGTGTAACCCTTTCCGAACACGTAGACCGTGTCGCTGAAGGCTGTCACCTGCACAGTGCTGTCCGCGGTCACGGCCTGTCTTGCGGTGGAGTCCGTCGCCACGGCCGCTGTGTCGGGGCGCGCCGTCTGCGTCACAGAGCCGTGGTGCGCTGTCGTTGCGTCGCCGTGCTCCGTAAGGGTTGGCACCGGCGCCGCCGTTGAGTCGGTTTGCAGGATTGCCGTTGTCACTGTTTTGTTTTATATGATTGGCTGGGAGAGCAGGGAATAATGGGCTGGGAGCTATGGGAAAGTTTACAGCTTGCCCGCCGGAACTTGTCTCTTGCCTGTTCGTCTGCTATTTAAAGAATGCCCGGCGTATTTCGTCCACCTTGTCGAGCTTCTCCCATGTGAACAGCTCCACGTCGATGGTCTTTTCCTCATGGTAACGGCTGGTGAACGTCTTTTTTACAACCTCGTTCTTGCGCCCCATGTGGCCGTATGCCGCCGTTTCCACGTACATCGGCTGGCGCAGCTTCAGCTCGCGCTCAATGGCGCTGGGCCTTAGGTCGAACATCTCGCAGATGCGGGCGGCTATCTCGCCGTCTGTCATGGCCACGTGGCTGCGTCCGTAAGTGTTGACATATACGCTTACCGGCTCCGCCTTGCCTATGGCGTAACTTACCTGCACGAGCATCTCGTCGGCCACGCCTGCGGCCACCATGTTCTTGGCGATGTGGCGCGCCGCGTAAGCCGCGGAGCGGTCCACCTTGCTTGAATCCTTGCCTGAGAATGCGCCGCCGCCGTGCGCGCCCTTGCCGCCGTAGGTGTCTACGATTATCTTGCGACCCGTGAGGCCGGTGTCGCCGTTGGGCCCGCCGATTACGAACTTGCCCGTGGGGTTCACTAAATATTTAATGTCGTCGTTGAAAAGTGCAAGCACCTTTTCCGAATGTATCTGCTCCTTGACGCGCGGCATCAGCACAGCCTTAACGTCGTCTTCGATGCGCCGGCGCATACGCTCGTCGTCGGTGTCAAACTCGTCGTGCTGCGTAGACACCACGATGGTGGTTATCCTCTGCGGCGTGCCGTCGTCGCCGTATTCCACGGTTACCTGGCTCTTCGAGTCGGGCCTCAGGTAAGTCATCTCCTTGCCTTCCTTCCTTATGTCGGCGAGGGTTTTCATTATCAGGTGGGCCAGGTCGAGCGTCACGGGCATATAATTTTCCGTCTCGTTGCAGGCGTAGCCGAACATCATGCCCTGGTCGCCGGCCCCTTGGTCTTCGTCCGTGCCGTTGTCCACGCCGCGGTTGATGTCGTCGCTTTGTTCGTGTATGGCGTTCAGAATACCGCATGAGTCGCCGTCAAACTGGTATTCCGACTTCGTGTAGCCTATCTTTTTTATCATCTTGCGCGCCACTGTCTGCAAGTCGATGTATTCCTCGCTGCGCACTTCGCCCGCTATCACCACCTGGCCCGTAGTCACGAGTGTCTCGACGGCTACTCGGGCCTTGTCGTCGTAGGCGAGGAACTGGTCAAGAATGGCGTCTGATATTTGGTCGGCCACCTTGTCGGGATGCCCTTCCGATACTGATTCTGAAGAAAATAAATATGACATTTCGCTTCGCTTTATTTAAATAAGAGTGCAAAGTTACGCCTTTTCGCTATAACGGCAAAACAAAATATTGGTTTTAACGATAATTGTACGGTTGTGTCTTTAGTTTGTCAATCTATTCTTTTTAAGAAATCTATGGCTTGTTTTTTATTTGTAAAACGGCAGTTAATGTCTGAGCCATTGCTGTATTTGATTATTATTTCAATATATTTTAGTATGCTTGCTGATGCTGGGCGGGTGTAGCTGTTAATGAATTTTATTGCTGCGGGGGTGTCAGTAAGCTCTATGGCATCACTGTGCAATGGCAGCACAACAATGCTTCTGACTTGTCGGTTGATTGCGGCGTCGAGACTTTCCATGAACGATGTGATTTCATTTGAACATACTTTTGGCACGTCCCTGCGTATCTTGTCCATTACTTCTTGGGGTGTCGCGTGCCATTTTTCTATTTTCTTGGATATTTCGCTTTCGTCAGACATCTCGTCGTAATAAATGTCTATCCCGTGTTTCGCGAATACGCCAATGAATGTTTTATACGGTATGTATAACACCTTGAAGCCTTGGCTTTCCAGCTGTTTTATTGAGGCTTGCGTAAATTCACCGCAAAGCATTGCCCCCTTAAATGGGTGCAGGCTGTAAAACCTTTCCGCTATTGGCTCTATTGCGCCAGATATTTCTTGTACCTTGTTCTTCGAGTGCTTGGTGTAACGCCTCCATGCAAGTTCTATGAATGCGGCCGGTTTGCCTACGGTGTCGTCACTGCCGTTCCTTTCGAGTACATAGTCTAAGTCGTGCTTGTTGCCGTAAATGTCTTCCCATGAAACTTTATTGCCTTTTCGTGCTCTTCTTGGTCCCGGCTTGTCGAAGTACGGTGCGTTTCTTCTTGCAAATTCCTCAATGGGTGCTTTCATCATGTCCTCAAAGAATGTGCCTATCAATTCGCCTAATGTGTGAGATTGCGATTTTGCTATGATAACGTTATTTGCTGATCCATTGTTTTTATAAGTGTAGTACGACTTTAACGTTGCAAAGGTACGGAAATTAATTAAGAATTAAGAGTTAAGAGTTAAGAATTAAGAAAATATGCTTTGTGGTTAATACTTAATGGTATTTTTCAACTCTTAATTTACAAAAGCATATTTTCTTAATTCTTAACTCTTAATTCTTAATTTATTACGATTTTCCTCGTCTCGCTGGTGGTGCCTTTGTCTATTATGAGGATGTAGACACCGGGGGCTGCGCCTTTGGTTATGTTCTCAGGCGAGCCTATGCCCTTAGCCACCACCATGCCGCCCGTGGCTGACACAAGCGTCAGCCTGGCCGTCTGTGGCGCGGTCTGTGCCGCCCCGATGCCCGTGGGCGTGCCGGCCTCGTAGCGCTCCTTCACCTTGGCCGCGCTCATGGCGCCGGTGTAGATGGTGAACTCGTCTATCGCTCCGTCAAAGTAGTTGTTGAGCGTCACGTTCACGTTGCCCACCGTCAGCGGCTCGCTGTTGTCGCTCACGTCGCCAGTCGCGTCGGTGCTTTCGGCTATCAGTGCGCCGTTGGCGTAGAGCTTCAGGGTCTTTGTGTAGCTGTCGCGCACGCAGACTATGTGTGTCCACTCACCGTTCATGTATGGCGTGCCGTCGGCCGAGGCTTCGCTCTTTGTGGCGTTGTCGTCGATGGCGAACTTCAGCAGGCCGCCCTTGTATTCAAGGCCTATCCACTTGCCCGACGTGCCCGCGGCGGCGTCGGCGGCGATGCTTCCCTTGTGGAAGATATAGGCCGCGTCGTCGGTTGACTTCATCCAGAACTCAACGGTGAAGTCCTGCGTGCCGAGTTGCAGCTGCGGGTAGGCCGCCTGCGTGAAGTACGTTGAGCCGTCCAGTGCGGCGGCGTTGCCCTTGATGCCCTCCGTCAGGGCGGGCGCGCCGATGCCTTCGGCCTGTCCGCTTACGTTGTTGGGCGTGGTTGTGCCCGTCAGCACGTCGAAGGGGTAGGCGGCCACGGGCGTCAGCACGATTTTGTCGCGCACGGTTATCGTGCCGCTGATTTTCGCCGTGGTAAGTCCGCCGGTGGTCGTCACGGTGAACGTGTACGTGCCCGTGGCCTTCGGCGTGCCGCTGATTGTCAGCGTGGTCTCCTCCGCGTCAACCGTCATTTCCACGCCGTCGGGCAGGCCCTCGGCCTCCACGCCGGTGGCGTTCTTCCATGAATACACTATGTCGCCGATGCTCTCGCCCAGTTCCACGGTCTGCGTCAGCTGCCCGCTCACGGCGCGCAGCTGTGCGTCGGTGGAGTAGCGGTCGGGCAGGTAGTAGCCCAGGTGTGGCGGCTGGTTGTAGGCCACGTTCTGCCAAGCCACGGCCATGCGGTAGATATGGTCTTGCATGAGGCAGGGCACTTTGTACTGCGTCTCCTCCGTCGTGGTGAACACCAGCAGGTCTGCGCACGTCCGGCTGTCGTAGAGCACCACCTCCTCGCGCCAGTCGCCGAGGATGTCGGCCGAGAGGCATGGTGATTTCTTCGACGTGTTGCACGAGCTTGCGTCGCTGTACGCCGACAGCTCCCACGTGCGGGCGTTGCTCGTCAGGGCGGCGTTGCGCTTCACTATTTCCGTGCCGTCGAGCAGCTCTTCGAGCAGGTCGCCGTCCCAGTAGATGCGGAAGTTGCACGAGGGCCGCTTCTCGCCGTTGGCCACTTCGCCGCGGCAGGTGTACGTCTTCGTGCCCTTCGAGCCGGAGGTGTAGTCGGCTATGGCCCACACCTCGGCTCCGCGCCACGTGTCGCTGACGTCGGCGGCCACGCCGCGCCCTATGTCGTTGCCGCTCTGCGGCACGCCCCAGATTATCTCGCCCGTCTTGGCGTCGCGGAACTCGGCGTCCCATTCGTAGGGCGATTTCTTCTCCTCGTGCACCATCCATATCTCCAAGCCCTCGCGGTCGGGGTCGAAGTCGCCTAAGTGCAGGGCGTCGCCGTGCCCCGCGCCCGTGCGGTAGAGCACGGTGCCGTCATGGTCTAAGCAGGCTGAGCCGTACACTATCTCGTCGCATCCGTCGCCATCGACGTCGCCCACTGTCAGGGCGTGCGCTCCCTCGGCGTAGAGGCCTTCGCCGCTCGTTTCCGACTTGTGCAGCCAGCGTTCCTTCAGCGTCTTGCCGTCAAAGTCCCACGCGGCGATGTAGGCCGCCGTGTAGTATCCGCGGCACATCACGAGGCTGGGCTTCCGGCCGTCAAGGTAGGCTATGCAGGCAAGGTAGCGTTCGGAGCGGTTGCCGTAAGAGTCGCCCCACTGCCCTGTGGTGCGCACGGAGCGTGGCGGGTCGTAAGCCACTGTTGCGCGCTCGGCACCCGTCAGCCCGTCGAACACTGTCAGGTATTCCGGCCCGTCGAGCACCACGCCCGTCGTCTTGCCGCTCGTGCCCCGGTAGTCGGCGTCGGCCCTGTCGTCGCCCATGAGCACTGCCTTGCCTTGGCCGTCGATGGTGCCGGGAGCCGTCTTGCAGGCCACTTCTGCGCGCCCGTCGCCGTCAAGGTCGTACACCATGAACTGCGTGTAATGCGCCCCGGCGCGGATGTTCCGGCCGAGGTCTATGCGCCAGAGCTTCGTGCCGTCAAGCTCGTAAGCGTCTAAGTAGACGTTGCCCGTGTATCCCTGTTCAGAGTTGTCGTGAGAGTTTGAAGGGTCCCATTTTAAGATTATTTCATATTCGCCGTCGCCGTCAACGTCGCCCACGGAGCAGTCGTTCGGGCTGTACGTGTAGCTCACGCCGTCGGGCGTGGTGCCGTCTGCCGGGCGGTCCAAGTGCACCTTCAGGTAGCCGTCACCCCATACGGCGGTCTCTGTAGACTCGCCCGTGACCTGCCCTGCGGCGTTGACAGCCTTGATTATGTACTTCGACGTGGCCTGTCCGCCTGCATCAACGTAGTTGGTGGTCTGGCTTATTGGCTCCATGTTCACTTTCACTCCATCGCGGTACACGTCGAAAGCTGTGCCGGCAGGGTCTTCCGCCAGGCTGCGCCATGACAGGTAGACGCCGCCGTCGGTCTTCACGGCCACTGCCCCGCGTCCTAATTTCTCGGCCTGTTGCGCCATGCCCGCCGTCATCGAAGCTGCGAACACAAGGCACGATAAAAACAGTCTTTTCATTATCTCTTTGTTTTGATTTGTTATAGTCGATGTCAAGTAGGTTAGTCGTGCAAAGGTAATGATTTTCGCCGACAAACGGCGTAAAAACCGGTAGATAATCGTCAAAATAGCGGAATATTCAATCAGTGACATATTTACCTGATTTACAAAGTGTTGCAAAAGGCCGTCAATTGCGCTGCAAGAGATGCCCTTTTGCGCTGCAAGAGATGCCCTTTTGCGCTGTGTTTTGCCACCTTTCGCGCGGCAGCGCCACGGCAACCTTTCTGCCATTGGCCGGCTGCCATGATGCCGGCGGTCGCGGCTTTTGCCCCGAAAGTCGCCTTGTTCACAATCACCTCTCCCGGTTGTCCCCGTTCTCCCGGTCCTCCTTTTCCACCTTATTATATATTAAAAAACTTAAATCGCCTGAAATAAGCCGGCGGAATGTTTCATATATTGCCGAATTTGCACTAACTTTGCAGCCGATTTGAATAGGACATAAATTCAACTCTTATAAATTTAAGGTAATTATGAAGATTGAGAAAGTTCATGCAAGAGA
>CALUGX010000013.1 GCA_944320285.1 uncultured Prevotella sp.
GGCTGCTTGATTTTTTTATACCAGACAAAATGAAAAAGAGAGTGAATCAAATATTTCTCAATTTGATACACTCTCCTTTTGCGTTGTAATACGTGCCCTTTTGCGTTGCGTTTTGGGTTCATCTGCAAATCTGTTGGATGGGTTGATGTCTTTATGTTTAACCCAAATCGGTCATTAGATTTCACCCGTATTTCGTGCTGTTGTCAGGCAGATTGTTTTCCGCTTTTGTCGAAGATGTAGCGGGCTACATCGAGAAAAAACGGGAAATAAGATGACGGCAACAGTGCGGAAGGCGGATGAATAGCTGAAAGATAAACGTAAATGTAATATTGGCGGTCTAATGACCGATTTGGGTTTAAAAAAAAGTTCCTTATGTCTTGTTTCCTTTAGATAAAAAACATATCTTTGCAAATGCGCAACAGCCGTTTCGGAAATGGCCGTTGCGCAACTAAACATTTGATGATATGAGGTTTTTTGACAGGGAAAGGGAAATTGCAAATTTGCAAAAGACGGGTGGCTTGTCTTTGAAGGCAGCCCAATTCACGGTGCTTACAGGCCGCAGGCGTATAGGTAAGACGTCGTTAGTGCTTAACGCTTACGGTGACGCCCCGCTGTTGTATTTCTTTGTGGCGCGCAAGGCGGAGAGTGAATTGTGCCAAGGCTATGCCAGGCAGTTGGAGCAAATGTCAGGGCTGCCCGTGATAGGGGAAGTGTCGCGCTTTTCTGAAGTGTTCAGGTTTGTGATGGAGATGGCCAAGGCCAAGCCCGTGACACTGATGATAGATGAGTTTCAGGAGTTCTTGAAGATAAACAAGTCCGTATATTCGGATATGCAGGACGTTTGGGACCGCAACAAACAGGACGCCAAGATTAACCTTATAGTATGCGGGTCGGTAAACTCGTTGATGAACAAGCTGTTTCGTGACAAGAAGGAACCTCTTTACGGCAGACAGACGGCGACGATGAAGCTGAGGCCTTTTACCACGTCAGTGTTGAAGAAAATCATAGCTGAATATAATCCCTCGTATTCAAACGAAGACCTGCTTGCGCTGTATCTTCTTACGGGCGGCGTGGCCAAATACGTAGAGATGTTCGTTGACAGGGGCTTGCTTTCGTGGGCGGATATGCTTGACGCCGTGTTCGAGCGCGACTCTTATTTCCTCGATGAAGGCAAAGCCATGCTGGTGGAGGAGTTCGGGCGTGATTACGGAATGTATTTTACAATACTTTCGCTCATAGCTCAAGGCCATAACACCCGCAGTGACATAGAAGGCATATTGAAGACCCAAGTGGGGGGATATTTGTCGAAACTTATATGCGACTACGAGCTTGTGGCCAAGCGTCAGCCCCTGTTTGAGAAGTCGCCCAACAAGAACGTGCATTACGCCATTGGTGACAAGTTTCTTAATTTCTGGTTTCGTTACATTTACAAGAATGGCTATATGCTTGAAATAGGAGCCAATGACAAGTTGCGCCAGCTTGCGGGCAAGAATTATTTTACGTACAGCGGACAGGTCTTGGAGGCGTGGTTTCGTGACAAGTTAGCCGAGACAGGCGGTTACACGCGCATCGGCTATTGGCACGACCGCCGGGGCGAGAACGAGATAGACATCATCGCCGTAGACGACCTTGAGCGGCGTGCCGAGATATACGAGGTGAAGCGGCAAGCGCGTGACATCGACCTTGCCGTGTTAAGGGCAAAGGCAGACGTATTCCTGAAGACCACAGGCCAGCTAAAGGGCTATGAAATAAGGTTTGGCGGACTTTCTATTGAGGATATGTAGATTGTGATTATATTCTAAACCTCATCATTATAAAGAAACACTTGCTGTTTATAGGTTAAAATATCTCGTTTTTGTAACTTTGCATCCCGGTGGCGGTTGCCGTTGTATTAGTCCGCCGTTATGAATTTAGATTGACGTATGAGGAAGATAGGATTGTATCTGTTGTTTGCGGCGATGCTTTCCGCCGTGTCGTCGTGCCGTGATGACGGCAGGGCGAGGGGCGTGTTGTGCCTTGCGGACAGCCTGATTGAGGAGCGGCCCGACAGTGCGCTGGCCTTGTTCCGCCGTGACTCTGCGCTGTTCGACGGCGCAAGTAAGGCCGTGCGTATGGCTTACGTACTGTCAAAAAGTGAGGCCGAAGATAAGTGTTACATTGTACACACGTCAGACTCTGCCATGCTGCCCGTGGCCGAATACTTCGCCCGGCATGGCGAGGCGCGTCAGAACGTGCGCGCGTGGTACGTGCTTGGCCGCTTCTATTGCGACCTCCGTCTTTACGGCCACGCACTTACTGCGTTTGATAATGCCATAGCCGTAGACGCCGGCGACGACTCCGTAGCCTGCCGGTATAAGGCTCGCGCCTGCACGTGGACGAGCGACATCTACGAGAAAAGAAAATTATATGGTAAATCTTTGCATTATAATAAATTATCGTATGAATATGCGAAGAAGTCAGATGTACCGTCGATAGAGGTCTATTCGTTGCGCGATATAGGCAGGTTGTACAGCTATTTAAAGAGAAATAATATTGCCATACCTTATTATATAAAAGTTGCGGAAAAGGCAAAAGCAATAGGCGATGCCAATCTTTATAATATGGTATTTGGAGAATTGGCGGCTATTTACATAGAAGAAAATAGACTTGCTGAAGCGTACAAAGTGCTTTCACTTCCGTTTATCTGTAAGACGCAACAAGATTTGTCTGCCCATTATTTTACTTTGTCAGTATATCATGACAGTGTGAGCAATCTTGATTCCGCCATATATTACAATAAACTTGACGTCAGTTCGGTATAAGAAACGCACTCTTGCCGTGCCAGTCCATGATTTTTGTAGTATAAGCCGACTATGCATTAAACTGGCAGGCTTCCATCGCCATACTTGATGCCACCCACGTTGTAGGGACGCTCAGGCCGAGCGTCCTACTTTAAGTTTACCACAAAAGTGCAAATGTGAAGCCGCGGAAGAGGATGTGTGCCGATGCTTTTTTATAAGTATCGGCACACATCCTCATTATATAAATAAAAACAAAATTTTTGTCATTTTTCTTTATTAAATTAGGTAATTACGGCGATAATGCGTAATTTTGCAGCTCACATTCGATAACCATAAAATAATATAAAAGACGAGAGATGAAAATTTCATTTGAAAATCCGGACAAGGTTAACGGACTGATAACCTTGACCGTAGAAGAGGCTGATTATAAGGATAATGTCGAGAAGACACTGAAAAACTACCGCAAGAGAGCCAACGTGCCGGGCTTCCGCGTGGGCATGGTGCCGATGGGGATGATTAAGAAGCAGTATGGCACGGCGGTGAAAGTGGACGAAATCAACAAGCTGCTGGGCGAGGAGATATATAAATATGTGAAGGACAACAACATCCAGATGCTCGGCGAGCCGCTGCCCCACGAGGCGCAGGAGCCGGTGGACTTGGATAAGGAAGCTCCGTACACGTTCCAGTTTGACATAGCCGTTGCGCCGGAGATGAACGCCACGCTGACGGGCGACGACACGATAGATCATTACACGATTACCGTGGACGACGACATCATTAACCGCCAGATAGATATGTTCGCCTCGCGTGCCGGCCACTATGACAAGGTGGAGGAGTATCAGGCCAAGGATATGCTGAAGGGCGACCTGCGCGAGCTTGACGCCGAGGGCAACACCAAGGAGGGCGGCATCACGGTGGAAGGCGCCGTGCTGATGCCTGAATATATCAAGGTGGACGACCAGAAGAAGCTCTTTGACGGCTGCAAGCTGGGCGACATCATCACGTTCAACCCGAAGAAGGCTTACCCGGAGAGCGACGTGGAGGTATCTTCACTGTTGAAGATAAAGAAAGAAGAGGTGGCAGAGATGAACTCTGACTTCAGCTACCAGATTACCGAAATATCACGCTACACGAAGGCCGAAGTGAACCAGGAACTGTTCGACCAGGTGTTCGGCAAGGACGCCGTAAAGGACGAAAAGGACTTCCGCGAGAAGATTGCAGAGGGGCTGAAGACGCAGTTTGAGGTTGACGCCGACTTCAAGTTTATCCAGGACGTGCGCAAGTACATGGAGGAGAAGGTTGGCCAGCTGACTTATCCCGACGCCCTGCTGAAGCGCGTGATGCTCAACAACAACAAGGACAAGGGGCAGGAGTACGTAGACAAGAACTACGAGCAGAGCATAAAGGAGCTGACATGGCACCTCATCAAGGAGCAGCTCGTCAACGCCAACGGCATCAAGATTGACGACGCCGACATCAAGGAGACGGCAAAGGAGGCCGCCCGCGCCCAGTTCGCGCAGTATGGCATGACGAACATCCCCGAAGAGTACATCGACAACTATGCCACGGATATGCTGAAAAAGAAGGAGTATATCGACTCTTTCGTAGACCGCAGCATTGACCGTAAGTTGACGGAAGCTCTTAAAAAGGTGGTGAAGCTCAACGAGAAAACAGCTACGCTTGACGAATTTAACAAGCTCGTGCAAGGCGAATAAATATTTTTTAGCAAAAAAACTTCCTCAATATTAAGGAGGTTTCCGACTTTTTTATTAACTTTGTTCCGTATGAATAAGTGAAAAGGGTCGAAAACCTCCTTTTCGTGTGGAATAGCAATATGTGGAAAATGCAGGACGCTGACGTCTGCCGTCGTAGTTGCGGCACGGCGCGTGGGGCGTACCGGACGCTCCGGGGCGGTTGTTCATTTTTCATTATTCATTATTAATTAATATATTGATGAACGATTTTAGAAAATACGCCACCGGTCATCTCGGTATGGACGGTATGGCTCTTGACGACGTGATGAAGGCGCAGATGCAGTATCTGAACCCTTATATCCTTGAGGAGCGCCAGCTTAACGTCACCCAGATGGACGTGTTCTCGCGACTGATGATGGACCGCATCATCTTCCTCGGCACGCAGATTGACGACTACACGGCAAACACCTTGCAGGCTCAGTTACTCTATCTTGACTCTACCGACCCAGGCAAGGACATTTCGATATACATCAACAGCCCCGGCGGCAGCGTTACGGCGGGTCTCGGCATTTATGACACAATGCAGTTCATATCGAGCGATGTGGCAACTATCTGTACAGGTATGGCCGCTTCAATGGCCGCAGTGCTGCTCGTTGCCGGCACGGAGGGCAAGCGTTCGGCGCTTACTCACAGCCGTGTGATGATACACCAGCCGCTCGGCGGCGTGCAGGGCCAGGCTTCTGACATAGAAATCGAGGCCAAGGAAATCTTGAAATTCAAGAAAGAGCTTTACACAATAATATCCGAACATTCGCATACGCCTTATGATAAAGTTTACAAAGACTCTGACCGTAACTATTGGATGACGGCTGAGGAGGCTAAGGAATACGGCATGATCGACACCGTGCTGGTAAGCAAAAAGGGACGTGCAACATCAAACGGGCAAAATGACAAGCAGGAATAACCGCATGGAAAAAGTTTGCAGCTTCTGCGGGCGTAGCGAGAGGGAGGTGAAACTGCTCATTACCGGTCTTACTGGATTTATCTGTGAAGACTGCGCTGCGCAGGCTTACGAGATAGTGAAGCAGACCGGCGTGATTGGCGACGTGCACAAGAAACAAAGCACTAAGTTCAAGATAAAGAAGGTGCCGAAGCCGCGCGAGATAAAGGATTACCTTGACCAGTATGTCATTGGGCAGGACGAGGCTAAGCGGTGCTTGGCTGTAGCAGTGTACAACCATTACAAGAGATTGCAGCAACCGGCCGACGACAACGGCGTCGAGATAGAAAAGAGCAATATAATAATGGTGGGGAGCACCGGTACAGGTAAGACATTGATGGCCCGTACGATAGCCCGTCTTCTTGATGTGCCGTTCACAATCGTTGACGCCACGGTGTTTACCGAGGCCGGTTACGTAGGTGAGGATGTCGAGAGCATACTGAGCCGCCTGTTACAGGTGGCTGATTACGACGTTGACGCAGCCCAGCGTGGCATTGTTTTCATCGACGAGATTGACAAGATAGCCCGTAAGAGCGACAATCCTTCAATCACGCGCGACGTCAGCGGCGAGGGCGTGCAGCAAGGGCTGTTAAAACTCTTGGAAGGAACGATGGTCAACGTGCCGCCACAAGGAGGCCGCAAGCATCCGGATCAGGAATACATCCACGTGGATACAAAGAACATTCTCTTCATCTGCGGCGGAGCCTTCGACGGCATAGAGCGCAAGATTGCACAGAGGATGAACACCCATGTGGTTGGTTATAATTCCGTGCAGAATGTCAGGAAGATAGACAAGAACGACCTGATGAAGTATATTTTACCGCAAGATCTCAAGTCTTTCGGCCTGATACCTGAAATCATCGGCCGTCTGCCTGTGCTTACTTACCTCAACCCCTTAGACCGTGAGGCGTTGCGTTCGATACTCGTTGAACCGAAAAACTCAATTATCAAGCAATATAAGAAGTTGTTTGAAATGGACGGTATCGAGCTGTCTTTCACCGATGAAGCCCTTGATTTCATTGTAGACAAGGCGATGGAATACAAACTTGGAGCGCGCGGACTGCGCTCTATTGTGGAGAGTGTGATAATGGACGCGATGTTTGAAATACCATCGAAGAAAGTCACGGCGTTCGAGGTAACGCTCGATTATGCGCGTGAACAGCTTGAAAAAGCCCACTTCAACAAGTTGGAAAGTGCTTGACTTACGTAGCCATTGATAGACGACAATTAAAAAGTTACTCTGTTAGTTGTATGAATTATGACGTTAATCTAAATGAAAAGCTGAAACAATATTTCGGTTTTGATAAGTTCAAAGGTAATCAGGAAGCCATCATACGCAACCTCCTTGAAGGCAAGGACACGTTCGTCCTTATGCCCACGGGTGGTGGCAAGTCGTTGTGTTATCAGCTTCCCTCGCTTATCATGGACGGCACGGCGATAGTAATTTCGCCGCTTATCGCCTTGATGAAGAACCAAGTGGACGTGATTAACGGCATGACCGAAGTCGACGGAGTGGCGCATTACTTGAACTCATCGCTCAACAAGTCGGCCATCGACCGCGTGAAAAGCGACATCCTTGAAGGTAAGACAAAGTTGTTGTACGTGGCTCCGGAATCGTTGACAAAGGAAGACAACGTTGACTTTTTGAAAGGTGTCAAGATCTCGTTTTACGCTGTTGACGAGGCACATTGCATCTCGGAGTGGGGCCACGACTTCCGTCCGGAGTATCGTAGGATACGCCCCATAATAAACGAAATAGGCAATGCACCTGTAATTGCGCTGACAGCTACGGCTACGGACAAGGTTCGCACCGACATAAAAAAGAGCCTCGGAATACTTAACGCCACGGAATATAAAAGTTCGTTTAACCGTCCCAACCTTTATTATGAGGTGCGCCATAAGACCAAGGACATAGACAAGCAGATTGTGAAGTTCATAAAGCAGAATGCCGGAAAGAGCGGAATAATCTACTGTCTGTCTCGCAAGAAGGTTGAAGAGCTGGCAGCCGTGCTGCGTGCCAACGAAATAAAAGCCGCTGCTTATCATGCCGGGCTTGATTCGGGTACACGCTCTTCAACGCAGGATGACTTTCTCATGGAACGCATTGACGTAATTGTCGCCACCATAGCGTTCGGTATGGGCATCGACAAACCGGATGTAAGGTTTGTCATTCATTACGACATTCCCAAGAGTCTTGAGGGATATTACCAGGAGACAGGCCGTGCCGGGCGCGACGGCGGTGAAGGTAAGTGCATAGCCTTTTATTCATATAAAGACCTGAAGAAGCTCGAAAAGTTCATGGAGGGCAAGCCTGTGGCCGAACAGGACATTGGCCGTCAGTTGTTGCAAGAGACTGCGGCCTATGCCGAGTCGTCCGTGTGCAGGCGTAAAATGTTACTCCATTACTTCGGCGAAGAATACGACAAGGACAACTGTGGTAACTGTGACAACTGCCTGCATCCCAAGACAAAGATAGAGGGTAAGGACGCCCTGCTGGTGGTTCTCAAGGCTATTGCCGCTATAAAAGAGGACTTCCGCACGGAATATGTGATAAGTTTCGTAGAGGGGAAGGATACCAACGACATCGTGGCTCATAAGCACGACAGGCTCGAAGACTTTGGCGCGGGTGAGGATATGGACGAGAAACTGTGGAACCCGGTTATCCGCCAGGCTCTCATTGCGGGGTATATCAAGAAGGACGTGGAGAACTACGGCATACTGAAACTTACCCCGGCGGGAAAGAAGTTCATGAAAAATCCACAGTCGTTCATGATTGTCTTAGACAACGAATTTAGTGAAGATGAGGAGGAAGACAGTCATGAAGGCGGCAGCTCGGCACTCGACCCGACGCTCCACGCGATGCTTAAGGATTTGCGGAAGAAAATCAGCAACAAGCTGAAGTTGCCTCCGTATGTCATCTTCCAAGACATTTCGTTGGAGCAGATGGCCACGGTTTACCCCGTTACTCTTGAGGACTTGCAGAATGTGCAGGGCGTCGGCGCGGGCAAGGCACGTCGCTACGGTAAGGATTTTGTTGCCCTGATAAAGAAGTATTGCGAAGAAAACGAGATAGAACGACCTGAAGATCTGCGCGTGAGGACCGTCGCAAAGAAGTCTGTCTTGAAGGTGAAAATCATACAGAGCATCGACCGCCAGGTGGCTCTTGACGACATAGCAGAGGCGCAAGGCATAGACTTTGACGAACTGCTTGATGAGGTCGAGGCCATTGTTTACAGCGGGACGAAAATCAACATCGACTATTTCCTTGAGGAGGTAATGGACGACGACCACGTTGACGACATCTATGAATACTTCAAGGAGAGTGACACTGACGACCTTGAAACGGCGATGGACGAGCTCGGCGACGAATATCCGGAGGAGGAAGTAAGGTTGGTGCGTATCAAGTTCATGTCCGACATGGGCAACTGACGATGTTTGCTGTCAACCGTTTTACGAAAAATTAAGTTATGGTTTTCAAGTCTTTATGTGCTTGAAAACCATATTTTTATGCCTTTCCCGTAACAATTTATCTGCAAAAATGTTATATTTGCAAACGTTTATTGCCGCCATGTGCCCGGTGAGGGCTGCGTTTGGTGGCGCCGGATGCCGTTTGGCGTTGAAAAAGACACGGAAAAATTACCTAAAAACTAAATTCAATAACAAACAAAAACTACTATGAAACTAATTGTAAAAATGGTTTCCGGCGCACTGAAAGCGTGCCGGGCGAAAACAATGCAGACAACTTTCATGATCTGTGCGGCAGCGGTTGCGGCCACAGCTCAGACCGTAGACGGACGCGATTTCGGCATTGATGGCTTTGCCGCGTTGCCCGGAAAGACGGGCACTCCCCATTATCTTGCAGGCGGAACCACCGGCGGCGAGGGCGGCAAGGTGGTCTACGCAAAGACATTTCAGCAGCTCAAGGCCTACCTGCAGGCTGAGTCGCCTTACATCGTAATCGTTGACCACGACATGGACACGGGCATACCATGCTATGTTGACGCCCTGTCAACGGGGCATCTCTGCGACCGTCAGGATGGCTCGGAAGGCGTTAAGACTACATACGGTGAGCGCGTCATGATAGCTTCGGACAAGACTTTGGTTGGCGTGGCTGACCCGCAGACCGGCGAGGCGCCGCTCTTCTCACGCATCTCGTTTGTGATGCAGTGCTCAAGCAATGTCATCATACGCAACTGCCGCTTCACGATGGAAGGCGTGCCCATCCTGAAGTCGGGCGAGAATAAAATCGTGGCTTTCCGCGACGGCGCGCAGAAAGAGGTCGGCGACCCGGACTGCATCAGCATACAGGCCGACAAGAACAGTGCCAAGACCGACTGGGGCGGGCACATCTGGGTAGACCATTGTGACTTCTTCAACGGCGACGCCGACAACAAGGACCGCTACGACGGCCTCCTCGACTGCAAGAATAACGTGCAGTGGATGACCTTCAGCTACAACCACTTCTACCGTCACGACAAGGCCTGTCTCTTCGGTAAGGGCGACAGCGACATCTTTGACGACTGCCGTACTATCTCAATGCACCACAACTGGTTTGACGACATAGCCGGCTCGCGCCTCCCCTCGCAGCGCGGCGGCTACTTGCATTACTGCAACAACTACATGACGGGTAGCGAAGACGGCTGGGACGTGCGCACCGGGGCTACCGGCTACGTGCAGGCCTGCTACTTCAAGGACAGCAAGGCGCCCATCCGCTCTGACCGCGAAGGCTCTTTGAACATCGACAAGACCGAGGGCTACGACGTAATCTACGAGAACTGCCTCCGCCTGATGGAGGGCTACGAGAACATTGACGGCGCGAAGGTTGACAAGTCACTCCCCGTGAACCCTACCGATTGGACTCCCACGCAGACCGATGCGAATTACAAAGTCAACAGCCTTGACAAGACTGCCGACGTGCCCGACATCGTGCAGCGTTACGCCGGGGCGGGCAAAATCGAGATATGGCAGGCCCACGCTGACGTCCTGCCGACAGAGGACATCAACGAGTATGCCTCTGCAATCAAGGACAACCCCACCGAGCCTACGTATGACGAGAACGGCGACCGCATTACCTCCGTGCCCACGGGTATAGCCGAAGCCGCAGTGTCCGAACCCGTGCAGACCCGCTATTTCACGGCCGGCGGAGTGCGGCTCGCCGCTCCGGTGAAGGGCGTCAACATTGTGCAGACCGTCTGTCAAGACGGTCACGTTACAACGTCGAAAGTCATCATAAAATAAAACCGCTCCGCCGCACTTGGCCGGCGGCTGAGTAAAAGGGCACCTTTTGCATCGCGAAAGGTGCCCTTTTGTCGTGCGTTTAGCCACCTCTTGCACGGCGAAAGGTATCCTTTTGGTTGCTAGCTTTTTCCCGCCTTGCGGCGCCCGGTGTCGGCGGGCGTGAAAAATGTTATAAGTTTTCTTTAGACAGTAGTTTTATAATAAAATAATTTTACTTCTTTTGCACTGTCACACACGCTGAAGCCCGTCAACAGGTGTATGGGTGGTGGCGGACATTTATGGAAAGGCGTTTACTATGTAACGCTTTGTTCTTGACAACCTGAAATCTGGCAGTTTCGAGTTCCAGACAATGACAAGGCAACGGTAGATGTCCTGTGTCGGGTATGTATTCATCCCGCTTCGTGTGGCAGCCCCTATTGTTGGTTGCCGCCAAGCGTGGCGTACATATCGGCGTGGGCTTCAGCGTTGCTCGTCCTGACTGGGAGGGCAATGCCAGAGCCTCAGACCGTGGGACGGGCAGACAGGTAAGTTCCCACGCTTTTTTCGTTTATGTACCTAACCTAATTTCTTTTTATTAACAGCCTTGACGGGAATTAGGGGCATAAAAGCGTTTTTTTGATTATGAAGAAGTTTAAGTTTCTTTGTATGGCATTGATTGCCGTGTTTACTTGTGTCAGTTTCACCTCATGTAGCGATGATGATGATGACGATGCCGGTTCAGGGCCGGTAGAACCTAACCGCGAACGTAAGCTAAAAACGATGTATTATGTGGATAACGAAAGCGGATTTGTGTATTATGGGTTTTCAAATCCACAGTGGAGCGGTGACAAGCTGATAGCGTTCTGTGACGGCGATTATAGACCCGACAATAAGATGACAATTTCTTATTCAGACGGGAATAAGGCATTTGTTGGAGGTGATATAGAAATGACGTTGAATGAAAAAGGATATGCCTTATATGCAGACTATCATGGTTGGTCTTTCGCTTATAATGAAAACGGGCAGCTTGTTAACTGGCATGATGATGACGATTACGAGTTCTGCACACTCACGTATAATGCCGATGGCGACATAATAAATGCGGAAAGTTCGCTTTATGGCAGCAAGATGTTCGAGTACACCAACGGAACCGTGACAAGTCCGATAGAGAATAAAGGCGGCATAATGATGATGAACAATTGGCGCATTATGTGGGACTTTGAGTATTATTATTGGTTCGGCATCTATGGCAAGGCAACAAGGCACCTTCCTGTGAAAGTCGGTAACGACACATACGACTGGACGCTTGACGGGCAGGGATACCCAGCAAAGTGTGTTGTAACTTATGCAGAAGATGCAGATTACTCTGAAGGTTCTGATACTTATTATTTCGAGTGGGAATAAATGCTCCAAGGCTTTAACGCTGTGTTTGTGTCGGATTGACAGCCTTCAGCAACGGTGTGTATTGTTGTAAAATATCTTCTTTGCGTTCAATAAGCCGCAAATTTTGCGGCTTATTGAACGCAAAAGTGTATATTTGCAGAACGTAACGTTTTGATTAAGCGATAGCGAAAGAAGTTTTCTTATTTAGTGTTTGAAAAGCGTGGAATGAAGTCTTGTTTGTTTTGAGAGCTGTTTTTATCCAGTGGCCTTTGCCTGTTTGATGTAAAAAAACGTATGAGTGCTGTCGGGATATTTGTGAAGCTGGCCGTTATGGTCATTGTTGCTGCTGTGTTGGGCGGTGTTGCCGTGCTGTTGCGTCACGGCATAGAGAAACATACGCCGCCTATTGAAGGCAAGGTGAGGCGGCGATTGCTCTCTGTATTCATAGTTTCCGTTGCCGCCACGGTTGTTGGCGGGTCCGTGTCGGGCGTGTTGGGCAGTGATGTCGTATATTTTTGTTTCCTGGTCTGCCCTGCGTTGTTTGCCGTATTTTATAGCGTAATAATACTGGCAGGCAAGGCACACCGCAAAGCGGCTGTTGGAGTGATAGCCGGCGTTGTGGTCTTAGGCGCGGGACTGATGCTGATACCAATGGGCGTAAGCTCGGCGTCAGACCTTGACGCTTCGTTGACTGATGGAAAACTTAGCATAAACGGCAGTTACGGTGAAGACATCATTCTAGCAGACATTAAGGACGTAAGGCTTACGGAGACTTTGCCACAGATTGCCATCCGGACAAGCGGCTACTCTTTCGGCGGCGTAAACCTCGGTCGTTTTAGGACGGAGAAAGGATGCGCGGTTTGGTTGCATTCTTATTCGGGACAAGGCCCGTTCATACGGATAACGACAAACGACGGACGGATACGTTATATAAATTCAAAGAAGCCGGCACTAACAAAATCACTGTTTCATAGCATAAAAGAAAGCATTGGCGGGTAAGCGAATGCGGAGCACATCTTGCGTTAATACCGAACCCTATTAGATTTTGGCCGATATGACAATTCGGCGGATTAAAACTTTCGACACCTTTTTATATTAAATTATTATGTATGAATGTCCTTTATCCTAATTATTGCCAAATTCGCATAAACTGGCGAGGCAAATGTCTTTAACTCCTTTAACTACTAATGAATGTACGCTTAGCGGACATTCATTTTAATTATTGTGCGAAAAAACGTGAAAGCCGCTGCACGTATGGAATTTTTTTGCTAAATTTGCACGCAATAAATTTTCAAGTAATATATGTCATCATTTGTTGCAGATAAAATCGTGATGGACGGTCTTACCTTTGACGACGTCCTCTTAATCCCAGCTTATTCGGAAGTACTGCCCAAGACGGTAGAGTTGAAAACCAAGTTCTCGCGCAACATCGCCCTGAACGTGCCTTTCGTCACGGCGGCGATGGACACTGTTACGGAGTCGGCAATGGCCATAGCCATAGCCCGCGAGGGCGGTATCGGCGTCATCCACAAGAATATGCCGATAGAGGAACAGGCGCGCCAGGTGGCTATCGTCAAGCGTGCCGAGAACGGAATGATTTATGACCCCGTGACAATACGCCGCGGATCAACCGTGCAGGAAGCGCTCAACATGATGGCCGAATACCATATCGGCGGTATTCCCGTGGTTGACGAAGAGGGCCATTTGGTCGGCATTGTGACCAACAGGGACTTGCGTTTCGAGCGCAGGCCCGACCGCAAAATTGACGAGGTGATGACTTGTGAGAACCTTGTCACCACCCATGTGTGCACCGATCTTAGCGACGCCGCGCAGATACTACAGGAGAACAAGATTGAGAAGCTGCCCGTGGTAGACTCGGACAACAAGCTCGTAGGACTTATTACATACAAGGACATAACCAAGGCCAAAGATAAGCCTATGGCCTGCAAGGATGACAAGGGCCGTCTGCGCGTGGCTGCCGGAGTGGGTGTCACCGTAGATACGCTCGACCGCATACAGGCTCTCGTTGAGGCTAACGCCGACGCCATCGTCATCGACACGGCCCACGGACACTCGAAGGGCGTAATCGACAAACTGCGCGAGGCCAAGGCCGCATTCCCCGGTGTTGACATTGTGGTGGGCAACGTGGCCACGGGAGCTGCCGCAAAGATGCTCGTAGACAATGGTGCCGACGCCGTGAAGGTAGGCATCGGGCCGGGCAGCATCTGCACGACGCGCGTGGTTGCCGGCGTCGGCGTGCCGCAGCTTAGTGCCGTTTACGACGTGGCTTGCGCCCTCGAAGGCACAGGTGTGCCCCTCATCGCTGACGGCGGACTGCGCTATTCGGGCGACATCGTTAAGGCTTTGGCCGCCGGAGGGCACTGTGTGATGATAGGTTCGCTCGTTGCCGGAACGGAGGAAAGCCCCGGCGACACCATCATATTCAACGGCCGTAAGTTCAAGAGCTACCGCGGTATGGGCAGCCTTGAAGCGATGGAGAACGGCTCGAAGGACCGCTACTTCCAGGCCGACACCAAGGACGTGAAGAAGCTCGTGCCCGAAGGCATAGCCGGCCGCGTGCCTTACAAGGGAACGGTGCAGGAGGTCATCTATCAGTTAGTTGGCGGTCTGCGCTCAGGTATGGGCTATTGCGGTGCCAAAGACATAACCGCGTTGCACGGTGCGAAGTTCGTGCGCATCACCAATGCCGGTGTCCTTGAGAGCCATCCGCACGACATCACCATCACGAGCGAGGCTCCGAACTATTCGCGTTACGAGTGATTTTCTTAACAGACGAGCATATAAGTGATAAGCAAACGGGCAGACAAGTGGCGAGGTAAATCCGCTTGTCTGCTTGTCACTGTGAACTTGTCAACTGAAAAAAAAGTATATGAAGTTTCTAAATCTTATAATGGTCGCGCTTCTTTGTGGAAGCGTGGCTTACGCTCAGGGCGACGACCCCGTTGTGATGAAAATCAACGGAGTGCCCGTAACACGCTCGGAGTTTGAGTATTCTTACAACAAGAACAATACGGAAGACGTAATCGACCGCAAGTCGGTGGAGGACTATGTAGACCTTTTCATAAACTATAAGTTGAAAGTGGCGGCGGCTTATGATGCCAAGCTCGACACGTTGAGCTCTTTCAAGAAAGAGTTTGCCATGTACCGCGACCAAGAGGTGCGCCCCGCTTTTGCCGACAGTGCCGCCATGATGGCCGAGGCCCGCGAGATATATGACCGTACCAAGGAGCACATAGGCCCGCGCGGGCTGATAAAGCCCGCCCATATACTGATGTATGTGGAACAAAAAGCAACCACGGAAAAGATGGAGGAAGCGCGGCAGAGGGCCGACTCAATATATAGTGTGTTGAAGGGCGGTGCCGACTTTGCCGAGCTTGCACGTAAGTATTCGCAAGACCCAGGGTCGGCAAAAAACGGCGGTGAGCTGCCCTGGCTTCAGCCCGGACAGACTCTCAAGGAGTTTGAGGATGCTGCTTATGCTCTGCAACCCGGAGAAATGAGCGGCGTGGTGAAGTCGCCCGTAGGCTTCCATATCATCCTGATGAAAGACCGCAAACAGCTAGAACCGTTCGACTCTCTTAAAGCAAACATCCTGCGTTTCATTGATGCCCGCGGTTTGCGTGAGAGCGTTATTGACAAGCAGATTGATAAGTTGGTGAAAGCCTCCGGCGGCACGAAGACAAAGGAAGACATAATAGCTGACAAGGAAAAGGAGCTTGAGGCGAAAGATCCGTCGCTGAAATATCTCATCGGCGAGTACCATGACGGTCTGCTGCTTTATGAAATCAGCAACCGCACCGTGTGGGAGAAGGCCGCAGGCGACGAGAAAGGTCTTGAGGAGTTCTTCAATAAGAACAAGAAACGCTATTATTGGACAGAACCGAGATACAAAGGCATGGTTTACCATGTGAAGCAGAAGGCCGATGTTGACTCTGTTCGCGATTGTGTCAAGGACTTGCCGTTCGACAAGTGGGCCGAGGTGTTGCGCACGACGTTCAACAGTGACTCGGTGCTTAGAATACGTGTGGAGAAAGGTATCTTCAAGGAAGGCGACAATGCTTTCATCGACAAGATGGTGTTCGGCAAAGACACTACCGTTACTCAGCTCAAGGATTTCCCCATTGACGCCGTTTACGGCAAACTGCTTAAGAAAAAACCTGAGAGCTATACGGACGTCCGCGGCCTCGTCACAGCCGATTATCAGGAAATGCTTGAGAAGCAATGGGTGGCCGAGCTGCGCAAGAAATACCCCTTCGAGGTGTATGAAGACGTGTTGAAAACTGTAAACAAGCATACTAAATAAAAGTAATGAAGGTAAGATATAAAACGGTCTTGTGGCTCGCTGCGCCGGCGTTGCTTTTCGCCGGCGTCAGTGCGGGGGCTGTCAACGGCGTGGCGCGTGGAGCTGCACAGACGGCTGACAGCTACTCTGTTGCAGTCAATACGGACTCTGTTGCGCCCGACTCGGTAGCTACAGTGGAGGAGCCGGATCCGGCCAGTATCGTAGACGAGGTGATTTGGGTTGTCGGCGACGAACCTATACTGCTGTCAGACGTTGAGAACGTGAAGCTACAAAGCGAGATGGAGGGTGTCAAGTGGGACGGCAATCCCGACTGTAAGATACCTGAACAGCTCGCCGTGCAGAAGCTCTTTCTGCATCAGGCGGCGATAGACAGCGTGGAGGTGAGCGAGTCAGAGGTGTCACAAAGCGTAGAGAGGCAAATCAATATGTGGATACAGATGGTTGGTGGAGACAAGGAAAGGCTTGAGGAATACAAGAACATGAGCCTCACCGAGATGCGCCAGAACCTGCACGATGACTTCCGCGACCGTCTGCTCATAGACCGTGAGCGCGAAAACTTGGTTGCAGACATCACAGTGTCGCCAGCTGACGTGCGCCGCTATTTCAGCACTTTGCCCGAAGACAGTCTGCCTATTATTCCTACGGAAGTAGAGGTTCAGATAATAACACGCACCCCCAAAGTGGAGCAGGAGGAGATAGACCGCGTGAAAAACACGCTCCGCGATTACACGGAGCGTGTCACCAGCGGCGAGACATCGTTTGCTACGCTGGCTCGTCTTTATTCTGAAGACCCCGGCACGGCGCGTCAAGGCGGCGAGTTTGAGGACTATGTGGGCCGCGGAATGCTTGACCCTACGTTTGCGAGCGTGGCCTTCAACCTTACCGACCCTAAGAAAATATCTAAGATTGTGGAGACGGAGTTCGGCTTCCACATTATCCAGCTGATTGACAAGCGGGGCGACAAGATAAAGGTAAGGCATATTCTTCTGAAGCCGAAAGTGACACAGGCTGCCATCGATCTTGCCTCGTCGCAGCTCGATTCGCTTGCCCGCGACATCCGCGGGGGCAAGGTTTCATTCGACCAGGCCGCAAGTTACCTCTCCGATGATAAGGACACGCGCAACAACAACGGCCTAATGGCCAACATGGGAAACGACGGTCGCATGACGAGCCGTTTCCAGATGCGTAACCTGCCGTCGGAAGTTGCCAAGGTGGTAGATACGCTCAAGGTGGGCGAAGTTTCTGCTCCGTTCCAGATGATAAACGAGAAGAACGGACGCACGATGTGCGCAATCGTGAGGTTGAGGAACCGCATAGACACCCATCGTGCCACGATAACAGAAGACTTCCAGGCGATGAAAGACATTGTGCTGGCCAAACGTAAGGAGGAATACATCGACAACTGGATAAAAGACAAGATTAGGACGACTTACGTTCGCATAAACGACCGTTACAAAGGTTGTGATTTCCAATACGAAGGTTGGATTAAATGACGACGAACAATATCAGCAACAATTTATTCGGCGGGCATAGGATAATCATAATGGTTGTCCTATGCCTTTTTGGGCTTAGCTTGGTGCAGTCGCGCCAAGCTCCGAAGAAGCGTAAGCGCACGCCTGCTAACGAGCGTGTTTACCTCGTCCATGCCGACAGGTTGAGGTATGACAGGTTCGGGCGTGTGCCCGACGCCCAGGTGCTTAACGGCAACGTGCAGTTCCGCCACAAAGGGGCCAAGCTCTATTGTGACAGTGCCTACTTTTACCAACAGAGCAACTCTTTCCGTGCTTTCGGCCACGTAAGGATGTATCAAGGCGACACGTTGTCGCTGTTCAGCGACTACGCCTATTATGACGGCGACGCTCAGATGGCCGAGGCCCGCCACAATGTTGTGCTGACACATCGCCGGACCAAGCTCTATACCGACAGCCTTAACTATGACAGGCTTTACGGGATTGGCTATTTCTTCGAGGGCGGTAAGATGGTAGACCGCGACAACGTGCTTGTGTCAGACTGGGGAGAGTATGACACGGAGACGAGGATTGCGATATTCAACTACAACGTAGACCTGAAAAATCCCAAGTTCGTGCTCAACACCGACACCCTGCATTATGACACCCGCACGTCGCTGGCCCACATCGTAGGGCCGTCGAAAATTACGTCGGGTGCGAGCGTGATACACACATCGCAGGGATATTATGACACCAACAAGGATTTTTCCCGCTTGTATGGCCGCTCCACGCTTGAGAACAACGGCAAGACGCTGACAGCCGACAGCCTGTTCAATGACGAGAAGAAGGCTGTAAGCCAAGGTTTCGGCAACGTGGTGTACAATGACACGGTGAATAAAAACCAGATGACGAGCAACTATTTCTGGTACAACGACAGCACGGGCTTCGCCTTCGCCACGGACAGCGCCGTGATGAAGGACTATTCACAGGGCGACACCCTCTTCATGCATTCAGACACGATGAAGGTCTATACCTTCAACATTAACACCGATTCGGTGTACCGCAAGGCGCATTGTTATAATAAGGTGAGGGCTTTCCGCACGGATGTCCAGGCCGTGTGCGACTCTTTGGTGTACAACACGAAGGACTCGTGTCTCACGATGTATAAAGACCCGATAGTCTGGAACGCCAACCGCCAGTTGCTCGGCGAGGTTATAGAGGTGTTCATGAAGGACTCCACCATAGACCGGGCCCACGTCATAAACCAAGCGTTGTCGGTGGAGATGCTGCCCGACAGCACTAAGTTCAACCAGATAGCGTCGCGTGAGATGTTCGGGTATTTCAAGGACGGAAGCATCCACGAGACCGAGGCCATAGGCA
This sequence comes from uncultured Prevotella sp., assembly GCA_944320285.1. GTDB lineage: Bacteria > Bacteroidota > Bacteroidia > Bacteroidales > Bacteroidaceae > Prevotella. The sequence continues at coordinate 19,227 of CALUGX010000013.1, forward strand.
ACGTGCAGGCCGTGTATTACTATTACGACGACAAGGACAGTTCATATATCAGTATGACTTGCCTTGAGACGGACACCATGCGTATGTTCATGAAGAACCGCCAGCTGCAATCCATCTGGACGTGCAAGCAGCACAGCATAATGTATCCCATAACGCAGATACCGCCGTCGAAGAAAGAACTGCCCTCGTTCGCATGGTTCGATTATGTCCGTCCGCTTGACAAGTATGACATTTTCAACTGGCGCGGCAAGGCCAAAGGCACAGAACTGAAGAACATCCAGCGCCGCGACGCCCCGTTGCAGTTTATTGGTAACGGCGGGGTGGTAACCGACAAGGCTGCCGTGCCTGACGCTGCCGCTCCGAAGCAAGCTGGCGATGCTGTGAAGCCGGACGAGGCGCAGCCGGCGGAGAAGCCGGCTGAATAAGAAAGGAGGAGGCATGGGACTATTCAGACAGCGTAAACCGCGCGGTTTCAGGCACGAATATATTTACGTTGACGAGCGCAAGGACAGACTGAAAGCCGTGGAAGACAAGGCGAAGGCCGAACTTGGCATGAAAGCCGGTGGCGACGCTGGTCACGAGCGGTTGCGTGGAATGTTCCTTGATGCCACGAAGCACGCCCGCCGCAGGCGCGAACGCAAGTTAAACGGTGGTTTCGTGCTCAGCTATGGCATAATCATCGTGCTGCTTGTCCTTCTGTTTGCGGTCTGGAAGATGCTGCTTACTTTGTAACTGTTCGTAACCCATTGATTTTTAATATGTTATAAATGCTTGCGCAAAGGGTGCCCTTTTGCGTTGCGAAACGTATCCTTTTGTCTTGTGAAAGATGCCGTTTTGCGGTGTAAAAGATGGCATATTGAAAGGCAACCGCCAATCACAAACTTATTAGGGCGGAATGATTAGGTTGCTGCTTGGTGATTATATAATATTGAGACACCGCCAACCAAAGTTCCCTTTGGGGAGACGTGGGAGGCTTTTACAATAAGATATGAGTGATATAATACAACTGCTGCCCGACTCGGTGGCAAACCAGATTGCCGCAGGCGAGGTGATACAACGCCCGGCATCAGTGGTAAAAGAACTGGTGGAGAACTCTGTTGACGCCGGAGCAAAGAAAATCAGCGTGCTCGTCACCGACGCCGGACGCACGTCGATACAGGTTATCGACGACGGCAAAGGTATGTCGGAGACCGACGCGCGGATGTCGTTTGAGCGCCACGCCACGTCGAAGATACGCAAGGCCGACGACCTGTTCGCCCTGCGCACAATGGGGTTCCGCGGCGAAGCGCTCGCCTCGATAGCGGCCGTGGCCCAGGTGGAGCTGCGCACGCGTACCGCAGCCGACGAGATAGGCACACATCTGTCGGTGGCGGGGTCGAAGGTGACGGGACAAGAGCCCGTGTCGTGCCCTGTCGGTAGCAATTTTTCCGTTGAAAACATATTCTATAACGTGCCGGCGAGGCGGAAGTTCCTCAAGTCGAACACCACCGAACTTAACAACATCCTCACCGCCTTTGAGCGCATAGCACTCGTATATCCGGAAATCGCTTTCACCTTCCACAGCAACGGCGCAGAGATATTCAACCTAAGGTGTGGCAGCCTGCGGCAACGCATAGCCGACGTCTTCGGCAAGAAACTCAACCAAGACCTGCTACCGGTGGGCGTGGAGACCTCGGTGTGCAACATCAAGGGCTTCGTGGGTAAGCCGGAGGCGGCGCGCAAGAAAGGCTCCCACCAGTATTTCTTTGTCAACGGACGATACATGAAGCACCCGTATTTCCACAAGGCCGTCATGTCCGCTTACGAACGCCTTGTGCCCGTGGGCGAGCAAGTGCCTTACTTCATCTACTTCGACGTCAACCCGGAAGACATCGACGTCAACATCCATCCTACGAAGACAGAAATAAAATTCGAGAACGAGCAGACTGTGTGGCAGATACTGACGGCTGCCGTGAAAGACTCTTTAGGGCGGTTCAACGACGTGCCGTCGATTGACTTCGACACCGAAGGCCGGCCTGACATACCCGTGTTCGACCCCGGCAACGGGGAGGCGTCGGCCCCGAAACTTAACTTCAACCCGGAGTACAACCCCTTCAAGCAGTCGTCGGCACAAGTAATGTCGAAGCTCGGAAGGACTCAAACCGGCAGCTGGGAAAAGCTCTATGAAGGGCTCGATGATGGCGGAGCCGCCGGCAGTCTGGACACAGCCGGCACGGATGTCGGCATCTTCCCGCTGGACGACGGCGGACAAGGCGGCACAGTAGCCGACGAAAAGTCGCCTGCGCATTACCAATATAAAGGTAAGTACATCATGACGGCGGTGAAGTCGGGCCTGATGATTATCGACCAGCATCGCGCACATACGCGCATCCTGTATGAGAAATACCTCGCCCAGGCAGCCGGGCACAGCGGCCATTCACAGCAGATGCTGTTCCCGGAGATGGCGCAGTTCACGCCGGCAGAAACCGTTGTGTTGCAGAAAATCATGCCCGAACTTTCCAATCTGGGTTTTGAGTTGTCGCCGATGGGCGGCGGCAGCTATTCAGTCAACGGCGTGCCGGCCGGCCTTGAAGGTGTGGATTACGTCAAGTTGCTCAAAGACATGGTGGGCGAGGCCGCCGAGACAGGCACGTCCGTGGCCGACGGCGTGAAGCGTAAGCTCGCCCTGCAATTAGCGCGCAGCGCGGCTGTGCCTTACGGCCAAGTGTTGAGCAATGCCGAGATGGAAAATATTGTAAACCAACTGTTTATATGTTCAAACGTCAATTACGCTCCTGACGGCACTCCGGCGGTGTGTGTTCTTAAGCAGCAGGACATCGAACGGCTTTTCAACTGAAATGCCGCAGACAGCAGACTATTAGTGAGGAAAAATTCAATAAAAATGTAAAATAATAAGTGAAAAAGGTTGTTTGTATGAAAAATATTACATACCTTTGCATTGGAGGTGTTCTCGTAGAGTGAGGACACAAAGACATTTTGTTGATATTTAATAATTGTATGACTATGAAGAAGTTATTTATCGCATTGATTTTTGCGTGCTTCTCGATGGGTGTGTCAGCCCAGAATGAAGACATAACTGAGAAGTACAGTGTGGCTACCAACTCTTTCTGGAGCAACTGGTTCATCCAGGGCGGCGTTACATGGGAAGTTTGGTACGGCAATTACGAGGATGGCAAGGGCTATACGAAAAATCCGTTTAAGGCCTTCCGCTCAAATCCCGGTGCCGCAATTGCCATCGGTAAGTGGTTTACCCCCGGCATAGGTCTCCGCACAAAGTTGCAGGGCATTTGGGGTAAGTCTGTATGGAACGACCAGAACATTGAGACAGAGAACAAGTATTGGATGCTCAACGAGCACGTGCTTTTCAACCTGAGTAACCTGTTATGCGGCTATAACGAGAACCGCGTGTGGAACTTCATTCCGTTCGTAGGTGCCGGCCTTGCACGCTCTTGCACATACAACAGGTATGCAATGGGTCTGAGCGTTGGTATCTTGAATGAGTTTTGGGTTAACAAGCGTCTCGCCATCAACTTTGAAATCGGATGGAACCGTTACGAGAGCGACATCTGTGGTATGCCTGCCGAGATGGGTTCAGGCATCATGAACCACCCCAACCACGTTTACGCCGAAGTTGGTGTTACATATAACCTTGGGAAGAGAAGGTGGAACAAAGTGCCCGATGTTGACGCAATCAAGGCTTTGTCACAATCGCAAATCGACGCCCTCAACGCACAGCTTGCTGACGAGAAGGCCGAGAACGAGCGCCTGAAGAACGAGCTTGCCAACAAGAAAGCTGAGCCTACGGTTAAGGTTGAGAAAGAATATGTCACAACTCCTGTGTCTGTATTCTTCAATATCGATAAGGATAAGATCGCTTCAAAGAAGGATCTCGTTAACGTACAGAACCTCGCCGACTACTCTAAGGACAACAACGCTACGCTCGTGGTAACCGGTTATGCTGACAGCGCAACAGGTAATGCCGACTATAACCGCGACCTCTCACAGAGGCGTGCCGAGCGTGTTGCCGAGGAACTTGTCAACATGGGTGTCAAGAGAGAAAACATAAAGATCGAGGCTAAGGGTGGAGTTGACACACTTGTGCCGCCGTCTTACAACCGTCGCGCTACTGTTGAAATTGCCAAGTAACGCTGAATATTGGACTAACAGAGTTGCTGCCTCGCATTTGCGGGGCAGCTTTTTTATGTTTTTTTTACGTCGAAGGATGAAAAAATGTCGGAAAAATTTGGTCGTTTGCATGAAAATACCTACCTTTGCACTCGCTTTACAACAGTAAGGGCGTTTAGCTCAGTTGGTTTAGAGCATCTGCCTTACAAGCAGAGGGTCGGGGGTTCGACTCCCTCAACGCCCACGATGGAAGTCCCGCCACATTGACGTGTGGCGGGACTTTTTGTTGCCCTGCGTGAGGGCTGCGCCACAAATGCAAGCAGCATCTAGGAAATGAAAATAAAAATTCGTTTCTATCATTTTTATTTTGCATTTCTCTCGATTTGCATTATCTTTGCACTCTAAAAACAATTACAATATATAAGGTATGGCCGGAACTAAAAAAATCAAGACAGCGCTCGTTTCTGTGTTCCACAAAGACGGGCTTGACGAGCTGCTTGCAAAGCTCAATGCAGAAGGTGTGAAATTCTTGTCAACAGGCGGAACGCAGAAGTTCATAGAGTCGCTTGGCTACGAATGCCAGACAGTGGAAAGCGTTACGACATATCCCTCGATACTCGGTGGCCGCGTAAAGACGCTCCACCCGAAAGTGTTTGGCGGCATACTGGCGCGCCGTGACAACGAAGGAGACCTGGAACAGATGAAGCAATATGAGATACCTGAAATCGATCTCGTCATTGTAGATCTCTATCCTTTTGAGCAGACAGTGGCCGGCGGCGCTTCGGAAGCAGACATCATTGAAAAAATTGACATAGGCGGAATATCACTCATACGCGCCGGAGCAAAGAATTTTAAGGACGTTGTGATAGTGCCGAGCAAAGCCGAGTATGGCATATTGCTTGACATCCTGAACAAGAAAGGCGCACAGACCGACATTGAAGACCGCCGTATGTTCGCTACAAAAGCGTTCGGCGTAAGCAGCCATTACGACACAGCAATACACAACTGGTTCAATTCATAAAATTGGAATGTATGGCTTCTGACGCAGCCTGCGGTGTGTGTCCTGTAGTGAAGTCATACATTGCGAATTATGCGTAGCCAGAGACCTCTTGCAAGATTATGAGATGAAGTTCGGCAGAATGCCGGTTACGGATTGTGAAACAAAGTTCGGCTTAAGCCAATTATGAATTAAAAAGGTATGGGATTTTTTTCTTTTATCCAAGAAATTGCGATGGACTTGGGCACAGCCAACACCATCATTATCAGTGATGACAAGATTGTTGTTGACGAGCCTTCGGTCGTAGCCCTTGACCGCCGCACGGACAAGATGATAGCCGTGGGCGAGAAGGCAAAGATGATGTATGAAAAGACTAATGACAACATCCGCACCATCCGTCCTTTGCGTGACGGAGTAATTGCCGACTTCACGGCTTGCGAACAGATGATGCGCGGACTTATCAAGATGGTACACACGGGCAGCCGCCTGTTTTCGCCGTCGTTGCGTATGGTTATCGGCGTTCCTTCGGGGTCTACCGAGGTTGAGCTGCGTGCCGTGCGTGATTCGGCTGAGCACGCTGACGGCCGTGATGTCTATCTTATATTTGAACCTATGGCTGCGGCTATCGGTATAGGTATTGATGTTGAGGCTCCGGAGGGTAACATGATTGTGGATATTGGCGGCGGAAGCACCGAGATTGCGGTAATTTCGTTGGGAGGCATCGTGTCAAACAACTCGATCCGTACTGCCGGCGACGACCTTACTGCCGAAATACAAGAGTATATGGGCAAGCAGCATAACGTCAAGGTGAGCGAGCGTATGGCCGAGAGGATAAAGATTCATGTAGGTTCGGCCTTGACAGACCTCGGCGAAGAAGGACCGGAGGACTATGTTGTGCATGGCCCGAACAAAGTGACAGCTCTGCCGATGGAGGTACCGGTATGCTATCAGGAGATAGCCCATTGCCTTGACAGGACCATTGCCAAGATTGAGAATGCTGTGCTCTCGGCGCTTGAGAAGACTCCACCTGAGCTTTATGCCGACATTGTAAAGAATGGCATTTATCTCACCGGAGGCGGCGCATTGTTGCGCGGGCTTGACAAGAGGCTTACAGATAAGATCAAGATACAGTTTCACGTAGCTGATGACCCGTTGCACAGCGTGGCCAAAGGAACGGGCATTGCCCTTAAGAACGTAGACCGTTTCTCATTCCTGATGAGGTAAACAATGCGCAACCTGCTTGATTTTCTTGCGAAATATAATCATTGGTTTGTCTTTGTAGCGCTTGAAGTTGTCTGCTTCGTCCTGCTTTTCAGGTACAACAGTTATCAAGGCAGTGTGTGGTTCTCGTCGGCAAATGTTGTGGCCGGAAAGATCTACGAGATTGATGCAGCTGTAAAAAACTATTTCAGCCTGACTAAAATCAACGAACAGCTTACCGAACGCAACCTTTATCTTGAGCAGCAGGTCAGGCGGTTGTCAGAGCAAATCAAGACATCCGTCGGTGACTCTTCTTGGGTTGAAAAGACGCAAGCCGAAGTGTTGAAGGGACATAAGTTGATACCTGCCAAGGTCATAACTAACTCTTTGGACAAGCGTGACAACTTTATAACCATTGACAAGGGGCTGGCTGATGGTGTGCGCAAGGATATGGGAGTGGCGTGCGGCAACGGTGTGGTGGGGGTCGTTTATATGACTTCAGAGCATTACTCCGTTGTGATACCATTGCTCAATTCAAAGTCGAACGTAAGCGTTACGATACGTAAGCGCGGGTATTACGGATACTTGCATTGGACTGGTATGGCCGCTGATTTGGCCTACGTTGACGATGTTCCGCGGCATGCTCGTTTTGCTTTGGGCGACCTTGTTGAGACAAGCGGTTATTCGTCAATATTCCCTCCCGGCATAATCGTTGGGCAGATACTCCATGTTTATAATTCAAGCGACGGCCTTTCTTACCGTATCCAGGTAAAGCTGACAACAGATTTTGGCAATTTGCGCGATGTCTGTGTTATTGACAATACATCGATGAACGAGCGTATCGAATTGTTGCGCAGTGCGCAAGATTCGCTGAAGCTAAAGCAGAATTAACTTGGCAAATAATGAAGATGGAAGTAATTAGGCAAGTCTTCACATTCGTTATTTTATGTATAGTGCAGGTGTTGGTGCTCAATCATGTCAATCTTTTTGGCTGCGCCACGCCTTTGCTGTACATTTATTTTATTATGTCGTTCAGGCGTGATTATCCTAAATGGGGCATCATGCTCTGGAGTTTCTGCTTGGGGCTTAGTGTTGACATATTCTCCAATACGCCGGGTGTAGCCGCTTCGTCCGCCACATTCCTTGGTTTTGTGCAGCCGTTTATATTCAGTTTGTTTGTCCAGCGTGACAGTCCGGACGATATGCGGCCCGGCATCGGGACGCTCGGTATGGCGAGATACGTTTATTTTACGTTGATTTGCGTATTGGTTTTCAATTTACTTTTCTTTACGCTTGAGGCGTTCAGTTTTTTCAGTTGGCTGCAATGGCTCAGGAATATCGGCGGCAGCACGGTGCTTACGGCGCTTCTAATTCTTGCGTTTGAGAGCGTTAGGAAGGGTTGATTGTTTTTACGCTTGGGCGTTTTTATTGGTTATGGATAAGGATTACGGACTTGAAAACAGGAAATATGTAGTCGGCGGCGTTGCTGTCGTCATAGTCTTGGTCTATATCATACGCCTTTTTACGTTACAGATAATGAGCGATGACTACAAGAAAAACGCTGACAGCAACGCTTTCCTCAAGCGGGTTGAGTATCCGGCGCGCGGCGTAATATCCGACAGGAATGGCAAACTGCTTGTTTACAATCAGAATGCTTATGACATAATGGTTGTCATGAACGAGGAGAAAGGACGTCTCGACACTCTTGATTTTTGCCGTTCGCTTGGGATAACAAAGGATTATTTTGACGCCCGTATGACGCAAATCAAGGACAGGAACAAGAATCCAGGTTATTCCCCTTACACCCAACAGGTGTTCATGAGCCAACTTTCTGAAAAAGAGTTCAGTGTTTTCCAAGAGAAGATTTATCGTTATCCAGGTTTTTATGTGCAACGGCGCAGCGTCCGCCAATACACCACGCCATACGCCGCCCATGTGCTTGGCGACGTAGCTGAGGTGTCAGACGCCGACATCGAGGGTGATTCTTATTATCAGCTTGGCGACTATATCGGTAAGCAGGGCGTCGAAAAATCTTACGAGAAGCAGTTGCGTGGTGAAAAAGGTATGCAAATATTGTTGCGCGACGTCCGCGGACGGATACAAGGCAGTTATATGAACGGACAGTTCGACCGCCGCCCCGTGCCCGGCAAAGACCTCTCTTTGAGCATAGACGTCAACCTGCAGGCCCTCGGCGAGAGGCTGCTTGAAGGCAAAATCGGCAGCATCGTGGCCATTGAACCGTCAACGGGCGAGGTGTTGTGCATGGTTTCATCGCCCACTTACGACCCCCGTATTATGACAGGGCGCAAGCGCAGCAAGGCTCATCTCATGTTGGCACGTAATCCGTGGAAACCGCTTCTGAACCGTTCCATCATGGGTGTTTATCCTCCGGGTTCTACTTTTAAGACCACGCAAGGGCTGACATTTCTCTCCGAAGGGATTGTCACTCCGAGCACGGCGTTCCCCTGCCACCACGGTTTTTACTGTCGCGGACTTCACGTTGGCTGCCACGGCCACGCTTCGCCCACGAGCCTGATCCCTGCGCTCGGAACCTCGTGTAACGCATATTTCTGCTGGGGATTGTATTACATGCTCGGCAACAGGCGTAAATACAAGACCGTGCAAGACGCCATGAATATCTGGCGCGACTACATGGTAAGTATGGGCTTCGGCTATAAACTAGGCATCGACTTGTCCGGCGAGAAGCGCGGATTGATACCGAACGCCCAGTATTACGACAAGGCTTACGACGGCTCGTGGAACGGCCTGACAGTGATCAGCATCGCGATAGGGCAGGGCGAAGTGCTGCTTACTCCCTTGCAGATAGCCAACCTCGGCGCGACCATCGCCAACCGGGGCTATTATTACACGCCTCACGTCGTGCGCAAAGTGGCCGGCGAGCCGCTTGACGCCAAGTTCCGAGAGAGGCATTACACCAAGGCTAACCGCCGTGCTTACGACTATATCGTGGCCGGAATGCGCCGCTCTGTAGTAAGCGGGACGTGCCGTGCTGCCAACCGTGCCGACTACGAGGTGTGCGGAAAGACGGGAACGGCGCAGAACCACGGGCAAGACCACTCCATATTCATGGGTTTCGCACCGATGAACAATCCTAAGATCGCCGTCGCCGTATATGTTGAGAACGGCGGTTTCGGCGCAGAATACGGCGTGCCGATAGGTTCGCTGATGATGGAACAATACATTAACGGCAAGCTCTCGCCGGAATCGGAGAAGAAGGCGGACGACTTCCAGCACAGACGTATAGCTTATGGCAACTCAAACAGATAAACAGCCGAGCGTGCTCCGCTCGTTAGACTGGTGTACTATCGGCATATACTTGGCACTTTTGATATTCGGATGGTTGAGCGTGTGCGGTGCAAGTTACAGTTACGGTGATGCCGACATATTCAGTCTTGGCACCCGTTCAGGAATGCAAATCGTATGGATTGGCACATCCATCTGCCTTGGTTTTGTGCTGCTGATGCTTGACGACAGGTTTTATGACACCTTCGCTTACATCATTTATGCAGTGCTTTTGTTGCTCCTTTTCATAACGATTTTCAATCCTCACGAGATAAAAGGCTCCCGTTCGTGGCTCGTCCTCGGCCCGTTGAGAGTGCAGCCGGCAGAGTTCGCCAAGTTCGCCACAGCCTTGGCCGTGGCGAAGCTGATGAGTACTTACGGCTTCAACATCCACCGGTGGAAGCATTTTGCAGCCGCCTGCGCCGTCGTCATGCTGCCCATGCTCTTTATCATAGCACAGAAAGAGACTGGCTCCGCCCTCGTATATATCGCATTTTTCCTGATGTTTTACCGTGAGGGAATGACCGGCAGCGTCTTGTTCACGGGTGTCGCGATGGTCGTTTATTTTGTCATCGGCATACGTTACGAACAAACATTGCTGCTCGACACGGGCACGTCGGTCGGCAAGTTTGTCGTCCTTCTGTTAGTCCAGGTGTTCTCGTCGGTGATGGTCCGTGTCTTTTGCAAAGATAACAGGCAGATGCTCATAATGCTCTGTTACACTGTCGGGACAACGCTCCTTGCTTTTCTCTTCGCCGAATTTGTCATCCCTTTCGACATCGTTTGGGTGCAGCTGGCTGTTACGGTCTTCCTTGTCGGCCATTTGTTGTATAACGCTTTGTCGAAGCGCATACGCAATTATCTTTTCATCACGCTGTTCGCCATAGGCTCCGTAGCCTTTTTTTATTCCGCCGACTATATGCTCAACAATGTGCTTGAACCCCATCAGCGCGTGCGTATCAACGTCCTCATGGGGCTTGAAGAGGATATTTCCGGCGCCGGATACAACGTACATCAGAGTGAGATTGCCATCGGTTCGGGCGGACTTAAGGGCAAAGGCTTTCTTAACGGCACGCAGACGAAGTTGAAGTTTGTGCCCGAACAAGACACAGACTTCATCTTCTGCACCGTCGGCGAGGAGGAAGGCTTCCTTGGTTCGGCGGGCGTCCTGCTGCTGTTCCTTGCCCTTATACTGCGCCTTATCAAGATGGCCGAGCGTCAGCCGTTCACCTTCGGGCGCGTTTACGGTTATTGCGTGCTTAGCATTTTCCTCTTCCACGTCTTCATAAACGTGGGCATGGTGCTCGGTCTTACGCCCGTCATCGGCATACCCTTGCCCTTTTTCAGTTACGGGGGGTCGTCCCTTTGGGGGTTCACCATCCTGCTTTTCATCTTCCTTAGGATAGACGCCGCGCGCAACATCAAGCGCAGCTGACGCTTCGCATTTAACGTCAGTTCGGCGTAAACCTTATGCTGAAGGGCAAAAACCATGACATGGCAAAGGTGGTTGCTTATATAATCGGACTAACGTTATTTCACGTCCAACATACAAAAAAGGCACGCATCGTCATTCGGTGCGTGCTTTTTGGGGGCGTTGCGGTGTGCGTCTTACCCTATTTGCATATGTCATGTTTACTTGGAGTAGGCGTTGTTAGAAGTTGTAGCCTAAGCTCACCATCCAGTTCCTGTTTTTACGGTGTAGTTGTAATTCTCTTGCTCTTTGCCGTTCCAAGTGTTGATTGGACCATGCTCGTAAGCGAGCCGAGGTAGTAGCGGTCGGCAAAAAGCAGTCCTGTGCCTATCTATATATAGGCTGAAGTCAAAGCATTTCATGGCGAGCCCATCTTCTATGTTTTCGAGATAAAGCGGGCTTGATTTAGTTTCCTGGTAATAGTGGTCGTCGTCATCGAGGTAGTATTTGCCTGCCGCACCTTTTTGAGAGGTAAAGTCCTGGCTGTATATAGAAGTTTTGTGCTATGGAAATGTCTACAATAGCTCCCACGAAAGTGAATAGATGCTTGTTTTTTTGCCTACTGTCAACCGTTGTGTAGGAGTTGGCAGATAAAATGTAGTTCTTTATGTAGGCTGTAATACGTGCCCTTTTGTCTTGCGAAATGTGGCTTTTTGCGGTGTAAAAGGATACCTTTTGTAGGATGTTTGGCTACCTCTCGCAAAGCGTTAGGCAACCTGCTGTGGATCAACGGTTTACGTGGTGTACAAAAATAAGTGGCGGGCGCAAATCAATGCGCCCGCCGTTCAGTGTTTACAGGGATTAAAGTCAGTATTCCGTCTTGTCCTCCTTGGCTGCCCAAAGCTCAAAGGCTTTGATGGCTTCGTTGCGCATCATGGCCTCGGCGGACAGCTTGCGGCGGTCTTGCGGCAGGGCGAGCTCGTCGTAGATGAACGAGTCGTCGAAGCCGATAGCCTTGGCGTCGGCCTTAGTGTTGGCGTAATATACCTTGTCGAGCCTTGCCCAGTAGATTGCGCCGAGACACATCGGGCAAGGTTCGCACGAGGTGAAAATTTCGCAACCGGCGAGGTTGAACGTGCCCAAACGTTGCGCTGCGCCGCGTATCGCGCTCACTTCGGCGTGCGCCGTGGGGTCGTTTGTGGCCGTCACACGGTTCACGCCGGTGGCTATTATCTCGCCGCCGCGTGCTATCACCGCGCCGAATGGCCCGCCGCCGGCGGCTACGTTCTCTATCGAAAGCCGTATGGCTTCGCGCATAAGTTCATCGTTTGTCATAATAAGCCTTCCTAACCTCCCCGCCGGGGAGGGATAAGTTAGTGTCATGAATTATAAATCCCCTCACACCCTCTTACGTATAAGAGGAATAAGATAGCTTTAAGAGCAATCTCATTCCTCCCTGTCTGGGAGGGCAGGAGGAAATTTATATTAAAATTCCGCATTCTTAGGTGTGCGCGGGAAAGGTATCACGTCGCGTATGTTCTGCATTCCCGTTACGAAGAGGATGAGTCTCTCGAAGCCCAGGCCGAAGCCTCCGTGGGGGCACGTGCCGTACTTGCGAGTGTCGAGATACCACCACATATCCTTCATCGGGATGTTGCGCTCGTTGATTTCGCCCATCAGCTTGTCGTAGTTTTCTTCGCGCACGCTGCCTCCGATGATTTCGCCTATTTGCGGGAACAGCACGTCCGTGCCCTGCACAGTCTTGCCGTCGTCGTTTATCTTCATGTAGAAGGCCTTGATTTCCTTCGGGTAACCCGTCATGATTACTGGCTTCTTGAAGTGGTGCTCAACGAGGTAGCGTTCGTGTTCGCTGGCCAGGTCCATGCCCCACGATACGGGGAACTCAAACTTGTGACCGGCCTTGACAGCCTCTTCGAGTATTCGTATGCCCTCGGTGTACTCTAATCGGACGAACTTTTCGCCTACAACCGAGTTGAGGCGGGCCAGCAGCGTCTTGTCAATCATCTTGTTGAGGAACTCCAAGTCGTCTTTGCAGTTGTCCAAAGCCCACTGCACGCAGTACTTTATGAAGTCCTCTTCAAGGTCCATCAGGTCGTCGAGGTCGATGAAGGCGACCTCCGGCTCTATCATCCAGAACTCCGCCAGGTGGCGCGGCGTGTTGGAGTTCTCGGCGCGGAACGTCGGGCCGAACGTGTAGATTGCGCCCAAGGCCGTAGCTCCGAGCTCGCCCTCAAGTTGTCCGCTGACGGTAAGCGATGTCTGTTTTCCGAAGAAGTCGTCGTCGTAAAGTATCTTGCCGTCCTCGCCTTTCTTCAGGTCATAGAGGTTTTTCGTTGTCACCTGGAACATCTGACCGGCACCCTCGCAGTCGCTTGCTGTTATCAGTGGCGTGTGGAAATAGAAGAAGCCGTGGTCGTGGAAATATTTATGTATGGCAATGGCCATATTGTGGCGTATGCGCATCACTGCCCCGAATGTGTTTGTGCGCAGGCGCAGGTGGGCGTACTGGCGCATATATTCAAAGCTCTGGCCTTTCTTCTGCATCGGGTAGTCGCCGCCGCAAAGACCGTAAATCTCCAGTTCGCGGCACTGCAACTCTACGCTTTGGCCGGCACCCTGGCTTTCCACTAATTCGCCGTTAACGTTGATGCACGCCCCGGTTGTTATCTGTTTGAGGGTCTCCGCGTCGAATTTTGACGGGGCAACCACTACCTGCACGTTTTTAATCGTAGAGCCGTCGTTCAGCGCGATGAAGTCAACCGATTTGCTGCTACGGTGGGTGCGTACCCATCCGCGCACGTTTACGATAGTCCCGAAGTCAGTGCGGGCGAGCACGTCTACGACTTTTGTTCTCTTGATTTTCTCCATAATTATTCTTTGCTAAATTGATAATTGAAAATTGAGAATGGACAATTATGATTACCTTTCGTTCTGAACGTTGCCCAATCTGCGGCGGTAATCATAATTTTCCATTCTCATTTATCAATTCTCCATTTACTATATTCTTTATTCAAACGCTCCCATGCGCAGCATCTCCACCTCCTTCTCTGTGAGGAAACGCCAGTCGCCGCGGCGCAGGTTCTTCTTTGTCAGGCCGGCGAAGAGTACGCGGTCGAGCTTTACAACGCGGTAACCGAGGTGCTCGAAGATGCGGCGCACGATGCGGTTCTTGCCGCTGTGTATCTCTATCCCTACCTGGCTCTTGTCCGTCGGGCTTGCGTATTCTATGGCGTCGGCGTGTATTTCGCCGTCATCAAGCGTGATGCCTGTGGCTATCTGCTGCATATCGTGGGCGGTGACGTTTTTATCCAAGAACACATGGTACACCTTCTTTTTCAAGAATTGCGGGTGAGTCAGCTTGCTGGCCAGGTCGCCGTCGTTGGTGAGCAGCAACACTCCGGTGGTGTTCCTGTCAAGCCTTCCCACGGGGTAGATGCGCTCCGGACAGGCGTTTTTCACCAAGTCCATCACCGTTTTGCGCTGTTGCGGGTCATCGCTGGTGGTTACGGTGTCTTTCGGTTTGTTCAGGAGTACATATACTTTCTTCTCCATCTTGACCATTTGGTCGTGGAATTTCACCTCGTCGGTGCGTAAAACCTTCGTTCCGAGTTCGGTGACAACCTTGCCGTTCACCGTCACCACTCCTGCCTGGATGAACTCGTCGGCCTCGCGCCGGCTGCAAATCCCGGCGTTGGCGAGGAATTTGTTGAGGCGTACCGGTACGGTCGGGTCGATGTGTTCCTCCTTATATTCTATGCGCTTCTTCATGCTGTATTTAGCATTCGGGTCGTAATCAGCCGTTCGCTGGCGGTATCCGCCCTGGCGGTTGTATCCCCCTTGGCGCGGCTGTCCGTACTGGTTGCGCTGGTATCCGCCGCGTTGATAGCCCTGCTGACGTGGCTGGTATCCGCCTTCACCTTGTCCGGCGTTGTAACGCGGACGGTAACCGGTTTGCGGGCGTTGGCCGTATTGCTGCTGACGCGGCTGGTAGCCGCCCTCCGGGTCTTTGGTGTATCGTGGACGATACCCCGTCTGCGGGCGTTGGCCGTATTGCTGTTGGCGCGGCTGATAGCCCTCTTCCCCTTCCTTATTATAGTGTGGGCGGTAGCCTTGTTGACGCGGCTGGTAGCTCTGGCGGGGCTGATAGCCGCCTTGACGTGGCTGGTATCCGCCTTCGCCCTGCCCGGCGTTGTAGCGCGGACGGTAAGTGCGCTGTCCTGCGTTTTGCTGCTGCAGTCCGGCGCCGAAGCCTTCGGGACGGAATCCTCCCTCTTCTTTGTTGTAACCGTGGTTGGGCGTATAGGCGCGCTGCACGCGTATCCTTGGGCGCATGGGCCTGTCGCCTCTTTGATTGTTAAAGCCTTCTGTCTGCTTGTAGCCCTCACGGCTGCTCTCGTTTTGTCCGGCAGACAAACTCTCATTCTTGTTTTCCAGTTCTTCTGACATAATCGTTTTTTATTAATGCCTCACGGCGGTTAAAACTTAGGAACCCACTCCGGCCCTCCCAAAGGTAGCGAGTTTGGCAAGCCCTGTCGGCATTATTGGCAAGACAGACAATCTGCTTGGTAGGGCCATAAGCTGATACTCAATAAGTTTTTACGGCAAAACTTGCCAAGCCCCTCCCTTCGGGAGGGTTGGGATGGGTTTTTACATTCCCGTATAATTATGCGGCGTGATGGCCATCAGTTCGGCTTTCACGCTGTCGCTTACGTTTAGTCCTTTGATAAATTCGTGTATTGTCTCCTCCGTCATCTTCTTGTTGGTGCGCGTCAAGGCCTTCAGTGCCTCATAGGGATGTGGGTAAGCCTCACGGCGGAGGATTGTCTGTATGGCTTCGGCCACTACAGCCCACATATCGTCAAGGTCGGCGTTGAGTTTCTCCTCGTTGAGGATGAGCTTGCGAAGTCCCTTCAGCGTGCTCTGCATAGCTATCATGCCGTGTCCCAAGGGCACGCCGACGTTGCGCAGGACGGTTGAGTCAGTGAGGTCGCGTTGCAGTCTGCTTACGGGCAGTTTCGCCGCAAGGAACTGTAGTATTGCGTTAGCGATGCCGAGGTTGCCCTCGCTGTTCTCGAAGTCGATGGGGTTCACCTTGTGGGGCATCGCACTTGAACCCACCTCGCCGGCCTTGATTTTCTGCTTGAAGTATTCCATCGAGATATACATCCAGAAGTCGCGGTCGAGGTCGATGATTACGGTGTTTATGCGGCGCAGAGCGTCGAATATTGCTCCGAGATTGTCGTAGTTGCTTATCTGTGTGGTCCACTGTTCGCGCTCAAGACCGAGCTTTTCGCTTACGAACTTGTTGCCGAAGGCGCGCCAGTCGTATGCCGGGTAGGCCACATGATGCGCGTTGTAGTTGCCCGTTGCTCCGCCGAATTTGGCTGTTATTGGGCATTCCTCAAGCTGCTTGAGCTGCTCGGTCAGGCGGTAGACGAAGACCATGACCTCCTTGCCGAGTCTCGTGGGCGATGCCGGTTGGCCGTGGGTCTTGGCCAGCATGGGCACGTCTTTCCACTCGTCGGCATAGTCCTGGAGCTGCAGGATGAGCTCTTTCAGCAGGGGAATGTACACCTCGTGCAGGGCCTCTTTTATCGAAAGGGGCACCGAGGTATTGTTGATGTCCTGCGAGGTGAGGCCGAAGTGTATGAACTCCTTGTACTTGTCGAGCCCGCCGATGGCGTCGAACTGTTCCTTGATGTAGTATTCCACGGCCTTGACGTCGTGGTTGGTGACGCCTTCTATTTCCTTCACGCGGGCTGCTCCGGCCTCGTCAAACTTCGCGTAGATGTCGCGCAGGCGCGGAGCCAGCGACAGGTCGAAGTCCTTTAACTGCGGCAGGGGAAGCTCGCAAAGGGCTATAAAATATTCAATCTCCACACGTATGCGGTAACGTATGAGTGCATATTCAGAGAAATAGTCGGCAAGCGATGCCGTTTTTGGCCTATATCGCCCGTCAATCGGGGATATGGCCGTAAGTAAATCAAGATTCATAAATATAATACGTATTAACGGCTGCAAAATTAATAATTTTAATTGATTTGCGCGCGCTCATGCGTGATAAATATTCGTTGCTTAATGCTTTTTTGTCTAATATCAACCATCTGCGGCGGAGTATTGTGCGGCGGTTCTTGCCTTAAAGTACAACATATTGATTTCCAACGTGTTACAAACGGCGTTGCAAAAGATGCCTTTTCACGTTGCAAAAGGGCATCTTTTGCCTTGTAAAAGGATACCTTTTGCGT
Source organism: uncultured Prevotella sp. (assembly GCA_944320285.1). Classification (GTDB taxonomy): domain Bacteria; phylum Bacteroidota; class Bacteroidia; order Bacteroidales; family Bacteroidaceae; genus Prevotella. The sequence goes on from CALUGX010000013.1 coordinate 36,529, forward strand.
TGCGGTTTGTGCCCTTTTACAATCTAAAAGGATGCTCATATAATTTGCATTTTACACAATCAGCCGTGTGAGACCGCTGAAAGCAAATGCAATGACATTCTTTCGGGAGGCTTGCGGTTGTGTTTTTATAAGAATTTAACTCTCTGTCGTGTGCGTTTTTAATAAAGTTTTTATGTTTTCACGCCGATTTTTCGTAAGTTTGCGGATGCGCAACGATGCGTGTAGAAACATTTAATCGTATATAAATTGTCAAGCCATGTTAGCAAAACAACTGTCAGTGTTCCTTGAGAACAAGTCGGGCCAGCTCACCGAGGTTGCCGCAGTGCTGGGCCGCGCGGGCGTAAACCTCTCGGCGATGAGCATAGCCGACAACTCCGATTTCGGCATACTGCGCTGCATAGTGTCTGACCCGGAGGCGGCCAAGCGCGCCCTCGAAGCCGCCAACTTCACTGTCCGCGTGAGCGACGTCATAGGCTTCACCTGTCCGAACACGAGCGGCTCCCTCGCCGTCGTGCTTGAGTATCTGTCTGAAAAAGGGGTGTTCATCGAGTATATGTACTCGTTCGCCTGCGGCGACGTTGCCCATATCGTCATCCGTCCCACCGACCTTGAAGCCTGTGAGCGCATCCTGGCTGAGAAAAAGGTTGACCTTCTTGCCGCAAGCGAGCTTTACCGCCTTTGACGGAAGGTCGCGTCTCCGGGTGGTGCTGTTGTTAGGCAGTGTGCCGGCGTGTGCTCTGTGTGCCGGCCTGTGGCGTGGTCGTGAGTATGGTGGAGCGGTTTTTAGGGTTGCCGAGGCCGCGTTTCGCACTTTTTTCGATGAAAAATGAAAAAAGTGGCGATAAAATTTGGAAGTTTGATTGAAATGCCATATCTTTGCACTCGCTTTCAACAAGCAAGGGCGTTTAGCTCAGTTGGTTTAGAGCATCTGCCTTACAAGCAGAGGGTCGGGGGTTCGACTCCCTCAACGCCCACGGTAAGCCTCGCTGTCCGTTACGGTCGGCGAGGTTTTTTCGTATGCCTGTTAGTGAGTCGTCAGCCGTCAGCTTTTCGTGCCAGATATGCCTACGGATATTGAAAGGGCGCATCCCGCAAATGCAGGGTGCGCCCTTTCGGCGTTATTTGGGATATCCGCGTATTCAGTCCGGGGACGTCAGTCAAGCTGCGCCAATGCCTGTTTCAGGTCGTCAATGATGTCGTCGGCGTCCTCGATGCCAACCGACAGGCG
>CALUGX010000014.1 GCA_944320285.1 uncultured Prevotella sp.
GTTCTTTGGCCGTAGCGCGTATAACTTTCTCTTGAGCGTCAAACTCGTTGACGATACCGATGAGCGGAACCATTATTTCTGGGTGCGGATCGTGTCCTTCCTTCTTTAGCTGTATTGCGGCTCCGAGTATCGCGCGGGTTTGCATGGCCGTGATTTCAGGATAAGTATTGCCGAGTCGGCATCCGCGGTGTCCGAGCATCGGGTTGTGCTCACTCAGACTGTTGACGCGCTGCTGCACTTCTTGTACGGTAATGCCCATTTCCTTGGCCATGATTTCTTGACCTTTGATGTCTTGCGGAACGAACTCGTGCAACGGCGGGTCAAGCAGACGGATGTTGACGGGATAGCCATCCATAGCCTTGAGTATGCCGTAGAAGTCTTGTTTTTGGTAAGGCAGCAGTTTGGCGAGAGCTTTCTCGCGTCCTTCCACGCTGTCGGCGAGTATCATCTCGCGCATGGCTTTGATTTTTTCGTTCTCAAAGAACATATGCTCTGTGCGGCATAGGCCGATGCCTACTGCGCCGAAGTTGCGTGCCGTCTGTGCATCGCGCGGAGTGTCGGCGTTGGTGCGTACTTTCAGTTTGGTGTATTTGTCGCACAGCTTCATCAAGTCGGCAAAGTCACCTGTCACTTCGGCCGGTTTTGTCTTAACTTCGCCGAGGTAGATTTCGCCGGTAGAACCGTTGATTGAAATGTAGTCGCCTTCTTTCAGCACAACGCCGTCAATTTCAACCGTGCGTGCCTTGTAGTCAATGTTCAGTGCGCCGGCTCCTGACACGCAGCATTTGCCCATACCGCGTGCCACTACTGCAGCGTGTGATGTCATGCCGCCGCGTGCAGTTACGATGCCTTCGGCTGCCGCCATTCCGGCCAAGTCTTCAGGACTGGTCTCTATGCGCACCATTATGGCACGGTGTCCTTCGGCGTGCCATTTTGCAGCGTCGTCTGCGAAGAACACGATCTGTCCGCAGGCTGCTCCGGGCGATGCCGGTAGTCCGCGTGTCAGCACCTTGGCTGTCTTCTGTGCGTCTTTGTCGAATACGGGGTGGAGCAGTTCGTCCAGCTTGTTAGGTTCGCAACGTTCGAGGGCTGTTTTTTCGTCAATCTCGCCTTCACGCAACAGATCCATTGCTATTTTCACCATAGCTGTGCCCGTGCGTTTTCCGTTGCGTGTCTGCAAGAACCAGAGTTTGCCCTCCTGCACGGTAAACTCCATGTCCTGCATATCGTGGTAGTGGTGTTCTAGTTTCTCTTGCAGGGCGTTGAGCTGCGCGTAAATTTCGGGCATGGCCTCTTCCATTGACGGGTATTTTGCTGCGCGCTCTTCTTCAGGTATGCCTTGCTGCTGTGCCCATCTGATGGAGCGTTCTTTGGTTATTTGTTGCGGTGTGCGTATGCCGGCAACGACGTCTTCGCCCTGTGCGTTGACAAGGTATTCGCCGTTGAAGCTGTTTTCGCCGGTGGCGGCGTCGCGACTGAAGCAAACGCCTGTGGCTGATGTCGGGCCCATATTGCCAAACACCATCGCCATGACAGTGACAGCCGTACCCCATTCGGCAGGTATGCCTTCCATCTTGCGGTAGAGTATGGCGCGCTCGTTCATCCAGCTGTCAAACACAGCGCAGATTGCGCCCCAAAGCTGTTCCATCGGGTCGTCGGGGAAGTCTTTGCCTGTCTGTTTCTTGATGGCTTCTTTAAATAAAGTGACGAGCTGTTTCAGTTCGTCCACGGTCATTTCGTTGTCGAGCTTGATACCCCTTTGTGCTTTCACTTTTTGTATTATTGCCTCGAAGGGGTCGATGTCTTCTTTGTTGACGGGTTTCATCCCCAACACCACGTCGCCGTACATCTGTACGAAGCGGCGGTAGCTGTCGTATGCGAATCTTTCGTTGCCGGTCTTCTTTGCCAAGCCTTTCACAACCTCGTCGTTGAGGCCGAGGTTCAATATCGTGTCCATCATGCCGGGCATTGATGCGCGCGCCCCTGAACGCACGCTGACGAGCAGCGGGTTGTCAACGTCGCCGAATTTGCAGTTCATCAGGTTTTCTATGTGGTGTACTGATGCTACTACATCGTTGCTGAGCAGTGCCACGACGTCTTCCTTGCCTTTCTCGAAATATTCATTGCAGACATCGGTCGTGATGGTGAAACCTGGAGGCACTGGTACGCCTATCAGGTTCATTTCAGCCAAGTTCGCGCCCTTGCCTCCGAGGAGGTTGCGCATGTCCGCTTTACCTTCGGCCTTTCCGTTGCCGAAGGTATAAACTCTTTTCTCAGTCATAATTTAAGTTTATGGTTTTCACGTATGGGTTAGTTGAAAATTATATGTGTCTGCACACGTCTTGGCCCCATAAGTGGCGTGGCGAATGCAGGCATACGTTGCTGCTACATTTGTGTGCAAATATAATTAAAATAAATAAAATTCCAAATATTTTTTTGTGTTTTTGTCAGTGTGGCCTGTTTTTCCTTATTTATGGGAAGCCGTTAGGCAAGCGCAACATTACGGAACGTTTTTGTGGAAAACCGTAGCCGTGGCCATAAAATGTAGTTGTTTCCGTACTTGTGTTTGTTCCATTTTTTGACGGCCTCCGTTGAGCCGTTATTTATAAATAATGTATTCCTAAAAGCATTCCCCGGCATAAATGGCAATATTGGGTGTCCTTGCCGTTTATGTCGGGGAATGGTGCTCGCGCTAATTTCTTACCTGACTACGAACTTCTTTCCGTCCATGATATAAATGCCCTTGCCTATGTCGGCCTTGTCTGAACCGACATATCGGCCGTCGATGGAGTATATCTTGCCGCTTGTGGGAGCGGCTGTAGTGCTTGTAGCAATGTCCTTTATGCTTGTCTCCGTGTCGGGAATGAATGTTATTTGGTGTATGTTGACGTTTCTTTTGCCGCCGGCAATGAGTGCGTACACCCGTCCTACGGTTACTTTGCCTTCAACATATTCGGGGGCGTTAAGCTCCCCAACGGATATTTCCACCATTGCATCTGACACGTCCAAGGCTCCTCCGTCGTTGCGGAAGTTAGAGTAGTCTATCCAATGTCCTGGTATCTGTTCTTCTATTTCGGCATCGGTAGGCCATTCGTAGATGCCGATTGAGCGTGAGTTGTCGCCAGCAAATGCGCCAAACTTCAATGTTCCGTTCACTTTTGGATATACAAACGGTATTCCGTGGTTGTCGGTCACGGCATCAACTATGGTGTAGAGTTCCTCGTTCCCAGTCCAGTGTTTTTCCGGGATGCTTGAGCCTCCGTTGACGTAGCCTGTGTAGTTAGGGAAGTGTTCATGTATGTCGCTGAGCCTGTTTCCTCCCGGCTGGTTAACTCCCTCGGGCTGTTCCACGTACACAGGAGTGCCGCAACCTGCGGTTATCAATATTTCGTCGTTCTCGAACATCACTGTGCCGACGGGTATTTTTACGCCCAACTCCCAGGCGTTGTCAACCCACTCTTTGGGGTATGTTGTCGCTATTTCCTCGTCGGTCATGGTCACGGCGTACACATTGTCTTCCACCTCTGTCAGTATGTAGGGGATGTTGTCGGTTTCCTGTGCGCCTGTATGTGCCGCAATTATTAGGGCAAAGGTAGTGAAAAACAGTTTTTTCATAAGATGTAAGTGTTTGATAATGTTAATTATATAATAGGTGTAGTAGATAAAAAAGATGCCTTGTATGGCTTATTTGTTGATAAACTTCTTTCCGTTTTGTATCAGTATGCCTTTTGTGTCTTTGTTCACGCGCTGTCCGGCAAGGTTGTATATCGGGGCATTGTCGTCGTCTTGGCCGCTTGCCGTTATGTCCTTGATGCCCGTTCCGCCGCTCGGCGTGAACTCATAGCCGCTAAAACCTATCTGCGTGCTCTTGTTGAAGACGAAATATGTCTCGTCGGCCGTTACGTTGAAGGTAAGGTAGACGAATGCCGTAAAATCTTTCGTGCCCTCTATGATGTATGGGTCGTTGCCTTCGGTGCCTTTCATCGGCAAGGGGTCTTGGTATTTCATGTACCCGTAAAGGGGGCTGCCTTCCTCAACGTCGTTGTTTTGGTCGGTGATGTATCCGGATATTTTTATGTCCGTACCGAACGAAAGGGCTTTCATGCCACTTTCCTTTACAATGAAAATTTCCCTGTATCCCTTGTTTACCCAGGCCGATATTTTCATCGTTCCGTCGACGGACGGGGTAAAGGTTATGTACGTACCGTTTGTCGGTAGGCCGTTTGCCCCGTCAGGACTGTAGTACGCATCGTCCCATACTGCGTAAAACTTGCCCATGGGTATGCCGCCCGTCTCCCTTTCCACGAATGCCACCTTGTCTATGTTCACGGGGTTTCCGTATCCCTGAACCCACTTGAACGGTGCCACGGAGTTGTCGCTGCTTAATGCTTGTGTCTTCAGTCCGCTCCATGAATTGTTGTAGTCCGGCACGAGTTTGCCGTCCACGAGCTCGGCCTCCGGATAGCTGGATATGGGGCCAGACGTGTGCATGCCCTTTACGTGGTCTGTTGAAAACTCCACTACGCTCATTTCTCCCTGCTCGGAATTGGCCACATACAGCGGCTTCAGCCCGTTTTCGTCGTAGACCGTCCAGCTTTCCGTTTGTGCGCAAACGCTTAATGCGGCAAGCACGAAAGCCGTTAATGTAAAAGTCTTTTTCATAAATAAGAAACAATTAAGTTAATAAAAACGGTAAACACAACGCTTGTGTTATTTACAAAATTAATGTTGTTTAGGCAATCGTGCACACGCTTGGCGTAAGTAAAAATCATGGTTTTGTTGAAAAAAAATCACGCTTGTCGAGTTCGTTTACATAATACGAGAAAAAGTTTTGGTGCAGGATGATAGATATGCGTAGCAATAATGCAGTGTCGATGCTTGTGCGCTTGAATATGGAATACACGTTGGTGCGTTCGCAATAAAGTTTCTTTGCGAACCATGTTACGGAACGTTCCTGGCGACGGAGTTCGGCCTCTATTATTTTCCCGATATGAACCATCAAACGTGCAAGTGCTTGGATGAGTTACATGGTTAATGGATGAATGTCCGTGTGCCGAAGTCCTATTGTAAAAACTTTGGCGTGGAACTATTGATTATTACGGATGTGAGGCTCTGGACTGCCTATCTTCAGATAATAAACAATAGCCCACGCCAAATAGTATATAGCCACTTGAGGTGAATATATAACATTGACGTGAGCACCTTGCTTATCATCCTTGAAGATAGAAATTGTCCAGATTTCACATCGCGGATAACAACACAATATGCTCGTCCTTGTGGGCAACGGCTTCTCGTGCCGTGCGCTATTGTTGCAAAGTTAATAAAAAAAGTTTGGTCTGCAAACGTTTCGTCGAAAACATTTTGTCGGCTGTTGTTGTTTATGGCTTTGTCGTATGTGCATTTGTCAACGTCGGGCGGCATAATGGTGACATAATGTCATTTTGAAAATGTATGCGAAAATTGTTGAAATAGAGTTTTCTGTCTGCTTGTTCGTCCCTTTTTGTGGCGTTTTCATATGCCGTTTAGGTGTTTTTTGGTGGTTTTCGATGAGTGAATTGCCGTTTTTGTGTATGTAAAAGGCTATCGGTTGGAAGGTAAACAGCCGCTATTTACCTTCCGATATGCCATGTTTTACATTGAAAACCATGACGCAATTTGCACATTAACGGTACTGATTGCGTTAAAATCTTGGCTTTGAGATAGTTATGTTTACACACGTTTTTAGGGCATATTTCGGTTGGAAGCGTTTCCGTTTTGGAATAACGCAGTATAAAGCGGTCAACGGAAATCAGTTTGTTACTATTTTGGCCTCATTTCAAGTCTTTTTGTAGGTTTGCTGTTTTCATGCCTTTCAGTCCTTGTCCGAGCCAGGGGCAAGGATGTGCCCATTTTATTTGCGGTGACATTTTGTAAGGTTACAGAGTTTGTTTTGACTGAAAATAAAATCTTGCTTGCTTTGTTTTGTTTTGTGAAGGAAGAGCTGGCTTTCATTATGTCACAACTCCGTTCTACATAATTTTTGCATTTTTAATGAAAATATAATGCGGAAAATTTGTTTGGCGCAGTAAAAAGGTCTATATTTGCGTTGCGTAATCGTTGCGCCGTTGTTAAAGCGAAATCTATACTAACATACTTAAATTTTATTGCTATGGACAAGACGGTTGAAATGAACGCCAATGACTTGGTGGCGTTTTTCAAAAAACCAGCTTCAGAGTTTACTAAGGCCGACATCATCACGTTTGTGCGTGAGAAGGGCATCAGGATGGTTGACTTCATGTATCCTGCCGAAGACGGGCGTGTCAAGACGCTCAGTTTTATGATTAACAACCTCGCTTACCTTGAGACAATCCTCACTGACGGTGAGCGCGTTGACGGCTCAAGCCTTTTCCCTTCATTTGTCGAGGCAGAGAGCAGCGACCTTTACGTGCTTCCGCGTTTCCGTACCGCGTTCGTAAATCCGTTTGCTGAAATTCCTACGCTGTGCCTGCTTTGCTCGTTCTTCGACAAGGACGGCCAGCCATTTGCTTGTTCGCCTGAACAGACATTGCACCGTGCCGCCACGGCTTTCACCGAGGCCACAGGCATGACTTATGAAGCTATGGGCGAGCTTGAATATTATGTAATAACCGAAGATGACGAAATGTTCCCGGCCGTAGATCAGCGCGGCTACCACGAGTCAGGGCCGTTCGCCAAGTTGGGCGAGTTCCGTAAGAAGTGTATGGCATTCATAGCACAGGCCGGCGGACAGATAAAATACGGCCATTCCGAGGTTGGCAATTTCACCGAGGACGGTAAGGTGTACGAGCAAAACGAGATAGAATTTCTGCCGTGCCCAGTGGAGTGTGCTGCCGACCAGTTGGTGTTGGCTAAATGGGTGATACGCAATTTAGCCTACGAGTATGGTTTTGACGTTACGTTTGCGCCGAAGATAACGGTGGGCAAGGCCGGTTCTGGTATGCACATACATATGCGCATGATGAAAGACGGGCGCAACTGCATGACCAGTGACGGCAAGCTGTCGGCCGAGGCACGCCGCGCCATAGCCGGCATGATGGTGCTGGCACCGTCAATAACTGCTTTCGGCAACAAGACTCCGGTGTCTTATTTCCGCCTTGTGCCGCATCAGGAAGCACCGACAAGCGTATGCTGGGGTGACTGCAACCGTTCCGTGCTTGTGCGTGTGCCGCTCGGATGGACGTCTGGCAAGGATATGTGTGCCCAGGCTAATGTCTTGGAGCAGGCAGTGAAGGGTGACACATCACAGAAACAGACTGTAGAAATGCGTTCTCCTGACGGTTCGGCCGACGTTTACCAGCTGATGGCTGGATTATGTGTTGCGTGCCGGTATGGATTGGAAATGGCCGAGAGTGAGGCTCTCTCGGTAGCTGAGGACAAATACGTAGGTCCGGGACAAAGCGGAAACAACGAGCGCTTTGACAGCCTGCCCGACTCATGCACGGCTTCGGCTGCCTGTCTTGAACGTCAGCGCGAGATGTATGAGGCACACGGAGTGTTCTCACCACGTATGCTCGACGGCATCATAAGCAAGCTGCGCAGTTTTGACGATGCTAACCTGAGGGCTGCCGCCGAGAAGGACGAGACGCTTATGCGTAACCTTGTCCGCGGTTCGTTCTATTGCGGATAGGCTTATTATTGACAAACTGAGGACGGGAAACATCCAAATCGTATAAGCGAACAGTTGTGATGTTTCCCGTCTTTAATTTGGCTGATGTTTGCGCTTGGCTTATTTGCCGGTGAACAAAGCCTTGGCAAGGTCGTTGAGCCCGTTCTCTCCATGCAGGCGGTTATACGCTGTGCCACTGGCTTGCCCAATTTTGCGATGTAAGCATCAAATTCGGTAACAGTGTCTTTGAAGAGCGGCTGCTCCATTGTTACCAACCCGTTTTCTCCTTCAACAATGTAGCTCGCGTCGCCGAGCGCGTCGTTGATGTAATAAACGTGCAGCTTGAAGTTTTCTAAGTCATGTACTTCAAACCTTCCTTTTGTCTGTGCCATAGCTGTAATGGTTAAAAGATTGAACAAAATAAATACTACCTTTCTCATTTTCTTTTGTTTTTGAAGTTATATAAATGTTTTGTTGATTACTTAAAGTTACTTTCTTTCTTTTTATACTGCAAAAAATACGGTGAATTTCCATGCTGTGCAAGAGGGCACTTTTGCGCCACATAGTTACCTTGAGGTAATGATAGTTGACAGTGAGAGGGTTACGGCGGAAGAATATTTTGAAAAAAGTTTCTTGCTGATTAAAATAAAATTGCTTACTTTTGTAGAGCGAAATGAAAATCAATGACTTATGGATAGAATGACTATTGTTGACACGATGTTTCCAGATTGTCCGATACGCAACATCCTTGCGCGCATCAGCGACAAGTGGTCTCTTTTGGTTTTGTATATGCTCGACAGGCCGGGCAAGGGCGTGGTGCGTTTCAAGCAACTCTTGCGCGACATTCCAGACATATCCCAGAAGATGCTGACCGTGACCTTACGCACGCTTGAGGAGGACGGCTACGTCAACCGCAAGGTGTACCCAGAGGTTCCGCCGCGCGTTGAATATTCGCTTACCGACAGGGCGCGTTCGCTGCTTCCGCACGTCAACGGACTGATAGGTTGGGCCATGGAAAACCAAGATGCCATAATGAGTGACCGCCGTAAGACCCTCAAAAAGAGGTGATGCGTGAAACGCTTGACTGTCAATGGCTACGTACGGCGCACGGAGCGGTTTGTAAAAAGATACCTTTTAAAATATAGTCGTTACAGAGTAGGCCTCTTGGTGGTCGTGTCTGAGAAACTGTTTTGCTTTTTTACATGACTGACATATTCTTTATTAAGAGACATCCTTTGTTTATGTTTTTAGCGTCTTACCGGCCGTTTCAGTTTGTTTTTTCGACGTTTTGCCCGCTAAACTTTATCAAAAACAAACTGAAACGGCCGGTAAGACGCTAAAAACATCGAACGAAAAAAATCAAAACAGTTTCTTATTTTCATAAGCATTTCGGTTTAAAAACTGGCAGTTATCTTTAAGTATTCGTTTTTTTGTATTACTTTTGTACCAAATTACATGAATCGGCATGACGGTGAATGCGTAAAGTCTCCAATGCATTGGCGAATTATGCAGGTCATGCGGAATAAAAAAAAACAAGACACATTACATGAGCAGGAAAAAGAAACCGTTACCCATATTGGAGAACGTCACCATAACAGATTATGCGGCAGAGGGCAAGTCGTTGGCGAGAGTCAACGACATTGTGGTATTCGTGCCGTTTGCCGTGCCGGGTGACGTAGTTGACTTGCAGATACGCCGCAAGAAACATAGTTATTGCGAGGCTGAGATTGTCAGGATGGTAAAACCCGGCGACGTGCGCATAGAGCCTCGGTGTGCCCACTTCGGAGTGTGCGGAGGCTGTAAGTGGCAGAATGTGCCCTACACCGAGCAACTGAAAATGAAACAAAAGCAAGTGTATGACCAGCTTACGCGCATCGGCAAGGTGGAATTACCTGAATTAAAACCAATTCTCGGTTCGGAAAAGACGTTCGGTTACCGCAACAAATTGGAGTTCGGATGCAGCAATAAACGTTGGCTCACAAAGGAAGAAATTGCATCGGGCACTGAATATTCACAGATGAATGCCATCGGCTTTCACATCACCGGGGCGTTCGATAAGATATTGCCAGTGGATAAGTGTTATCTGATGGACGACCTGCATAACCGCATACGCAACGCCATTCGCGACTACGCCTATGCCACGGGCATGACGTTTTACGACCTGCGCGGTAAGCACGGGTTGCTGCGTGACATAGTAATCCGCAACTCTGACACTGGCGAATGGATGGTGCTTGTGCAGTTCCATTATGATGAGGAGGGCGACGACGAGCGTGCCAAAGCCCTGTTACAGCACATCGCCGACGTTTTCCCTGAGATTACGGCACTGCTGTATGTTGACAATCAGAAGTTTAACGACACTTATAATGACCTCGACTTGCAGGTGTTCAAGGGCAACGACCACATCTTTGAGACTATGGACGGATTGAAATTTAAGGTCGGGGCGAAGAGTTTTTACCAGACAAACACCGAGCAGGCTTTCAGGCTTTATTCCGTTGTGCGTGACTTTGCGGGACTGACAGGCAGTGAACTCGTTTACGACCTTTATACGGGAACGGGTACGATTGCCAATTTCGTATCCCGTTACGCACGCAGGGTGGTTGGCATAGAGTATGTGCCTGAAGCTATCGAGGACGCCAAGGTGAATTCTGAAATCAACGGAATAACCAACACAGCGTTTTATGCCGGCGACATGAAAGACATCCTTACAGACGGGTTTATCGCGGAAAACGGTCGCCCGGACATTATCATTACCGACCCGCCACGCGCAGGTATGCACCCGGATGTGGTGCAGACAATTATCCGTGCTGCGGCGGAACGCATAGTTTATGTGAGCTGCAACCCTGCAACCCAGGCGCGCGACCTTGCCCTGCTTGATGAATATTATAAGGTGGAGGCTGTTCAGCCGGTAGATATGTTTCCGCATACGCCCCATGTTGAGAACGTTGTTTTGTTGAATAAAAGAGGTTAAATGTATATGTATAGTTTGAAACAAACAATTAATATAAACATGAACGGTAAATACGTTGGCTTTTTTGCCTTTTTGCTTTTTTACCTTTTTACCTTTCCACAGGTAAGCGCCGAGGAGAAAACGCAACTCTTCAGCAAACCTAAATTGAGCGGTTACGCCATCGGGCAATACCAATACAGCGGCCAGCACGATGCCGAGAGCAACTCGTTTAACGTGCGTATGGTACGCTTATCTATCGACGGACGCATTCTCGGAGACTTTGCTTACAGGGTGCAGGGGCAAGTGAATGGTAACACATCAACCCTTAGTGACAGTCCGAGGCTCGTAGATGTGTATCTTGAATGGCAGAAACTGCCTTTCCTCAAAATAAAGGCCGGACAGTTCAAACGTCCATTCACATTTGAAAATCCGATGAATCCGATAGATCAAGGGTTTATGAGTTATTCGCAGAATGTAACGAAACTGGCAGGTTTCAACGACAGGGTAGGGGAACACGCTTCTAACGGACGTGACATAGGTTTGCAGCTTCAGGGTGATTTGATTAAGACATCTGCCGGTCGTCCGTTGTTGCATTATCAAGTCGGAGTGTTCAACGGACAAGGTATTAACACCAAGGACGTTGACAACCAGAAGGACGTTATAGGCGGATTGTGGGTGATGCCGGTTGAAGGTTTGCGCATAGGAGCGTTCGGATGGACCGGTTCTTACGCCCGTAAAGGCGGCGACGGAGTGAAAAGTCTTGCCAAGCGGCGTTATGCAATAAGCGGCGAATACGCCATCGATGACTGGACTTTCCGCTCAGAATACATCCATTCCACCGGTCTTGGGTTTAGCACGGTCTACAACCAAAGTTCAGATACAAAAGCAGATGAAGTGAACCATGAAGCCGGCGACAAGGCCGATGGCTTTTATGCTTTGGCTATTGCGCCTGTCATAAAGAATAAACTACACGTGAAAGCTCGTTATGACGTTTATCGTCCAAGGGCGGAGTGGGGCACAAGCAAGACGTATTACGAGATTGGCGTTGACTATCTTTTTATTAAAAACTTACAGATAAACTTGGAATATGCCTTTGTTAACGACCGTTCGCTTGCTCGACACAATTACAGTATGATAGACACACAGCTGTCTTTCAGGTTCTGAGTTGGTGTGGAGTACTTTGTGAATAAACCTGTTTTTACTTTTTCTTAATAGTTTTTTACCATTAAAATAAAATATACAACCATGAATATTCCATCAGTATTTTGGTTAGTTCCGCTTGCTTCGGTGTGCGCGCTGGCTATGGCTTGGTACTTTTTCAAGTACATGATGAAAGAAGACGAGGGGACGGATCGTATGAAAGAGATAGCCGGCTACATACGTGTCGGAGCAATGGCTTATCTGAAGCAGCAGTATAAGGTGGTCGGGGTAATATTTATCATTCTTTGCGCCGTGTTCGCTTTCATGGCATATGTTCTCCATGTGCAGAACCCTTGGGTGCCTTTTGCATTTTTGACTGGTGGAATCTTCTCCGGACTTTGTGGCTTTTTCGGGATGAAGACGGCAACTTACGCCTCGGCGCGCACTGCAAACGCCGTGAGTCGAAGCCTTGACAGCGGCTTGCGGATAGCGTTCAGGAGCGGAGCGGTGATGGGGCTTGTTGTCGTAGGACTTGGGCTTCTCGACATCGCTTTGTGGTTTGTACTGCTTGGTGCGTTCTATGACGGTGAGGATATGGCTCTCGTCACGATAACGACAACGATGCTTACATTCGGTATGGGGGCGTCAACTCAGGCGTTGTTCGCACGTGTCGGTGGTGGAATTTATACCAAAGCTGCCGACGTCGGGGCAGACCTTGTGGGCAAGGTTGAGGCCGACATACCTGAAGACGATCCCCGCAACCCGGCCACGATAGCAGATAATGTTGGTGATAATGTCGGGGATGTTGCCGGTATGGGGGCAGATTTGTATGAAAGTTATTGCGGAAGTATACTGAGCACGGCTGCTCTTGGCGCAACGGCTTTTGCCTTGGATGGCGATATGCAGATGAAGGCTGTTGTAGCACCGATGTTGATTGCTGCCGTAGGCATATTCCTTTCGCTTGCCGGAATATTCATGGTGCGCACTAAAGAGGGTGCAACGATGCGTGACTTGCTTCATTCGTTAAGCCTTGGTACGAATGCTTCGGCCTGCATGATAGCTGTCGCAACGTTTATTATAATGTATTTCTTGAAACTTGAAAACTGGATAGGTGTCTCGTTTTCTGTAATCAGTGGTCTTGCGGCTGGTGTAATAATAGGTTCTGCGACAGAATATTACACAAGTCAAAGTTATAAGCCTACTAAGAGCATTGCCAAGTCTTCAGAGACTGGTTCGGCCACGGTAATCATAAAGGGCATAGGCACAGGCATGATTTCAACTATGGTTCCGGTGGCCACAATTTCAATAGCTATAATGGCAAGTTATTTATGTGCCAATGGTTTTGATATGTCGATGAGTTCTTCAAGCATTTCAAAGGGTCTTTATGGCATCGGCATTGCAGCAGTAGGAATGCTCTCGACGCTTGGTATAACGCTTGCAACCGATGCTTACGGCCCTATTGCCGACAACGCCGGAGGCAATGCAGAAATGAGCGGACTCGACCCGGAAGTGCGCAAACGTACAGACGCCCTCGACGCACTTGGCAACACGACAGCGGCTACGGGTAAAGGGTTTGCCATCGGTAGTGCGGCTCTTACGGCTTTGGCTTTGCTTGCGTCGTATGTCGAAGAGATAAAGATAAACATGATAAGAGCCATGAATGATGGTGCCACGTTTATTGATAACTTAGGCAATACCTTTGATCCGGCAAATGCGGGATTGTTAGATATGATTGATTTCTTCCAGGTTAACCTTATGAATCCGAATGTCTTGGTTGGTGTTTTCATCGGGGCTATGGCCGCATTCATGTTCAGTGGCATCACGATGGGTGCCGTAGGGCGTGCCGCAGGCTCTATGGTTGAGGAGGTAAGGCGACAGTTTCGTGAGATTAAGGGAATTCTTGAGGGGAAGGCTACACCCGACTATGGACGTTGTATAAAAATTTCTACTCGTTCGGCTTTGCACGAGATGGTGTTACCGTCGCTGCTTGCCATTGTGATACCGGTTGTCGTAGGGATGGTTTTTGGCGTAGCCGGTGTGTTGGGGCTTCTTGTAGGCGGGATGTCAACAGGCTTCACCTTGGCCGTGTTCATGGCCAATTCCGGCGGTGCATGGGATAATGCTAAGAAACTAATTGAGGAAGGTCACTATGACGGCAAGGGTTCCCCGTGCCACAAGGCGGCAATCGTCGGTGACACCGTCGGCGACCCGTTTAAAGATACTTCAGGTCCGTCGCTCAACATTTTAATCAAACTTATGTCTATGGTAAGCATAGTTATGGCCGGACTTACGGTGGCATTGATTTGATGCTTCGCCGTAAATCCGGCCATAGCTATGGCCGGGTTTTGTAATAAGTAGTTGTCAATAATTAATGAACATATAATTTTTAGTCGAATGTTTAATTATTGACAACTACTTATTTACAGCCTGAATTTCAGTGTTTCACTGATTTTTTGCATTGTAGTAAGGCGCGTTGGCACGAGTGGCAGGCGCAATATGTTTTCAATCATTCCCATCTCGTGCAGCATTGCCTTGACGCCGGCAGGATTGCCGTCAACGAAGAGCAAACTGAACAGATCCGTGAACTTATGGTGTATCTTGCGCGCACTTTCGATTTCACCTTTCATTTCCAGTCTTATCATTCGTGAAAATTCCTTTGGCAAGGCATTGCCGATAACGGAAATGACGCCCGCTGCTCCGCAGGCTATCATTGGGAATGTCAGGGCATCGTCGCCACTGATTACGTCAAATGTGTCAGGTTTGTTTTTGATAATTTCATCCACTTGTTCCAGATTGCCGCTGGCTTCTTTTATTCCAACGATGTTCTCGCAGTCACGTGCAAGCCTGATAGTCGTTTCGGCCTTCAGATTAACGCCCGTTCGTCCCGGTACGTTGTATAGCACTACGGGCAGCTTTGTGGCCGAGGCTATGGTCTTGAAGTGCTGGTAAAGGCCTTCCTGTGACGGTTTGTTGTAATATGGGCATACGCTTAATATTCCGTCGATGCCGGAGAAGTCACCTGTCTGTAACTCGTTCACTACTTCGGCGGTATTGTTTCCTCCGCATCCGATGAGTATGGGCATCCTATCGCCAGCCATGTCAACCACAAGCTCCTTGATTTTCTGTTTCTCTTCTTTGGTCAACGTCGGGGTCTCACCAGTCGTTGCAAGTATGCAAAAAAAGTCGGCTCCGCCGGCAATCTGGTATTCTATCAGCCTTTTCAACGCCACATAGTCTACGTTGCCGTCGGTTGTGAACGGTGTTACGAGTGCTATCCCTAAACCTTTGAATATATTGTGTGCCATAAAAGTTATGCCTTAAAATTATTATAAATCAGATGCAAAAATACTATTTTTGTGTCAAAAACACAAATAAAACTAACTATTTTTAGCAAACAGGGGCAGACGAATTAGGAGTTAAGAAAATATGCTTTATTGGACATAAACCTTTATGCCACCATATTTTCTTAACTCTTAATTATTTCCTTTACCTGCTTCCGATGTAAAGGAACAGCATACCGAGCAACACGAGGGCAAGGTCTACCACCTTGCTCTTGAGGTTCTTTTCGTGCAAAAGTACCGCGCCGAACAGGAACGACACAATTACACTGCCGCGGCGTATCATCGACACAATACTTATCATTGCGCCGGGGACGCTCAGGGCATAGAAGTAAACGAAGTCGGCCGCACTGAGGAACACACTTATCAGCACGATGCACCAGTCCCAGCGGAAACGAGTGGTGGTCTTGCGTTTGGGCCACCATATCAGCATTATCATGGCCAGCATCATGAAGCATTGGTAGATGTTATACCAGCTCTGCACCATCATGCGGTCGAGCCCTACTCCGCCATGTCCCTTGGGAGCCATGAGAAATTTGTCATAAAGTCCGCTTACGGCACCGAGCAGCGCGGCCAGCACCACGAAGTAAATCCAGCGGTTGTGCTTGAAGTCGATACCCTCTTTTTTACCGCTGCGGCTCAACATGAAGAACGAGGCTACGGCCAACGCCACGCCGATCCACTGATAGATGTTTAAGCGCTCGCCAAAAACTATGAATGCGCCTATGAGCACCATCACAGGGCGTGTGGCATTGATTGGCCCGACGATGGTAAGCGGCAGGTGTTTCATTCCGAAATATCCGAACACCCATGACGACAGCACGATTAGACTCTTGAGCACTATGTACTTATGCACTTCCCATCCGCCCGAAGCTGTGTGGAAGATGGTGTCGTCGAGCAGACTGGTAGTGCCCGAAAGCACGATGAACGGCAGGAATATGAGTGACGAGAACAGTGTGTTGAGGAACAGCACGGGAATGACTGCGTTGCCGTCGAGCGACTTCTTCTTGAACGAGTCGTAAAAGCCGAGCAACGCCGCTGATAAGAATGCTAATACTAACCACATAGTTTTTATTTTAGGATTTTAGGGATGGGATGTTAAGAATTAAGAGTTAAGAAAATATGCTTTGCGGCTATATTCAATAACAAGACATTCTTTCTTAACTCTTAATTTTTTAACTCTTAACTTCTCCGTATTCTATGTTTTCGAGGAACAGGGCGTTGCCGGGCATACTTTCGCCTGCGCCTGAACGCCTGCGCCCTTCAATAACCTGCCTGAAACCGTCAGTGTCGATGCGTCCGCGTCCTACGTCAACGAGTGTGCCCACTATGGCCCTCACCATGTTGCGGAGGAAGCGATTGGCCGTAATTACAAAGTGCCACGCATACTCGCTGTCGCGCACCCATCGTGCCTCAGTCACTTTGCACAGTGTGGTTTTTACGTCAGAATTACTTTTGCAGAACGCAGCGAAGTCGTCGTATTCGGTAAGCACGGCCGCTGCGCGGTTCATGGCGTTGAAATCCAATTGGTAAAACAGTCCGCACGAGTACGCCTTCATGAACGGGTCTTTGCGCTGGTGTATATAATAATGGTACGTGCGCGAGGTTGCGCTGAAGCGAGCGTGCATATCCTTGCTTACAGGCATAGCAGCGTCGGCCGACACGTCACGTGGCAACAGTCCGTTGAGTCGATAGACCAACTGCCGGCAGTCGATGCCCGCGTCAGCATCGAAGTGGGCAACCATCATACGTGCGTGCACGCCTGTGTCTGTACGCCCCGCGCCCACTACGGGTGTTTCCCTGCGCAACAAGGTTGTCAGGGCATTTTCCACCTCCTCCTGCACGGTGCGCGCGTTTGGCTGCACCTGCCAGCCGTGGAAATTAGTGCCGTCATATTTCAGGTAGAGGAAATATCTTTGCATCTTTATTATGTTATTCTGTAAAACAATGTGCAAAAGTACAAAAAAATGCTGTTGGCGGCAAACTTACGCATACAAATGCGCTCTTTGCAGCTTGTGGTGTCCCCTTTGTTTATGAGCTTATTACGAGTGGTGTTGCAATAAGTGCCCTTTTGTCTTGTGAAAGGGCACTTATTGTAAACGCGCCTGGAGTTTTGCCTGCGGGTGGGGATATTTTACCGTTTCATGATTTTGCGTTATCGTGATATTTGATTACTTTTGCAATGGTAAAAATGAACAACATAATAAACATACAAAAGAAATGAGAAGCAGGACAACAACATGGTTTGAGTGTAAAATCCGTTACGAAAAGACTATGGAAGACGGCACGCAGAAGAAAGTGACCGAGACATATACAGTGGACGCGCTCAGCTTCACCGAGGCTGAATCGAGCATAATTGAGGAGATGTCGGCATATATCAGTGGCGAATTTGAGGTGCGCGACATAAAGAAGGCTGCTTACGGCGAAGTGTTTTTCAGTGATTCGCCTTCGGCTGACCGGTGGTACAAGACCAAGTTGCAGTTTATCACCATTGACGACAAGACAGAGAAAGAGAAACGCTCTAACGTGAACTATCTCGTCCATGCGTCATCGTTGCCGCAGGCGGTTAAGAGCATCGACGAGGTGATGGGCGGCACGATGATTGATTATGTGATAGCTTCTGTTGCCGAGACGCAGATTATGGACGTGTTTGAGCATAATAAGATTAACGGTGCCAAGGCGGAGGCTGACGACAAGCCCGAATATGAGCAGGACACAAAAACGGAGGAAGCACAATGACACTCAATGTTGACGTGGCGGCAAACTTGCGCGCCGTGGCCGGTATGTTGCCGGCCGGCGTCAGGTTGGTGGCTGTTAGCAAGTTTCATCCCGCCGAATACATTGAGGCTGCTTACGCCGCAGGGCAGCGCGTGTTCGGCGAGAGTCATGAGCAGGAATTGGCCAAGAAGTACGAAGCACTGCCGAAGGATATCGAATGGCACTTCATCGGACATCTGCAAACCAACAAGGTGAAATACATCGCTCCTTATATCTCGATGGTTGATGCGGTTGACTCGGTGAAGCTGTTGAAGGAAATCAACAAGCAGGCTGCCAAGCACGGGCGCGTAATCCGTGTGCTGCTTGAGCTGCACATAGCTGAGGAGGCCACGAAATATGGTTTCACTCTCGACGCTTGCCGTGAGATGCTTGAAGCCGGGGAGTGGCGTGGACTGGATAATGTTAAGATTTGCGGTCTGATGATGATGGCCTCGAATGTTGATGACGAAGGGCAAATCAGGCGTGAATTTGATATGGCGGCAGCCTTCTTCGATGAAGTGAAAGATAAATATTTTGCCGATGACGACAGCTTCTGTGAGCGTTCATGGGGCATGAGTGGCGATTATCAGATAGCAGTGAAGTGTCGAAGCACGATGGTGCGCGTTGGCACCGCAATTTTCGGCGAACGAGTATATTAAAACTAAAATTGAAAATGGAAAAGCGAAAAATCCAATAGTTCATTTACATTTGGATTTTTCGCTTTTCCATCTTCAATTTTTACTTAAAATAGTATTGTCCTTTGTTTTTCGTTCTCCGCCCGTATTCGATTGCGTGGTTAGGGCAATGGTGGTAGCATGAGAAGCAGGTGAGACACGTTCCGTCGTGTTTCCATTGCGGTATGCCATTGTTCATCTCTATATTTCTTATAGGGCACGAACCGGCGCAAACTCCGCATCCTATACACTTTTCTGCCGTCACGCGGAACGGTTTGTCGGTAATCAGATGGTTTGTGAAGACGCTTCCGAGCAGGCGGCTGTTTATCCTCGGCCATTTGCCCGTTTTCAGTTCTTCTACACCGGGCGTCCTATTCATTATGGTTTCGATGTGCCGGGCAAGGTCGGCAGCAGCCTTTTCCTTCTTAATTTTTTCCTTTTCAGGTGTGTCAACGTCCATGAACGGCAGTCCGACGTATGACTCAGGCATTATCAGCGAAAATGCGCTGTCGAGTTTCAAGCCAATGTCTTCAATGTCTTTTCTTAATATCTTGACAGTTTCGCCGATGTCGTCGCCGGCCGTGCAGAGCGCATAACAGTAGTGCCTCGGTGCGTTGGTGAAGCGCAGGCGTTTAATGAAATTCCTGAAAATCACGGGCGGACGCCATCCGTGTACAGGAAAGCAAAAGCCTATGCGTTCACCTTCGGCAAGGGTATATGGCATTTCAGCATTATCTGCTTTTGTTATGTCTGTCAGTTTGTCGCCCGTATGCTTGGCTATAGTGCTTGCCGCCCATTTTGTGTTTCCGGTTCCTGAAAGATAGAATATCATGTCTTTGTGTATTTCTTTTAATGTGTTTTTTTTAAAAGGAAGGCTTGTAACGTGCCTGTTACAATGCCCCCTTTGTGGTTGGCAGTTCGTAGTGCATGATGTCACGCTTTACCGCCATGCGTAAGGCTCGTGCCAGAGCCTTGAAAATTCCTTCTATCTTGTGGTGTTCGTTTTGCCCCTCGGCTTTGACATTAAGATTCATCATGGCCGCATCGCTGAGGCTTTTGAAAAAATGGAGGAACATCTCCGTGGGCATATCTCCTATCTTCTCGCGCTTGAAATCGGCCTTCCACACTAACCAGGGACGCCCGCCGAAGTCGAGACTTACTTGGCACAGGCAGTCGTCCATAGGCAGACAGTAACCGTAACGCTCAATGCCGCGTTTGTCTCCGAGTGCCTTTTTGATACATTCTCCGAGCGTTATAGCCGTGTCTTCAATGGTGTGGTGGCTGTCAACGTTGAGGTCTCCCTTGGCGTGCACAGTCAGGTCCATCATTCCGTGGCGGCCGATTTGTTCGAGCATATGGTCGAAGAACCCGATGCCGGTAGATATGTCGCACTTTCCTGAACCGTCGATGTTGAGCGCAACGAATATGTCTGTTTCTTTCGTTGTCCGTCTTTTTTCGGCTTTGCGCTCACCGGCAAAGAGCGTTTCGGCTATCTTGTCCCATGTCATGCCGTCCCGTCCGAGTATCAGTGCGTTGCATCCAAGGTTGTCGGCAAGCTGCTTGTCGGTTTCCCTGTCGCCAATGACGTAACTTCCGGCGATGTCGTATGCAGGATTGCCGATGTATTCCGTCAGCATCCCCGTGCCAGGTTTGCGGCATGGGTTATTGTCTTCAGGGAAATGTCTGTCTATTAGTATGTCGTCGAAAGTTATGCCTTCGCCTTCCAATGTCTGCAAGATGAAGTTGTGCACTGGCCAGAAAGTTTCTTCCGGAAACGAACTTGTGCCTAATCCGTCTTGGTTGCTCACCATTACGAAACGGAAGTCCAGTTTCTCCTTGATGAACGCAAGGTTTTTGAATACGCCTTTTGTGAACTTCAGTTTGGCGAATGAATCCACTTGCTCGTCGTGCGGTTCTTCCACCAAAGTGCCGTCTCTGTCGATGAAAAGTATGCGTTGTTGTTTCATGCCGTTTGCTTTTCGTGTTTCAAGAATGCCTTCTTTTCTTTCTCTCTTGTCTCAATGCTGCCGTACAGGAAATAGCTTACGAAGATGACAAATATATTCATATAAGACCAGATGAAGAATGTAAAGGCGAAAACAAAGTATTCTATGACGTGAAAATAAGAAGGCAGTCCCGTTAGGTCACCTATGACGTTGACGCCGAAGACGGAGTAGGCGTCGGCTGTTGTGACTATGTACATCGGTATGGAAACGAACAGGCTGACTACCAATACGCAGAGGATGGCAAGCAGCATGGCTGTGAAAATGAGACCCCAATGACGCAATCCGGTTATGTATGACTTTGTTATTATGTTGCCAAATTTGCTTTCAGGCTCGATGAGATACTTCATCGAGGCATACGTGTAAGGGAGCATTAGCAGGCTGAAGGCTACCGACGCAACGGTTGTGGCCATGATAACGGGGCGTAAGTCGATGGAATATGCGGGCTGCCTGTTTGCAAAATAGGCGTAGACAATGGTTGTGCAGACCGTTGAAGCCACGATTGTCAGGGCGATAAAGAAGGTTGCCAATGCCGAACAGCGCGCTATGTTCCACTTCATCGGACGCCCGTTGACGAGGTGTATCACTCTTGCGTAAAATATGACTGACGCAGCCAACGTCAGCAAAAGTATCGCGCACGACGTAATTGTTAGTCCTAAGTTTGTGCCGTAGAGTAGGGTGCGGTTGACCAACGAGAAAGACGCCGCCCAGATGATAGCCATTGCTGCTGCATAAATCCATGTGCGGCTGAATATCACGCGGAAGTTGTCGAACAGCATCCTGTGGGCTTCAGACAGGCACGCAGTATAGCTTCGGCTCTTGCTTATTGACGATTTTTTGATATTATCCATTTCAATTTGTTTAAAGAAATACGTGTTTATAATGCAAAGGTAACAATATTAAACGTAATAAGACCTTCTTGTATGGATAAAAATTGCTAACTTTGCGCCAAAACGTTAAATGCTCCCCGACGCACAATGCCGGTGGTTCGGTGCGGCGGAGTGTATTATATAAAAAGGTAAAGGAACGATATGAAACTATTGAAATGGGGATTTATCGGCTGTGGCGAAGTGACAGAGAAGAAATCGGGACCGGCCTTTGGCGAGGTTGACGGCTCCGAGATAGTGGCCGTGATGAGCCGTAACGAGAAAAAGGCGCGCTCGTATGCCGAACGCCACAATGTGAAAAAATGGTACACTGACGCCCAAGAACTTATCGATGACCCCGATGTCAATGCCGTGTATGTGGCAACGCCGCCGTCGAGTCATGCCACATTTGCGATAATGTCGATGCGTGCCGGCAAACCGGTGTACGTGGAGAAGCCGTTGGCAGCAAACTACGACGACTGCGCGAGAGTGAACCACGTTAGCGAGCAGACCGGTGTGCCGTGCTTTGTGGCTTATTACAGGAGGTATCTGCCTTACTTCCGCAAGGTGAAAGACATTATCGGCCAGAAGACCATAGGGCATGTGATGAACGTACAGATACGCTACTCGTGTCCGCCGCGCGATGAAGATTATCCTTCATCAGGGGTGCAGCCGTGGAGGTTGCAGCCAGACATTGCGGGTGGTGGATACTTTTACGACATGGCCGCCCACCAGCTTGACCTGCTTCAAGACATATTCGGCGTGATAACCGAGGCCGAGGGAATGTGCGCCAACCGTGGCGGGCTGTATGCCGCTGAAGATACGGTAAGTGCGTGCTTTCGCTTTGAAAGCGGGCTTACGGGCTGTGGCTCATGGTGTTTTGCCAGCCATAAGTCGGCGCAGGAAGACACCATCGAGATTGTAGGTGACAAGGGCATGATATGTTTCTCAGTGTTCAATTATGCCCCGATAAAGGTGGTTACGAGTGACGGCACTACGAGCATCGCAGTGCCCAATCCGCCATACGTGCAACTACCGCTCATCAGGGCTGTGATTGAAGACTTGCAGGGATTTGGTGCCTGTTCGTGTACGAGTGTGTCGGCCACGCCGGTTAACTGGGTGATGGACCGCATACTTGGAAAGTTTTAGGCGGTGAAGAATTAAGAGTGAAGTACGAAGGATTAACTTGTCTTGTGGCTGTTTGGATTTCATTCTTAATTCTTTCATCATTGTTTTTACATTTTATTCTTCATTTCTTAAATCGTTCACACTTATAAACCTGATATATGCGATTTTTAACCATATTCATATTTTTTGTATTCAGCTTCATCAGTGCCTCTGCATATGATGTGCAGTATGACAAAACTGACAGTTTGAAGGTAGTGGAACTTCTCGACGGGGCACGCCGTCAGCCGTCAGGCACTAACATCATAATATATTTTGCACGCCGGCTTAAAGGCCTGCCGTATGTTGCCCACACGCTTGAGGTGAATAGCGAAGAGAAACTTGTGGTGAATTTGCGCCAGCTTGATTGTACCACCTACGTTGAGAACGTCACGGCATTGGTGATGTGCGTAAGCCAAAAGGAGTACACGTTCAAAGCCTTCTGCACCAACCTGATGCGGATACGTTACCGCAGTGGAGCCACTCCGCATTACATCAAGCGTCTGCATTACTTTACCGATTGGATAGCCGACAACACGACCAAGGGACTGTGCCGTGAGGTGCAAGGCCCCAATCCGCCGTTTACGGCTGTGCAACGTATAGTCGTGAATTATATGTCAACGTATCCGGGCAAGTATAAGATGCTGAAAGAACACCCGGAATACGTGCCGGCGATAGCCGCCACAGAGCGCGAACTGTGCAAGAAGTCGTACCGCTACGTGCCGAAGTCGCTCGTGGGCAACTCGGCGTTGATGCGTAAAGTTGTGAAGGACGGCGACATAATAGCCCTGACAACATCGCTCAAAGGACTTGACATTCAACACATCGGCTTTGCCGTATGGCACGGCGACGGCTTACATTTGCTCAATGCGTCGAGCCTGCGCCACAAGGTTGTGGAGGAGCCTATGACGCTTTACCGCTATTTGCAACGGCAGCGCACAATGACCGGTGTCAGGGTGGTGAGGCTTAATCAATAAGTAAACAAAATCGGCATTTTGCTGACTTATTGATTTTTATTGAGTGCGTAGAGTGCCCTTGGCGAAAAATTTCCCTCCTTTCGACCGGAATAATCAATAAAATCGTGTGCAAACTTAATGCCTTGACACATAGCCTGATAAGTGCGTCAGGGCTTAATTTGTGCAACATCAGCAGCTTCTAAATGAGCTTAAAAACGGCCTTTTCAATGCTTAAAGGTACCTTTTGCTATTCTTATTGATGCCCTTTACCAATCTTATTGATGCCCTTTAATGGTCTCATTTGCCGTCAATAACATCTAAAAAGACTGTTTTCAATACACAAGAAAATCATAGGCGCTGCACAAATTTACGGCTGTCAAGTGTACAAACCTTAATTTCAATAACTTATGTTTGCACACTTTTTATTGCATTATTTGTGCCAACAGTATTTTAATTTCAAAATAATGCAGATAGAAAGCATCAATCAGGAAATCAATATGTAAGTGAATAAAGCATATTTCTTGCATTATGACATTTAAATCATAAATTGCAGAAAGCGGAAAAAGCCCAATGCCTTCATTTCAATCCTGTATAAATGATTTATTTCACCTCATACCCCTCCACTATATTCCGTGGTGAGGCGTGAGGCGAAATCCGACAGAACAGATTGTCTTGTTATGTTATATTTCTTCAAAACTGATTTTCAAGGCAACCGTTGTTGCATCTGTTATGCGGCAACGGTTGTCCGGACGCTGGTTCATAAGCCATATAATTCGCCCGGAGGCATCTTCAACAACGAGTTGTCTACGTTTGTCAAAGAGATTCATCTTTATGTCTGTAAGGTAATCGCTTACGAGCTTAGAGCCGTGCATTCCGAACGGAACGAAACGGTCGCCGGTGGTATATGGTCTCACCGTCAATGGAAAACAGACTCTCGACTTGTCGGCGTAACAACAGCTTTTTGATTTTGAAATTACAAAACCATCACTGCGATTTACTGTCTTCACCCTTAATTTCGTATTCTGCCCAAGAACATAAACTCCATCTTCGGGTATCTTCATTGTGAGCAAAGGTATATGGCTAACAGGTTCAATGACGATATGGCGACGGTCTATCAATACCTGATGAGTAGGCGAATAAAAAGTTCGTCCGGGAGAGAAACTTGCGGCACGACAGACCTGTTCAATCTGAGACGGATTAAAAGAATAATTCCTAAGGATATGAAACAGGATGTTTTCGGGTGAAGGTGCACGCCGCAAGCCTTCCAATGAAACGCGCACAACGCCATTGTCTGTCGTTTCCGTTATTCGCTTAACGGTTTCGTCGGTAATTGCATCCAACGTTTTCACAGCCTCGCTGACGCGGCCGGCTGTTTTGGCTATGGCCTCGCCCGCTGACGGATTAATCCGTCTAAGCATCGGAATGATGTCGAGGCGTATTTTGTTGCGTGTAACATCATCAACGAGATTTGTGCTGTCAATAACATAGTCCTGTCCAACCTCACTAAGACAGTCCTCAATCTCCTGCCTCGTGACGCACAACAGTGGACGCAGCACGTGGCCGTTACGCGGACGTATCCCCACAAGGCCGTGTATGCCGGTGCCGCGGATGAGATTCATCAGGACAGTTTCCACGGAATCGTCTTGATGGTGGGCAACGCAAACGGCTGCCGCCCCGATGTCACGAATAAGATTTGAGAAATACGCATATCGCAGATGGCGGGCAGCCATCTCTATGCTGATTTTTCTGAGCTCAGCAAAGCCAACTGTGTCAAAATGCGTAATGTGGAGCTTTAAGCCGTGAGCTTCGCAAAACTTAACGCAAAAACACTCGTCCCTGTCAGACTCGTCTCCACGAAGATGAAAGTTGCAATGGGCAGCTTCGGCGTCATAGCCAAGTTCTTTCATTACGAGCGCCAAAGCCACGCTGTCGGCTCCGCCTGACAGCGCGACAAGGTATTTAGAGCCTTTGACAAACAAACCTTGCGAAGCGGCAAAGGTTGAAACTTTACGTAAAAACGCCTTATTCAACATACAGCACCAGCCCTTTAAGGTACTCGCCTTCAGGATGATAAATGTTAACGGGGTGGTCGGCAGGCTGATGCAACTGGTGCAATATCCTGACGTTCCTTTTTGCCAATGCCGCTGCAGTGAACACGGCGTTGCGGAAGTTGTCCTTAGTGACCACCTGGCTGCAACTGAACGTAAACAATATTCCGCCCGGCTTTATACGCTCAAAGGCTTTTACGTTAAGGCGTGTGTAGCCTTTCAAGGCGTTGTGCAATGCTGCACGGTGCTTGGCGAAAGCCGGAGGGTCAAGTATTATAAGGTCGTATTTACCATCTGCATTGTCAAGGAACTTGAACGCGTCGTCACAGAAGGCTTCATGGCGGCTGTCATCAGGAAAGTTCAACGCAACATTTGCATTAGTCAGCTCAATGGCTTTTGCGCTGCTGTCAACGGAATGGACGAGCTTGGCACCGCCCCGCATGGCGTAAAAAGAGAAACCGCCCGTATAACAAAACATATTCAGCACGGTGCGGTCTTTTGAATAACGTTCAAGCAGAGAGCGGTTTTCACGCTGGTCAACAAAAAAACCTGTTTTCTGTCCTTTCAACCAATCAACGTGAAATTTCATTCCATTTTCAACAGCGATGTTATCGTCACAACCGCCGTAAATAAAACCGTTCTCCTGTCCGAGGCCGGCCTTAAACGGCAATGTGGTCTCACTTTTATAAAAGACATTTTCTATTCGTGAACCCATGACCTCGACAAGTTGGCGGGCAACAGCCTCACGGCACACGTGCATACCTACGCTGTGGGCCTGCATCACTGCCGTCTTGCCGTAACAATCAATTACTAATCCAGGCAGGTTGTCACCCTCGCCGTGCACAAGACGAAATGTGTTGTTTGCCGGATTGTCGGCGATGCCTATACTTTGCCTCATCGCCAGAGCCGATGAAAGCCGTTTATGCCAGAATGTATCGTCTATTTCTATGTCTTCAAAAGAAAGTACACGCACAGCGATGCTGCCAACCTGGAAATGCCCCAGAGCGATAAAATCCCCGTCGCTTTTGATTATACGCACAATGTCACCTTCCTGTACGCCGTCGTCTATGCGGCTTATCGCTCCTGAAAACACCCACGGATGAAAACGTTTCAGGCTGTCGTCTTTACTTTTTTTAAGATATACGTTCTTATACATAAAATCAAATTTTTTATTCATCAGACTTAACCAGCTTGTAATCCCCAGTCTGTTCAAGTCTGAGCAGTTCTTCGTAAATATTGATACAAGCCCATGCGTCTGTTGCGGCATAGAGCTTCTGGCTCTCGCTCAGTACATCTGTCTCCCAGTTGCTCAGGCGCACGGACTTACTGATTTTTTTATGGAAGAAATTAGCGTAGAGCTTTTGCAAGCTAAGATCCTCAACGCCTAATTCGCACACGTGTTTCTGCAAATCGATGAAGTTGCCCGGAACAAAATCTGCCCGCTTGTGCAACGAAAGGATGTCATCATGCAAAGACAGTCCTATCTTGGGTATTTTTACATCCTCAAGCAGGCGGATTATCGCGGGCGTCATGCCCATTATGTTTAAGCGGAAAAGGAAACAAGTGTCATGGGTTGACACTTGGAGCAACGCCACTTCATACGTCCTGCCCTTTTTAAACGACGGCTTCGTCTCCGTATCTACGCCCAAAATATCTTGCGTCAGCAAGTATTCAACGGCTTTCTCAGCCTCACTTGCAGTAGTGATGACGAATATACGCCCGTCGAAAACGGCCCTTGGCAAAGTGGCAATATCCTTCTTGTTGAACTTACTATATATTACTTTTTCCATTATATACAAGAGAAAAGAAGCCTTGGCTGCTTTACAAACTAGTGTGCAAAAATATAAAAAAAAGGCGATTAATATGGCTTAATCTGACATTTTTCAATTACTTTTGCAAATAAAACTTCATATAAACAAACTGATGGGCAAGAAAAAAAACAAGAAGACAGACAAATCCTTCAGCGAAGTAGTCGGACTAAAAACTATATTGCAAAACGACATATTAAACTTCATTCTGGGCATTGTCTTGATTTTTCTTTCAATATATACGATAATAGCTTTTATCTCTTATTTCTCGACAGGACAATATGACCAAAGTATAATTTTAGACCATACGCCACAAGAAATACTCAATAAGAACAGAGACTTCAAGAACAGCTGTGGCTCTTTGGGGGCGTTTCTTTCATACTTCTTCATATCGAGATGCTTCGGCTTGGCATCTTTCATAATACCCGTTTTTGCGGGTATGGCGGGGCTGCAACTTGTCAAGGCTTACAAGATAAACCTGCTTAAATGGTTTATTTGCCTGATGATTGCGATGGTGTGGTTCTCTATAACGGCGGCAAAACTTCTCACTCCGATAATGGGCAGTCAGATTTTCAATCCAGGCGGAGACCACGGAATGTATTGCTGCCAATGGCTTGAAAACGTTATCGGCGTTTACGGCCTCATGGCCATTCTCATCCTCACGGCTATAATATACCTTACGTATTTAAGCAAAGAGACAATAAGTGTCGTCAGAACGGCGCTCAACCCTGTTGGTGCACTAAGGAAGAAGGTAAAATTCGGTATCAACAACCTGTCTGATAATGAAGAACAACAGGTTGAAGTGATAAAGACATTGGACGATCCCGAAGTTTTTGATGACCCTGAAACACAAATAGTGAAATTCGACGACACAACGCAAGTTGAACCTGAAAACGTGAAGCCAGCCAATGAGACTCCGGAAAGCAAAGACGACGGCATCATAATAAACGACATAAACATAGAAAATAAGGCCGATTCGACCGATGTCTCAGGACCCAAAGACCTGTCAACACCGATCGACCCGCATGAACCGTGGACAAAATACAAGTATCCGACATTGGATTTGCTCAAGAAATATGACGATGACGGCAAGCCGTACATTGACATGAAGGAGCAGACGGCCAACAAAAACCGCATTGTTGAGGTGCTTAATAACTTCGGCGTGGAGATAAAGACGATAATGGCGACCGTAGGCCCCACCGTAACACTGTATGAAATCACACCGGCCGAAGGCGTGAGAATATCTAAAATCAGGAACCTTGAAGATGACATCGCCCTAAGCCTCGCAGCTTTGGGCATACGTATTATAGCCCCGATACCGGGTAAGGGCACCATCGGTATAGAGGTGCCTAACAAGAAACCGAACATCGTATCTATGGAAAGCGTGTTAAACTCAAAACGCTTCCAGGAAACAACGATGGACTTACCTATCGCCATAGGTAAAACCATTACTAACGAAATTTACATGGTTGACTTGGCCAAACTGCCTCACTTGCTCGTTGCCGGTGCAACGGGACAAGGTAAGTCTGTTGGTCTTAACGCCATAATAACATCGCTGCTTTACAAAAAGCACCCTAACGAGCTGAAACTGGTTCTCATCGACCCGAAGAAGGTGGAGTTCAGCGTATACGCCCCGATAGCGCAACACTTTATGGCGAAAATCCCCGACAATAATGAGGAGCCCATCATCACAGATGTGACTAAGGTTATCAAGACGCTCAACAGCCTTTGCAAACTCATGGATACGAGGTATGATATGTTGAAACTGGCTGGGGCGCGAAACATCAAAGAATACAACAAGAAATACATCAACCACCAGCTGCGCCTGACTGACGGACACGAATATATGCCGTACATCGTCGTCGTAATAGACGAGTTTGGCGACCTTATCATGACTGCCGGCAAAGAGATAGAGCTGCCGATAGCGCGCATTGCTCAGCTGGCGCGTGCTGTAGGAATACACATGGTCATCGCAACACAGCGTCCTACGACGTCGATAATAACGGGTAACATCAAGGCAAACTTCCCAGGACGTATGGCGTTCAGGGTAAGCGCAATGGTTGACTCAAGGACTATACTCGACCGTCCCGGAGCCAACCAGCTGATAGGACGCGGCGATATGCTGTTTCTCAGCACTAACGAGCCGGTGCGTGTGCAATGCGCATTTATTGATACTCCGGAGATTGACAGGATCAACAAATACATCGCCAGCCAACCCGGACCGCTCGAACCGATGGAACTGCCAGAACCGACTGTTGAGGAAAGTGGTGTGGCTGGCAAAGGCGGCATTGATGGACACAACCTCGATCCGCTGTTTGAAGACGCTGCGCGTACGATTGTACTCAGTCAGCAAGGCTCTACCAGTATGATACAGCGTAAGTTCTCGATAGGCTACAACCGTGCCGGCCGACTGATGGACCAGCTCGAAAAAGCAGGTATTGTAGGTGTGGCGCAAGGTGCCAAGCCCCGCGAAGTGCTCATACAGGACGAAAACAGCTTGGAAAACATCCTCGCCCAATTAAGAAAATAAATGCAGCAGGTAAGTCTGCGAAGTACTTGTAAACAATAACAATAAACATCAATCAGAATGAAAAGACTGTCACTTATCATCCTTTCCATTTTACTGGCAGCCGGCATCTACGCTCAAAACGCTGTGCAGGCTCGCAAAATACTTGACAAGACCGCCTCTATCGTGGGACGCAAAGGCGGAGCAAGTGCAAATTTCAGCATGAGCGGAAAGGCTGGCAACGTATCGGGCACAATATCAATAAAAGGTGTGAAGTTCAACGCTCAAACGCCGCAGGCGATAGTCTGGTATGACGGTAAGACACTATGGACTTATATGAAAAAGAGCCAGGAAGTAAACGTAAGTACGCCAACAAAGGCCAGTCAATTATCAATGAACCCGTACACGTTTATCAATATCTATAAGAGCGGCTACAAACTGGGCATGAAAAACGTGACCGGAGGATGGCAAATACATCTGACCGCAACCAACAACGCGCGCACCATCAGGGAAATGTACATCACCATCGGCAAAAACTATTACCCCAAGACCATCAAGATGCGCCAAAGCAACGGATGGACTACCATCAACGTTTCAAACTTCAAGGCGAAAAACCTTGGCGATGCTACATTCAGGTTTAACGCCAAAGACTTTCCACAGGCCGAAGTTATCGACCTTAGATAGATTAAGAATTAAGAGTTAAAAATTAAGAAAACGTTGAATGTGAGCTTTCATCATCAAAATATATTTTTTAATTCTTAACTCTTAGTTCCTAATTCAACGCAGTGTACTTTTCTTTATTTATAACTCTTTTTTATATTTCCAAAGTGAACAAGCTACAACTGCTTTGCACATTGCGTAAGCACATCAAGTTGTCAGAAAAGAGAAGCATGGCCTACGGACAGAATAAGGCGGCCAAGTTCTTAATCTATATCGGCGTAGCCTTCATCCTGCTATATATGCTTTTCATCGCAGTGTTGATGGCCATGATTGCAAATTCGCCCGACTCGCATTATACGTCAAGCGAATTTTTCTTTGGCATAGCACCATTATTCCTCGCTGTTGACTTCTTATTCCGCTTCATAGGGCAACAGACTCCGAGTCAGTTGATAAAGCCATATTCATTGCTGCCCATACCCAAGTATACCTGCGTCGAACTGTTCGTTTATTCAAGTATGCTGTCATCCAACAATCTTGTATGGTTGGTAATAACCATACCTTATGTTATTATGACTACTCTGTTCAGCGCAGGTTTTAGTGCTGCGTTGGGGCTGGTTATAGCGTTTCAGCTGCTTGTTATCATCAACAGTCAATGGTATATGCTGATAAGGACGCTCATAAACCAGACCATCAAATGGTGGGCGTTGCCGGCTGTGGTTTACGCTTTAATATTTTCACTGATTTACATCGATGATTTCAGAGCTTTCTTTGACTTTTACACTCGGTTCGGATCATGGTTCGCTGCATGGAACCTTCCGGCATATATCGGCGTAGCAACCGTGTTGGTCGCTTTCATACAAACGAATAAGCGGGTGCAGTACCGCCTGACATACAGCGAGAACGCCGGAGTGGAAAACACGAAATTGAGAACCGTGTCTGAGTTTCATGTTTTCGACAAATATGGCGAGACAGGCCAATATCTGAAACTCGAAATAAAAAGTATCATGCGCAACAAGAATATGCGCAAGTCGTTCATTTTCGGTACGGTGTTCGTCACCATCCTAAGTCTCGTAATTTCATTCACCGATATCTACGATTCCAACACTTACAAGGCTTTCTGGGTGGTTTACACATTTGTCCTTTACGGTTCGATGTTTATCATCAAGATTATGAGTGCTGAAGGCAATTACATTGACGGGCTGATGATACACAAGGAAAACATCATGCACTTGCTGAAAGCAAAATATTACCTCTATGGAGCAATGCTGCTTTTTCCGTTGTTGCTGATGCTTCCCACTGTGTTCATGGGCAAGTACACGCTGCTTTCGCTCATCGCCATGATGACATTCACCGCCGGTCCTATCTACTGCCTGTTGATGCAAATGGCCGTCTACAACCGCCAGACGATACCGCTTAACACCAAATTCATAAGCAAAGGCAACATAGAGAACAACTATTTCCAAGTAGTTGCCGAACTTGTAGCCATGTTCTGCCCTGTCATTTTCATATCCGTGATGAACAGTGCATTTCCTGAAAACACATCATATATTATTCTCCTGGTGCTCGGTCTGGTTTTCATAGTCACCCATCAACTATGGATAAAAAACATCTACAGACGTTTTATGAAGCGCAGGTATCAGAATATGGAAAGTTTCCGTGCTACAAGATAAGCCCAAATCGGTCATTAGACTTTAAGTTGATTTCTGGGGTATGCCGGATAGGATTGCTTTTCGTCCCAGCGAAGTCGTTGCCGTGTTACGTTAGTCATACGGTAAGCAAGATGCACAGGTACGAATAAGCAGGCAAAGAGTATGCAAGATACGGCAATGTCTTGTCAAATACATTCTAATGACCGATTTGGGTTAGGCTTAATCCTCTGACAAATCAGCTACCATCTTACGGTACATTGCGTAGATATGCGTGCGCGAAACGTATCCCCGCAAATGCCTCTCGTCGTCTACGACGGGGAGCATTGAAGAGTCTGTGCTGTCAAAACGTTTCATAACTTCTTCCATCGTGTCGTTCACAGAAAGTACGGTTTCCGGCTGAGACATCAGCTGGCGAACCTTAAAGTGATGGTAAAGCTCTGTGCGGAATACGATGTGGCGCAACTTGGTTATGTCAATTTCGCCCAAGAGATTTCCGGCGTCATCGAGCACAGGCAGTACGTTTTTATGGCTCTTGCTTATGGCGTGCACAAGCGAAGCGAGGTCTCTGTCGGGCGATACGGCGGTGTAACTTTTGTCTATTACGCTGTCAAGACTCATTAGAGTCAGCACGGCACGGTCAGTGTGGTGGGTTATCAATTTACCTTGGCGTGCCAAGCGCATTCCGTAAATGCTGTGAGGCTCGAATATGATAATGGTAAGATATGAACAGATGCTGACAATCATCAGCGGTATGAACATCTGATATCCACCTGTAATCTCGGCTATGAGGAATATGCCTGTAAGTGGAGCGTGCATCACTCCGGC
Source organism: uncultured Prevotella sp. (assembly GCA_944320285.1). Lineage (GTDB taxonomy): Bacteria > Bacteroidota > Bacteroidia > Bacteroidales > Bacteroidaceae > Prevotella. The sequence continues at coordinate 32,966 of CALUGX010000014.1, forward strand.
CATGACTGCCGACATCCCCAAGAGAGCGAAATTCTTTTCAGGAAGGTAAACACCTATTTCATATATATTCCACACCCTTGCGAAAAGGAAACCTGCGAACGCGCCGATGAACAACGAAGGCGCAAACGTACCGCCGCAACCTCCGCCGCCGTTAGTTGCCGACGTGGCAAAAACCTTTGTCAGCAGCACCATGCCGATGTAAGGTATCAACATTTCAGAATGTCCGTAGAACGGGGAATTATTAAGTATCAAGTCCCAGTCGGCTTCGGTCTTACCGCTAAGTAGAATATTTATGCTGCCGTAACCTTCACCGTAAAGCGATGGAAAAATGAATATTAACGGACTGAGCACCAAAGCCCCAACCAAAAGTTTTAGCACGGGCTTGTTTTTAAGCCGGGCAAATCCGGCCTCGCACGCCGTCATAACACGTATGAAATAAAGGCTTACGAAACCGCCGAACACTCCGAGCAGGATGTTTGCCGGGATACGCTCAACGGGCCAAGGATTATCCAATGTGAAAACAAACAGTGAATCGCTGCCCGTAAAAATATAAGTGAAACAGGTGGCGGTGACACTTGAGATGAGGATTGGCAGCAACGAGGCCATCGTAAGGTCGATCATCAAGACCTCAAGCGTAAACACAAGGCCGGCGATGGGAGCTTTGAATATTCCGGCGATGGCTGCCGCCGCACCGCAACCTACGAGCAACATAAGTGTCTTATTATCCATCCTGAACAGTTGGCCGAGGTTGCTTCCTATGGCCGACCCGGTAAGTACGATAGGTGCCTCTGCTCCCACACTACCACCAAAGCCGATTGTTATGGCCGACGCTATGACAGAGCTCCAACAATTATGTCCCCTCAGACGGCTACGCTTGCTGCTGATGGCGTAAAGAATGCGCGTGATACCGTGGCTTATCTCGTCTTTCACGACATAACGCACGAATAATGAAGTGATGTAAATGCCTATTACGGGGTAGACAAGATACATCCAGTTAAACGTCTCGCTTTCGAAGCGCGAAGTGAGCAAAAGCTCTATTTCCTCGATAATCCAATGCAACAAGTACGCGGCAACGGCGGCAAACAAACCTACAAGGAAACTCAAAATAAGTGTAAATTGCTTGTCTGTAATGTATTGCTCGCGCAAATTTATTACCCGCTGCATCAGTGTTGCCGTCTCTTGCCGTATGCTTGCAGCCATATTGTCATTTTCTTATTATTTCCACTTGTCCGTCGTTCTTTATCCTGATGATGCTCGACGGCGTATGCGGTTTCTTTTCCTGTCTGCGACTGAAACATACATAATCTACGGCGTTAAGCAGTTCTTCGGATATGTCTTTGTAGTTTTCGGCTGCCGGTTCGCCGCTGATGTTTGCACTGGTTGACACCACCGGTTTCTGGAAACGATAACACAGCTCTTTTGAGAAAGGTTCATTCGTAATGCGCATGGCTATACTGCCGTTTTCAGCCACGAGGTTTGGGGCGAGATTTACAGCATTGTCGAATATCACCGTCGTAGGTTTTGTTGCCAGCTCCATCACCTGCCAAGCCACTTCGGGCGCATTCCTAACATAGCGTTGCAGCCTTACATCCGAGTCTACAAGGCAAATCATGGCTTTTGAATCGTCCCGACGCTTTATCTTATATACTTTGGCCACGGCCTCCGCGTTAGTAGCGTCACAGCCTATGCCCCACACCGTGTCCGTTGGATAGAGTATCACGCCGCCCTGACGCATTACCTCCACGGCCTTTTTTATATCATCTTGTATGTTCATTTCGTATTGTTTTTTTATTGTATAATTGCCGTCTGCACACTTGTGTGTTTAAGCATGAACGGGGCAAAATTAGACAAAAAAAACGATATTAGGTGACTTTTCGCCACTTTTTTCATTAAATGAATATCCACATCGCCCAAATTTTATACGCAAAATTTTGTGTCTGTACGAATTACTACGACGCAAAGTATCTAACTCTTGTTTACCTTTTTGTCCATTGCATCATTGTTGTTTATTTAATGCTAAATATGGAGTCTTTACCCGTTGGCGGAATTATTTTTAGATGTACGGCGATTGTCTTGTCCTGGCAAAAGTTGACACATTTATTAACGATAAAAAAAATGTGTAGAACAATGCGAAAGAGTCCAACAA
>CALUGX010000015.1 GCA_944320285.1 uncultured Prevotella sp.
TAAATCAGCTCGTAGTTGGTCATCCAGAGGGGGTCTTGCGTGCTCGTGACGCCCTCGAAGTGGTGGATGTCACCGGCGGCGGCGACGCACTCTATGCCCACGGTCTCGGCCATGCGGCCCATCAGTTCGGCTATCGGCTTCTGGTCGTAGTATCCGTTACGGCCGAGGTCGTTGGCCACGTAGAAGTTGACTGATTTTTCGAGTTTTTCCCATTCGGCTGGCGTCTGGGCGAATGCTGCGGTGAATACTACCGCCAGCATAAGGATAAGTGTCTGTATGCGCTTCATAAATTTTGATTGGTTTAACCCACCCCCGCCCTCCCAAAGGGAGGGAGTTTGGTATGTTTTGTTGTTCAAATATCCACCTCAACTTTCCCGAAAGGAGGGAGTTTGTTGTGCCTTATGGTTAGTCTATGGCCACTTTAACTGGCTGTGCTAATCAAGCTCCCTCCCTTTGGGAGGGTTGGGGTGGGTGTCAGGTGCCTGTTGGTTGGGTGTTTTGTGCTTGTTTGTTGTTACTTATTTTAGAAGTTCACCTTAAATCCGGCATTGAGTTTCACGCCGTAGTATTCCACCTGCATCGTGCGGTCCTTCTCGCCCTGGTAGTAGCGCAGGGGCTGGTTGAGCAGGTTGTTGGCCTGTACGTAGAAGGTGTACTTCGTGTTCTTGCCCCAGGTGTAGCTGGCGTTGAGGTCCATGTAGTGCGTGGCGTCGTAGTAGCGGCGCAGCGGAGCGTCATCGACGTACTCCTCGTCGTCCTGGAATGCCGACGTGAAGTTGTACGACAGGCGCAGGTTCAGGCCCCACTTGTCGAAATAGAGCGATGCGTTTGCCATGTGCTCCGGCGAGCCGGGGAGTATCTGGTTCTCCTTGTCGCCGACGTATGACTTCACGATGTTGCTGTAAGTGTAGGTGTAGTTGCCGTAGAAGCCCAGGCATTTCAGGGCCGGCGAGATGAAGCTGAAGTCGCGCTGGAAGCCGAGTTCCACGCCGAAGAGGTCGGCGTCGAAGGCGTTGAGCGGCTGGTGCACCTCAGCCTCGGCGTAGTTGCCGTAGGCCATATCTTCCGTCCAGTTGACGGTGAAGTCGTTGATGCGCTTGTAGAACAGTGCCGCCGACACGAGGCCCACGCTCTTGAAGTAGTATTCGGCCGAGAGGTCAACGTTGTGCGAGGTGATAGGCTTCAGGTCGGGGTTGCCGAGTGTGATTTCGACATCGCCGTCCTCGGTGTTGTAAGTGGAGTTTGCCACGAGGTAAGAGTATTTCGGGCGTGCCAGCGTCTTGGTGTAAGATGCGCGCACCTTGAAGTCGTCGTTCGCGTCCCACTTGAACAGCACGCTCGGCAGCCAGTCGGTATAGTCGTGCTTGTGGATGCCCGTAGAGCCGAGAGAGCCGTCGCCGTTCTCGTCGAAGAACAGCGTGGTGCCGCTCGTCTTGAGGCTTGTGTGCTCCATGCGGAGGCCGGCCATGACTGTGAGGTTGCGTCCCAGCTTCTGCGTGAAGCGCAGATATGCCGCCGTAACCTGTTCGCGTGCGTCGTAGTCGCCTGACGACTCTTCGAGGTCTTGTTCGCCTCCCCAGCGGTCGAGGTCGGCTTTCGTGAAGTCGCCGATGTAACGCTTGTCAACGAACTCGGTAGGTTTGTAGACGTCGCTCACCATGAAGTCGTCGCGTATTTGCATCGTCATGTACTGCTTCCACTCGTCGCCGCGCTCGCTGGCGTAGCCGTCTGTGTAGTCGTAGACGCTTGCGTATTTGGTCTTGTGCTTGTTTGTGTACTTTGCGCCGAACTTCAGCGAGTTGCCGAAGAGACCGCTTGCGAGGGGCAGCTCGAAGTCGATTTTTGCCTTCCACTCGTCCTCGTCAACGTCTTCGTCGCCGTTGGTCAGCTCGTCAACTTCCCATTCGCCCAGGGCGAGTGATATCGGCGTGAGCGAATACGGGTGCTTGCCGCCTGCGCCCTCCATGTCGATGGTGAGGCCTTCCTGCTTCAGGGTGAAGTAGCGTTCGTTGGGCTTGTCCTCGCTGGCGTGCGAGTATGAGCCCATCCAGTCCATCTGCAGGCGGTCCCAGAGCAGGTGGTTACCGCCGAGGGTGAAGTCCATCGTCTGTTGCAGCTCGCGGCGGGCGTTGCGGTTGTCGTCGTCGCCCATCTTCAGCTGTGACTCCACGCTCATGCCGCCGGGCCCTTCGGTAAGGTCCTTGTATGACAGTCCGTAGCGGTTCTCCCAGTCGTTGCGGCGGTTGTAGATACCGTTGAAGTATATTTTGTGGTTGGGGTTGAAGTCGTAGTCCATCGAGAGCGAGTAGCTCTGGCGCTCCCTGGTGACGTAGTACTGGCGTATCTCGGCCGACGAGAGCACCACGTTGCCGTCGTCGTCGAGGTCGTATTCATACTCGCAGTTGTCCGAGCCGGCGGGCGAGTTCTGGTAAGACAGGGCGGCCATGATGCCGAACTTGTCGTTGAAGAAGCGGTCGCCCCATGTAGCTCCGAGGTCTACGCGGAACTTGTCGCTAATCCAGTTGTATCCCGTCCCGGCCGTAATGTTGAACACGCGCTTGTAAGGAGTGTTCTTGGTTACGAGGTTGATGGCGCCGCCGATGGCGTCGCCGTCCATGTCGGCGGTTACTACCTTGTTAACCTCGATGGTCTGTATCATGTCGGCGGGTATGAGGTCGAGCTGCACGTTGCGCGCGTCGCCCTCGGCCGAGGGCAGTCGGTTGCCGTTGATGCTGACGCTTGTAAGGTCGGGCGACGTGCCTCGCACCTGCCCGAAGCGTGCCTCGCCCTGGTCGTACTGCACGTTGATGCCGTTGATGCGCTTGAGGGCGTCGCCTATGTTTGAGTCGGGGAACTTGCCCACCTGGTCGGCCGACACCACGTTGGTCAGGTTGAAGTTGTTCTTCTGCTGGTTTATGGCGCGGCTCTGGCCGTGGAACGCGCCCTTAACCTCGACGCCCTGCAGCTCTACGCCGTCAGAGAGGGTGAAGTCGAGCACGGCTGTCTTGTTGGGCTTGATTGTCAGTTGCGCCGTTTTCGGCTCATATCCTACGTAAGTCACCTTCACGGTGTAAGTGCCCGGTTTCAGGTTCACAAGCGAGTAGTAGCCGTTCACGTCGCTGACAGCACCCGTGTGCAGACTTTCAATTATGACCGATGCGCCGGGCAGCACCTGGTTCTGTGAATCCACTATGCGCCCGCGTATCACGCCGAGGCTTGCGTCGGTAGGTTCGGGAGCGGCGAAAGCCGTCACTGCGAATACCGCCGACAGGCAAAAAAGTGATAGTTTCCTGTAATTTTTTTTCATAAAAAAGTAGAATGATTTGACGGGTGCAAAGTTCTGACTTCTGTGTTACATGGATATTGCATGGATTTGATGGTTTTCTTAACAAATAGTTACAAAATTGTTACAGGCAGCAAAAGCCCACCCCGACCCTCCCAAGGGAGGGAGCTCGACATGACTTGTTGCTTTAACGGGGATATTTGGGTTATTTGTCTGATAACCAGTCGGTTACCAAAAGGGCACATCTTGCCCTGTAAAACGTGCTCTTTCGCCGTGCATTTCGGCATCTCTTATAAGGTAAAAGCATATCAAGTTCCCTCCCTTCGGGAGGGTTGGGGTGGGTGTTGGGTGTAGTTGGGTTGGGTGTCAGGTATTGGCAGGGGTGGTTTTTTCTTTTTTTTAACTCGTTTCCTCTCCTGTTTTTTGCCTAAAATCATTATTTTTGCACGAATAAAGAAACGGCAAATGTCATCAATAATAATAAAAAAGGTAAAAAGTAAACGTGACCTCGGACGCTTCATCGACTTTCACTACGACCTCTACGAGGGTTGCGAGCAAGACGTGCCCAACCTCTTCTCTGACGAGATGAAGACCCTCGACAAGGAGAGGAACGCGGCGTTCGAGTTCTGCGAGGCCGAGTATTTCATGGCGTTCTACAAGGACGGCGGCCGCATGGCCGGCCGCGTGGCCGCCATCATCAACCACAAGGCCAACAAGCGGTGGGGCCGCAAGTGCGTACGCTTCGGCTGGCTCGACTTCGTTGACGATATCGACGTGAGCCGCGCACTGCTGCAAGCCGTCGAAGACTACGGCAAGTCGAAGGGCATGGACGAGATGATAGGCCCGCTCGGCTTCACCGACCTCGACCCCGAAGGGATGCTCACGTGGGGCTTCGACCAGCTCGGCACGATGCCCACCATATACAACTATCCCTACTACCCGGAGCACATAGAGCGGCTGGGCGGTTTCGAGAAAGACAACGACTACGTGGAGTTCAAGATGATGGTGCCCGACACCGTGCCCGAAAAGTACACCAAGATAGCCGAGATGATAGAGAAAAGGTACAACCTGCACGTGCGCAAGCTGACGAAGAAAGACGTCTTCGATGGTGGCTACGGCAAAAAGATGTTCGACCTCGTGAACACGTGCTTCAAGGACCTTTACGGCTACTCGGAGCTGTCGGACAGGCAAATCGAGCAGTACATCGATATGTACTTCCCCCTGGCCGACCTCAGTCTAATCACCGTGGTGGAAGACTGGAACGAGGGCCGCAAGCCCGTCGCCGTCGGCATAACCATCCCCTCGCTCTCCCGCGCCCTGCAGAAGTGCCGCCGCGGGCGGCTCTTCCCCTTCGGCTGGTGGCACATACTGCGCGCCCTCAAGGCGCACAAGACCGAGGGCGTTGACCTGCTCCTGCTCGGCGTACTGCCCGAGTACCGCATGAAGGGTGCCAACGCCATGATGTTCGCCGACCTCATCCCGCGCTACCAGGCCTACGGCTTCAAGTGGGGCGAGAGCCAGGTCGAGATGGAGACCAACGAGAACGTGCAGAGCCAGTGGCAGTACCTTGACCCCAAGCTGCACAAGAGGCGCAGGTGCTACAAGAAGTGGCTGTAAGGCAGACTTGCCATAAAGCACCCGACACCCACACCAACCGAAGGGGTAACCCACCACAGCCCTCCCCAAGGGAGGGGGCTTGATGTGCCTTGCCAATCGGCCTTGTTGGCCTTATTGGCCTTATCAGCCACATTCCGCCAGCCAAGTTGTTGGCCATATCCGCCTTATCGGCCCCATTCCGCCTATTAAACAATAAACGACCATGAGCGAAAACGAAATACAAAACCCACAGGTTTCCTACACAGATGATAATATAAGGCACTTGTCCGACATGGAACACGTGCGCACCCGCCCCGGAATGTACATCGGGCGGCTGGGCGACGGCTCCATGCCCGAGGACGGAGTGTACGTGCTGCTGAAGGAAGTCATCGACAACTCCATCGACGAGTTCAAGATGAACGCCGGCAAACGCATCGAGGTTGACATCGACGACGAGCTGCGCGTGACCGTCCGCGACTACGGACGCGGCATTCCGCAGGGCAAGCTCGTCGAGGCCGTCAGCGTGCTCAACACCGGCGGAAAGTATGACTCTAAGGCGTTCAAGAAGAGCGTCGGACTCAACGGTGTCGGCATAAAGGCCGTCAATGCGCTTAGTTCCAGCTTCGAGGTACGCTCTTACCGCGACGGCACTGTGCGCACGGTGAAGTTCGAACGCGGCGTGATGACCGGCGACACGACCGAGGACACGCAGGACGAGAACGGCACATACGTCTTCTTCGAGCCTGACGACACGCTGTTCAAGAACTACCGCATACACACGGATTTCGTCGAGACGATGCTCCGTAACTACACTTACCTCAACACGGGGCTTACCATCATGTTCAACGGCCGCCGCATACTGAGCCGCAACGGACTTGAAGACCTGCTCAACGACACGATGACCACCGACGGCATCTACCCAATAATACACCTCAAGGGGGAAGACATCGAGATAGCGTTCACCCACACCAACCAGTACGGAGAGGAGTACCACTCCTTCGTCAACGGCCAGCACACCACCCAGGGCGGCACCCACCAGAGCGCGTTCAAGGAGCACATAGCCAAGACAATAAAAGAGTTCTTCAACAAGAACTTTGAATATACCGACATACGCAACGGCCTCGTGGCCGCCATCGCGGTGAATGTGGAGGAGCCGATGTTTGAGAGCCAGACCAAAATCAAGCTCGGTTCGCTCACCATGTCGCCCGACGGCGTTAGCGTGAACAAATACGTGGGCGACTTCATCAAGACCGAGGTGGACAACTATCTGCACCGACACGCTGACGTGGCGGAGGTAATGCTCCAGAAAATCCAGGCCTCGGAGAAGGAGCGCAAGGAAATGGCCGGCGTCACCAAGCTGGCCCGTGAACGCGCGAAGAAGGCAAACCTGCACAACAGGAAGCTGCGCGACTGTCGCATACACTTCTCCGACGTGAAGAACGACCGCAAGGAGGAAAGCTCCATCTTCATAACCGAGGGCGACTCGGCAAGCGGCTCCATAACCAAGAGCCGCGACGTCAACACCCAAGCAGTGTTCTCGCTCAGAGGCAAGCCGTTGAACTCTTACGGGCTTACCAAGAAGGTGGTGTACGAGAACGAGGAGTTCAACCTCCTGCAAGCCGCCCTTGACATCGAGGACGGACTCGACACTCTGCGTTATAATAAGGTTATAGTGGCCACCGATGCCGATGTCGATGGTATGCACATACGCCTGCTCATCATCACCTTCTTCCTGCAATTCTTCCCCGACTTGATAAAGAAGGGCCACGTCTACGTGTTGCAGACGCCGCTCTTCCGCGTGCGCAACCGCCGCTCGAAAATCAAGGACAAGGCCACGCTCGACGCCGCAAAAGGGCAGAAGGGCGACTTCGTAACGCGCTATTGCTACAGCGAGGAGGAGCGCATCGACGCCATTTCGGCGCTCGGCCCCGACCCCGAAATCACCCGCTTCAAGGGCCTCGGCGAAATCAGTCCCGACGAGTTCCGGGCCTTCATCGGTCCAGATATGCGCCTTGAGCAGGTCACTCTGCACAAGACCGACCAGGTGCAGAAGCTCCTCGAATACTACATGGGCAAGAATACGCCCGAACGCCAGAACTTCATCATCGACAACCTTGTCATCGAGGAAGACCGGCCGGAGGAAGAGGAATTTAATTAAGAGCTAAGAATTAAGAGTTAAGAAAATCGGCACATCGGCCTTATCAGACCCATACTGCCCGTTCCTCTCGGTGCTCCCGGCCTTCCCATAGCTCCCATTTCTCCAAATAACAACCACCAAGCAATGAAAATCAAGGCACTTGTTTTTTTACTTTTTCACATTTTCATCTTTTCACCTTTGAGTGCTCAGATGCGCATCAACTTTTCGGGCGACAGCCCCCTGCGCAAGCTCCAGATAGCCGAGATGGCCATAACCAACCTTTATGTCGATACCGTTGACGAACAGAAGCTCGTCGAGGACGCCATACGCGGGATGCTTGAGAAGCTCGACCCCCACTCGTCATACGCCGACCCTGAGGAGGTGAAGGCCATGAACGAGCCCCTACAGGGCAACTTCGAGGGCATCGGCGTGCAGTTCAACATGGTTGATGACACGCTCCTTGTCATCCAGCCCGTCAGCAAAGGCCCGTCAGAGAAGGTAGGCATCATGGCCGGCGACCGCATAGTCCTCGTCAACGACACCGCCGTGGCCGGTGTGAAGATGAAGAAGGAGGAAATCATGCGCCGCCTGCGCGGGCCTAAGGGCACCAAGGTAGACCTCGGCATCGTGCGCCGCGGCGTGGCCGAAGTGCTCAAGTTTACCGTCAAGAGGGACAAAATACCCGTGCACAGCATCGACGCCGTATATATGCTCCGCCCCGGAACAGGTTACATACGGATAGGCAACTTCGGCGCAACCACGCACGGAGAGTTCATGCAGGCTGTCGAGAAGCTGCGCGCCGAGGGCATGAAAGACCTCGTGCTCGACCTCCAGGACAACGGCGGAGGATACCTCCAGGCCGCCGTCGATGTTGCCGGCGAACTGCTGCGCAAGGGCGACCTCATAGTCTACACCGAGGGCCGGCAGTTCCCCCGCACCGACTATAAGGCGCGCGGCAGCGGCAACTTCCGTGACGGCCGCGTCTTCGTGCTCGTCAACGAGTTCACGGCTTCGGCTGCCGAAATAGTCTCCGGCGCCGTGCAAGACCAGGACCGCGGCATCGTCATAGGTCGCCGCACCTTCGGCAAGGGGCTCGTGCAGCGTCCCGTAGGCCTGCCCGACGGCTCCATGCTCCGCCTGACCATTGCGCATTATTACACCCCCGCCGGCCGCTGCATACAGAAGCCTTACACCAAGGGCGACCTTGAGGACTATGCCCTCGACTTTGACAACCGCCTGAAGCACGGCGAGCTGACCAACCGCGACAGCATACACTTCGCCGACTCGCTAAAGTGCTACACCCTGAGGGAGCACCGCCCCGTCTACGGCGGAGGAGGCATCATGCCTGACATCTTCGTCCCGTTAGACACGATGCAGTACACCAAGTTCCACCGCCTGCTCGCCCTCAAGGGCGTAATCATCAACGCCGACCTGCGCTACATCGACAATCACCGCGACTCTCTGCGCCGCGCCTTCCCCACATTCGAGGCCTTCCGCCGCGACTTCACCGTCCCCCGCGAACTCATCGACGCCGTAGTGGAGGAGGGGCGCAAGATGGACGTCAAGCCAAAGGACGACGACGAGCTGGCCCGCACCATCCCCATGCTCACCACGCAGCTCCGCGCACTCGTTGCCCGCGACCTCTTCGACATGAGCGAATACTTCCAAATCGTCAACGAGGAGAGCGACATCGTGAAAGCCGCGATAAGTGAGATTGAGAAGCACCCGTAAAGGCAAGACCGATGACCGGTATTCACAACACCTGACACTCACCCCTGCTTTCTGAAGAGAGGAGGCTTTGACAAGTCTTATTTGTCTTATTTGTCGCAGTGCTTCGGGAACACCAATATTACCCGATATTCTCTGCCGGCAACCGCTTGATTATCAGGCATTTTCTAAAAGGGCACATATTGCGTCGCAATATGTGCCCTTTTACGTTGTGTTTAGCGCCCTTTTACAGTGCGATTGGTATCCTTTCAGATTCATTTGCAGTTTGGATATATATAAAAATGTCAACTCCCATCCCTGAATGGCGGGCAATACTTAACCGCAGGCTACGCTACGTTAAGAAATGTCCGGTGTCTTAGATGCCGTCTGTCAGTGATTGCTGACGCCAACCGGTTTAATTACTATTATAAGTCACATCGTCCGAAAGTGACCGGGCGGCTGCCGGTAAGTTAAGCCCCTCACCTTGGTAAGGTTGGGATGGAGATTGACGACAATGATTAAAATTCCGTGTGTTATGAGTCGTCTGCTCATTATTTGTTCGCTTTTTATCCATTTTGTTACTTACAGATTGTAATTCTGCGTTTATTGTTTGTTTTACCTTATTTCTATTTGCAAAATGTTTTCGTTGTTATTTTTACACCATACAAACTGCGGTTACTATTGTGTAATAATTTAACATTTTGCATTTCAATCATATACCATTGTAACTTGTTTGCTGTCAAATTGTTACGCCGTTGGTAAAATCTGCATAAACACCGTATTGTTAAAACGTCTTTCAACTATTAAAGTTTGTTTAACATCTGATTTTTTAATATAAAAATTTATTCCACATTTACAATTAATTACTACTTTTATGCGCTGAATTGCGTTTTTTTCATGTTTATGTCAAATTGTTTTAACATGACAGGCGCGAAGCCGCACGTGACGTGCTGCAAATCGGGAATTGACTGATTATTAACAATTTAAAACTATAAAAAATTATGAAAAAACTTTTTACTCTTTGTTTGTCTTTCATTTTTGGTGCTCTTGCTGTCAGCGCACAGGTGGATGACGTATTCCAATTTACAGACGGCGAGAATGGTCCCGTAATTCCTGATGGTAGCCGCATTGTGCGTAATGTGGTTGAGACAAGTCCGGCAGGAAATATGATACCAGGTAATTTGTGGCTGAAGAATGTCGGCGGTGTTGCTGGTTTTTTAGATATTAAGGCAAATGTGAAGTCTATAAGTAGTAACGCACGTTTTCAAGTATGCTATGGAACGAATTGTCAGGCTACCGATGGCGTAGCAAAGGAACTGGAGATTTTAGATATAGGTGCAGGAAAAACTTTCAATGAAAATTTGATGACCGAAATAATCCAGTTTAAACCTACTCCCTCTGAGATGTCATGCGAAGTTGTCTATCAGGTATTCCGTACATCGTTAGACGGTAGCGAAACATATACAGGCTCTACCATCACCGTGTTTTATACCACCGACCCCGGCGCAACCGGCATTGACGGTGTTACCGCCGTCGACGACAATAAGGAAGTAGCCCGCTACACCATAGACGGACAGCTGCTCTCCGCCCCGCAGAAGGGTATCAACATTGTAAAATACGCCGACGGCACTACGAAGAAAGTGCTTGTTGACTGATTACGTTACGGCCTTGCGCCATGACGGTGTGGCAAAACGTAGAGAATGCCAAGGGTTAACCGGCAAATGCCAAGTTGCCAATAACGATATGTATTGTCTGGTAACTTGTAACTTGGCAGCCTGGAAGGAGGCTGACTCACGGTAGCCGCCCCTGCCAGCTCCAGGTAATTTCGGCGCTTAGCGCATACTCTTGGTAACTCCTTCGTTTAAAATGTGAAAAGAACTAACCATAATTAATAAAAAATCAAGTATGTTTAATAGAAAAAGTCTGATTTGCACGTTCCTCATGGGGCTGTTCGGCAGCCTTGGCATGAATGCGCAGGTGATAGACGGGGCGGAAATCACCGTTGTGAACTTCCCGCACAGCACCAACTATTTCACCGCGTTGTCAGACAACGGCGAGTGGGCCGTTGCAGCAGGTGTCAGTGAGGAAAACGAAACTGTAAGTGCGTATCCTTATCTCGTAAACGCCAAGACAGGCCAGCTCACTATGCTGTGGAGCGGCTCTGACGCTACGGGTTATTCTGCCGGCGACGTCACCAACAGCGGAAACGTGGTGGGCGGCACGCCCGCCGGCCCCGCCTATTACGACTTAGAGAGCAGGACGTGGGTGCAGCTGCCGGGTTCGGGCAGCCCTACCTGCGTAACTCCTGACGGCAAGTACATCGGCGGTTTCGCAATGGGCGGCGCAGCTGGCGACGGCCAGAGCAACGAGACGCCCGTGATGTGGGAACTCCAGGACGACGGGACATACCGCCAGATAGACGTCTACGCGGAGCTTACAAAGTTCCCTAATCGTGACAAGAACGGTTACCTTACGGCAATGGTGCGCATCAATAACATCAGTGCCGACGGCAACCTCATTGCCGGGCACATGAACTTCGTATACATGGGGCAGGGCTGTTATTACGTCTACAACCGCACCACCCACGAGACCGTCTACGTGGACAACCTCATGCCCGAAGGCACTCACCAGTCAGGCGCGTTCATCGACGCCTCCAACATGAGCAACGACGGCTCTTACATGACGGGGCAGGCCTACGTGGTAGAAACGGGAGGCAGCGAGTACAACACGACCTACAAGATGAACCTCACCGACAACAGCCTCGAGCTTTACAACACATACTCTGACGAACAAGACCGCGCCGGCTTCGCGGTAAGCAATGCGGGCACGGTCTTCGCATCGTCGCCGGCTCTCAACCCCCTGCGCTATATGTACATACGCTCTGGCAAGCTCTGGTTCGGCCTTGACGAAATCATGACGGGCCGTTACGGCGTCAACATTTACGACAAAATTGGGCAGGAATGCACCGGCTACGCTGTAGACGTGTCTGACGATGAGAAGACTCTTCTCGCCATGTCTATGGCCACGGGCAACGGCTACATCATCCGCCTGCCCGAAATGTTCGCTGAGGCGGCCTCGCACATCGACCCGTTCGCCGAAGGCACTTACGTTGTGACGCCCTCCGCAGGGACGGCGTTTGCCCGTTACCGCCGCGGCACGATACAGTTCTCCAAGCCTACGTCGCTGAAGGCTAACGCCAAGGGCACGCTGCTCGACAAGAACGGCGGCACCGTCTCAACCGTCAACATCACAGCCATGGCCGACGGCGTCAGCTTCAACCTCTCAGCCCTGCCGGTGGCACTGACACCGGGCGAGGAGTACACCCTCTACATCCCGGCTGGCACGTTCACACTGTCTGCCGACGACAGCTACCAAAGCAAGGACATTCGCATCTCCTACATAGGCCGCGAGAACACGCCAGCCAAGGTTGTTGCCGTGTCGCCGACCGACGGCAACAACGTCAACGAGATAAGCACCGACCAGCCTGTGCGCATACAGTTTGACATCAACGTACAGGCCGGCACCGACGAAGACGGCAGGCAGCTTACGGGCTACTTGTATGAAGGCGACAACGAGACGCCCATCTGCGAGCTTATCATCACCACCAACGACAATATGGTAGGCCTTGCCCCGGCACTTCCGCGCTATCTCCGCAAGGACATTGACTACCGCGTGGTGCTGCCCAAGGACGCCATTACCGACATCATGGGCGACTGCGGCAACGAAGAATACTCCATAACCTACCACGGCGTGTACGAACCCGAACCCGACCCGATGGGCAACCTCTTCTTCGACGACTTCGACGACCCGTCGGTTTCGATGGCAACGTACCTTCTCTATGAGAACGACCACCGCACACCTATGCTGGAACAGCAAAATTGGGGCTTCGATGCAGACAACAACCCGTGGAACTTCACGTTGCGCGACACCAATGAAGACACCGACTATTTCGCAGCTTCACACTCGATGTACAACCCCGCAGGACAGTCTGACGACTGGATGTCGCTGCCGCAGCTCTACATCGAGAATGCCGACTATTACCTTAACTTCAACGCCCAGAATTTCAGCACTACCAAGAAGGACGTGCTCAAGGTGTACGTGCTTGAGGCCGATGAAGTTTACAACACTTTCACCAATGACTTGTTCGAGAGGTTCAATAACGAAGGAAAAGTCGTTTTCGACGAGCAGCTCACGTTCGGCAAGCAGGCAAGCATCGTAGGCACCGACTGGACCGACGACACCAAGTATGAAGTTTCATTGGCCGATTACGCCGGCAAGAACATATACATCGCCTTCGTCAACCAGAACGACAACCAGAGCGTAATCTTCCTTGACAGCGTAAGGGTTTATTACCGTGGCGACTTCGTACTCAACAGCACTACCGAACAGAATGTTGTCAACCGGTCTTCAATCAAGGTGACAGGCCAGGTTAACATCACGGGAGATGACACTTACAACGACATCACGGCTACTGTGACCGCCGGCGACTGGAGTTCTACCGTTTCAGCCGAAGACCTCGGCCTTACGAAGGACAGCCCAGCTTACACCTTTGAATTCCCGGATGAAATGCCGCTTCTCCCCGGCGAGAACAACGACTATGTAATTTCTGTCACCGTTGACGGCAACAACCTTTCGCGTTCAGGCTCGGTAAGAAATCTCTTGTTCGAGACTACAAAGCGTATGATTGTGGAGGAAGGTACCGGTCAGTGGTGTGGCAACTGCCCATTAGGTGTTTTAGCCTTTGATAACCTTGAGACTTATTTTGGTGACAAGGTTATACCAATGGCTGTGCACGGCGGCGGCACCGACGTCTTTGCTTACCAGGATTATTGTGACTACCTTGGTTTTGGTACTTATCCTACGGGACGTGTCAATCGTATAGATTCTCTTTATGTACCGGCTTTGTCCATGAATATCATTGAAGGTGACGATATAGTTAATAAATATAGCTTTACTTCTACAACAGGCAATAAAACGTTCTACGATATCGTGCAGCGCGAGTTTACGCAGAATCCGTATGCCGAGGCCGACATTACCGTCACAGGCGCTACGTATGACGCGGCAAACCGCATGATTAGCGTGGAAGGCAACGTCAACTATGCAGTAAACCTCGACGCCGTTAACAGCAACATCCTCTTCGTTGTCTTGGAGAATGGACTTTCGGGTGAACAGGAAAATTACTTCTATTCTAACTCAGATCCGCTCTTTGGCGAGTTCGGTCAAGGTGGCATATACGCTTCTTCAAGGCCGACCATACCGTTTGACCATGTTGTACGCCGCGTGATAGGCGGCAGCTTCAGCGGAACTTCAGGCATTGTTCCAGGTGCAGTAAAAGCCGGTGAGCCTGTACAGTTCACGGTGAAGAACGCCATTTATGACAACGTTTCAAACTGGGCAAATGCCGAGATCGTGGCTATACTTATCGACAATAACAGCGGCCTTGTGGTGAATGCCGTCAAGGCTCCGTTCACGGCAGGTACCGTAGGCATCAGCTCTGTTACCGCCGATAACGGTGAAGACATCAGCATAGCTGTCAACGGCAGCAACGTGAATGTCAACGCTGCCGGCGAAGTGAACGTTACGGTTTACGACGTCAACGGAACGCTCGTGGGCAAGGCCGGCGGCCAAGGCTCCGTAAGCGTGCCCACCAACGGCAAGGGCCTCTACATCGTCAAGGCTACGGCCGGCGGTGCGAGCGTCGTTAAGAAAGTGGCTATACGCTAATAATTCCCTGTGGGGCGGAGTCGCCGGCTTGTTTGCCGACCACTCCGCCCCATACTCTCTTTTGCCGGGCGGTGTCGCATGAAGTCTGGCGGCTTTGCGCAATGCGGCCTTTCGTGAAAAACATTGTTTCTAATTTAATTTTTGCGTATCATGAAAAAAATGATGTTATCATTCATCGTGGCAGTGCTCTGCTGTGCCGGCGTTTTGGCGCAGACGACAGTGCCCTTGTCGGGTACTGGCGCGTCGGCCGACGACCCGCAAGTGTTCCCCGTCACAGGTACCAGCGACGTGATTACGGTTGACGCATCGCTTTTCGCGCGCTTCGTCTATTCGGCGTATGCCGACGGAGAGTTAACCGTGCAAATCAGTTCGTACAGTCAGCGCTACAACAGCTTGTCATACAAGGCCACGGGCGACGACAGCTACACCAAGGCGACTTTCAAGCAGTCTGTCGTAGGCGGGCAGAGGATTTACAGCCTTGCCATACCTGTGGAGGCGGGCAAGCAGTATGTCATGGAGACCACGAAGTTCCAAGGCGAATTCGGCTTCACATTCACCTTCGAAGAGGGCGCAACCCAGCCCTTACAATTATCGGGCGTGCAGCCGGCCGACAAATCCGCGCTTGACAAAATCGAGAACGTGACGTTCATGGCGCGCCAGTATTCGCCTGACAAAGCCGTGTTCATGGACGCCAACGACCCGGAAGTGTACGAAGAAGTCACCCCCGTGCAGGGTGGGGCTAGCTGCACCGTTACCCCTGCGGCAGGCTCGTGGACGCTTTACGAGGGCCACACATATTATCTGGTGCTTACGGCGCCGGGCATGGGCAGCAGCGTTTACAAGACTTACCTCACCTACACAGGTACAGCAAAGCAGGAGCAGCCTGCGCCTGAGGTTGACGGCGACGGCACCGAGGCTAACCCGTGGATTGCCATTGACGGCGGCAAGGTGACATATGAACCCAACGCCGACATGACGGCGAAGCCCGTCTTCATAGAGTACGCCCCTGAGGTTGACGGCTACCTTTACGTTTACCAAAGCTCTTTCGGCTTCTTCGATTTCGGCTACAAGGAGAAAGACTCCGCCGGCGATTACGCGAGGGTGCAGCAACAGTTCGGCTCGGAGGGCACGTGGTGGCAGTTCCCCGTAGAGGGCGGCAAGACTTACACCATAGCCTCGCTTGAAGGCAACAACGCCAGTATGAAGCAAGACCTGACGTTCAAGTTCGAGGCCGTGGAGGGCGGACTGCTCAAGGTCGTTGAGGCCGACCCTGCCGCAGGCTCGACATTGGAAGGCTTTGCACCCGGCGATAAGATAACCGTGAAGCTCAACAAGGGCTACGGGTACTTGCGCGCCCATATTGACGACCCGGAGATGGCCGCCGACGTTGTGGAGCTTGTGCCCGTGGAAGGAGCCGAAAACACTTATACCTTCGGCCCTACCGACTGGAGCGACATAGACAAGGAAGCCCCCGGATGGACATTCTACGAGGGCGTCACTTACGACATCGTGATAGAGGCGTGGAACTCCAAGGAGGACTGCGACAACTACGAGCCTGTGGTTGAGACGGCGAAGTTGCAATATGTAGGCTCTGCCAAGGCCGTCACTTATTCGGACATAAAGGTTATCAGCGTGTCTCCAGACCCGAACGAGACCGACAAGGCCAAGATGCTCTCGTCAACGAACAACAAGTTTACCGTAGAGTTCAGCGGTGAGGTCGACATCAAGGAAATATCCGAACCTACGAGCAACGACGGCGAAAACATCCCGATCACCAACTATGAGACGACAGTCAACGGCGAAGGCCACACCGTGCTTACGATAACATACGACGACATCGCGGACACCGACTTCCAGCGCGGAGCGTACATCGTGGCCACCGACAAGGACGGCAACGCCCTGCATGACATGGACGGCCTCTATTCAGGCAGTTTCGTGGAGGCCAGCGGAGCTTACTCGTTCACTATAGCCTGTGCTGACGGACGCACGGCCGACATGAGCCTTACCTACAGCGACGTTGACCCGGCAGAGGGTTCTTACTTCATCGATGAAAGTTGGACGCAGGTTACCTTCAAGCTCGGTAACGGCCAAAGCTCTTACGGCGACGGCGGCGGCTATGCCATCACCCCCGGCGCCAAGGGCCGTGTCATAAGAAGGTACAATGCCGGCACGGAATTGGAAGAGCGTGACGTGCTGTTCTCGATTGACGGCGACGTGGTTACGGCCAAGTTCTGCAAGAAAGGCACTGTAGACCAGGAGGCAGGCACCGGTACAGGCCAGCCGATAAGCCAGCCTGACTTGAGCGGAGCGTTCGTTTACGTGCTGCAAATCGACCCGATGTCGTTCGGTGACGGCAATTTCGAATACGACAATTATTGGATGACGCAGCTCGACGGCTCGAAAGGCCGCTGCAACCCGGCGTGGGAGATGGAGTTCCACAAGGTGTCATTCCTTGCGGGTGTGTCGTCGGTAAGTCCCGAACCCTACAACGTCAGCGGCGAGTTCAACGAAGAAATCCCGCAGGAAATCGAGATAACCGTGCAGACTACTGACGCCAGCGGCAACGTGGTGGAAGGCAAGGAGATAAACGTGCAGGCCGTACAGATAGCCTACGGCCAGAACCAGAATATCAACGTGCCCGCTTCTACAGGTGAGGGCGACGGCGGATATACCGTTGACATCGAGTCTGGCGTGATAATCGTGCCCGTGCCCGAAGAGCTGAAGGACGAGAAGTCCATAACCGTGTTCGTGACGGCCACGACTCAGTCCGGTGCTCCTATTGTCTACGGGGCCGAGGATGGCTTGCAGACTATCATGCTGGTTTACCAAAAGCCGAAAAACATCCTTACGCCCACATCCGTAACTCCCGATCCCGATAACGCCGTGCAGAAGTTGTCAGAGGTTACTATGACCTTCGCCAACACCAACATCGGCGAAGTGAAGGCCGGCAGTGAGATTACTTTGACCGACAACGCAGGTGTGCCTGTGGCTGTTTGCACGATAGATGTAGGACAGCCTTACGACGGGGTTAACACCCACGATGTGGTTGTAATGCCTGACAAGGAAATAACCGAGGCAGGCGTTTACACGCTGACAATACCTGAGGGCACCATTTATGATGAGAATGCCGACTTGTACAATCCGGGACTGACGATAAAATTCACTGTAGACCCGACGCTCACGAGCATCGACGGCATCACTGTGAATGCCGACGGCACCGTCAAGATTTACACCGTAGACGGCGTTTACGTTGGTGAAGGTCCGGCGGCAGAGATGCTCGGCAAGCTGGCCAAGGGCGTATATATCGTAAACGGAACGAAAATAGTGAAGAATTAACATCTATAATCTGTCAAGAAGCCGCCGGCCCGGTCTCCGGGCTGCGGCTTCATTATTTACAAACCCATAAAACAACATCTTTATGAAAAAAACTCTATTCATTCTTTTTGCTGCGCTGGCGTATGTGTTCGGCGCGTATGCGCAGGAGCAAAAGCCAAGCACGTATGAGACTATCACGCTGGCTGACGAGAATGCCGTGGCCACGTTTGAGTACACAGGCGTAAGCGGCGTGCATGCCTACGAGTTCACCCCCGTGGTGAGCGGTACTGTCGAGTTCCACGTCGGTTATGGCAGCCAAATGATTTATTCCACGGACGCCGCCTACAGCGAGGATTCCAAAACGATGCTCAACAAGCAGAAAGACAGTGAAGGCAACTTCTACTTCATGGAAGTGACGGCCGGCACCACTTATTATTTCACTACGAGCGTGCTTACCGACAACATGACGATGACCGTCAAGTACGGCACGGGCGATCCCGGTATTACTATCACATCAAACTTGAGCGACGGCTCGACTTACAGCTTGGGCGGACAAAACCTTGAATTGGTGGTAGACCGCACGATAACAGTACAGAATGTCACCATCTCTTACAATGGTGCTGACGGGCAGCTAGTAGCCGAAGACATCACCGGCTCTGAATACTACAACACCTATTCAAGCAGCAATTATTACATGACGTTCATCTTCGACGCGCTGATCGACTACATGATGGACGGCGGCAAGCTGACTTACGGTGACACGTTCATTATTACGATTAAAGGCATTGCCGACGCCAACGACCCTGAAAAGATATACGGCACCGACGGAACTTATCAAATATCGTTCGTCTTGGGGGAGCCTCTCGCTGAGGTTGTCGGCATACTTCCGGCAGACGGGTCGGAGATTTACACGTATTATCCCGAAGGCGGCGATGAAGGCTTGGTTACGTTCACCTTCTCCGACGAACTTGACGCCTCGATAAAAGACCAGGTCGTAGTCGAAGTGTCTTACGGCGACAAGGAGGCAGGCAGTTACGGTCTCCATCATCCTGACTTCACCATCGAGGGCAACACCGTGGTTGTAGATTTGCGCGGAATAATGTTCCCCGCTACCGTAGAGGGCGGACGCGGCTCGTCCACGATGCAGCAGACACAAGTGTCCGTGTCAATCAAAGGCCTCATGACAACCGACGGACGCGGTGTGCACACCAACTATCCCAATGCCGGAACTTCAGCCGTGCTGTCTTTCTATCACGTGGTTAAGGAGGAAATCAATCCAAGCGTGTTCTGGTATCCCGACCAGAGCAAGACCCTCGTGTTCGGCCAGGACAGGGAGGTTACGTTCTACATCGACGTGCCAATCACTTACGACGGTGTCAACTTGAAGTTCTGGGACGCACGCGGCACCGAACGCAATGTAACGAGGGATGTGGAAAAGGCACCTCTCGTGTGGGACGACGATATGGATATGTACTCTATAACAGTTTCGCTGGCTGGTACCAACTTCTTCAACCAGGGTATAGAAATATCCCTTATCAACGCCAGTCTCATGAACGGCGACAACATGGAGTTCAAGACATTCTACGAAGGGACAATGCCTTCGGGCATAGATAACATAGTTGTTGGCGGAACCAACCCCGACGAGGTTGTCAAGGTTTATTCCGTTGACGGCGTTCTCGTTAAGGAAGGAGCCGCAGGCACGGTTATGCAGGGCTTGTCAAAGGGGCTGTATATCGTCAACGGCGTCAAAGTGGCTGTTAAGTGATACTGTCTGATGAAGTCCGGGGCGTATAGCGATGTCCTTAACGCCCGTGCTGCCGCAACTGTTTGATAGCGGTAACTAAAATTAAAGGGTGCGCTTTGAACTGCAAAGCGCACCCTTTTTCGTGTCAAGTTGTGTTTATTCACCTTCCCTCATCTCCAATGCTTCGTTTTCGGCCTGTTCCATTATCTCGCGCTCGCCGGGCCCTTTGTCGTTGATGCCGCAGAGGTGGAGTATGCCGTGGATGATGACGCGGTGCAGCTCGTCGTCGTACTGTTTGCCCAGCTGTTCGGCGTTGGAGCGCACTGTGTCGAGCGATATTACTATGTCGCCGTTGATGGTGTCGCCCTCGTCGTAGTCGAAGGTGATGATGTCCGTGTAATAGTCGTGTCCGAGGTATTCGCGGTTCACTTCGAGTATCTTCTCGTCGCTGACGAACATATATCCTATCTCGCCAGTCTTGCGACCGTATTTGGCCGCCACAGCCTTTATCCAGGCTGTTGTTTCGCGGTGTTTTATTTTCGGCGCCTTTACGCCGTCGGTGTTGTAGGTAATCATTGTTTTTAGTTAAGAATTAAGAGTTATGAATTAAGAGTTAAGAAATTTTCCGTTCAATGGCAAAACATTCTTTCCTAATTCTTAATTCATAACTCTCTTAATTTTTCAGGCAGGAATTCGCTGACGTCCAGGCCGAAGTGCATCAGCTCGCGCACCATGCTCGACGAGACACAGGCCAGGTGCGGCTCCGTGAACATCACGAGGGTGTCAACGCCGCCGATCTTGCGGTTGATGTCGGCCTGTTCGCGCTCGTACTCGAAGTCCTTGACGCTGCGCACGCCCTTGATGATGAAGCGCGCGCCCTCGCGACGTGCGAAGTCAACGGCCAGGTCGCCGTATGCCTTGACCTCCACACGCGGCTCGCCGGCGTACAGCCGCGTTATGTCCTCGACGCGCTTGTCGGCGCTGTACATATATTTCTTGTCGATGTTGACGCCCACGCCGATGACGATGCGGTCGAACAGGGGCAGGGCGCGGCGCACGATGGAGTCGTGTCCCGTGGTGAAGGGGTCGAAGCTGCCGGGAAAAACGGCTGTTTTTAATTCATGTTTCATAATTCACAATTCATGGTTAGGCTGCGCCGTTGGCGGTTTGGTGATTGCAGACATTCCTTGTTCGGTTCATCTGTTGTTCTTGTTTATCAGGTTGACTATTACTTTCACGATGGTGTCTTTTTCCTCCGTTCGGCTTTCGGCTATCATCAGCGTGAGTGCCACGAGAGCATTGTCGGCGATGCGTTTGCCGCCGTCAGGCCGGTATAGTATGCCGTTCCGTTCGAGGAACCATAGGAAAAGGGTGGCAGCTATGCGCTTGTTGCCGTCAAGGTTGACTCTGACGGTCGTTTCACCGTCAGGTGTATTGTATATTATGACTTTATTGTCGCCCGTCTGTTTCAATTCATAATTCATAATTCATAATTCACAATTCATATCCGTGTTTGTTTTCATGGCGCCGGCCCTGTCATGAATTATGAATTATAGAAGAGGTCGGGCTCTGCTGTGTTCGAGCCGAGAATGTTGCGGCCGAAGTGTCGGTAAGCCAGTTCCGTTGCCATGCGTCCGCGGGGTGTGCGCTTGATGAAGCCCTCCATTATGAGGTAGGGCTCGTAGACTTCCTCCACGGTGCCGGCGTCTTCGCCTATTGCCGTGGCTATGGTTGTTATGCCCACCGGACCTCCGCGGAACTTGTCTATGATGGTCAGCAGTATTTTGTTGTCTATTTCGTCGAGACCGTACTGGTCGATGTTCAATGCCGTGAGGGCCACGCGGGCTATGGCCGTGTCGATGCGTCCCGTGCCTTTTACCTGTGCAAAGTCACGCACGCGGCGCAGCAGGGCGTTGGCTATTCGGGGCGTGCCGCGGCTGCGGCGTGCTATTTCCACGGCTGCGTCGTCGTCGATGGGCACTTTCAGTATCATGGCCGAGCGTCGTATGATGCGCGTGAGCGTCTCCGGGTCGTAGTATTCAAGATGCAGGTTGATGCCGAAGCGTGCTCGCAGCGGGGCGGTGAGCAGTCCGCTGCGGGTGGTTGCCCCGATGAGGGTGAAGGGGTTTAGGTCTATCTGTATCGAGCGCGCCGACGGTCCCTTGTCAATCATAATGTCGATGCGGTAGTCCTCCATCGCCGAGTAGAGGTATTCCTCCACGACGGGTGAGAGGCGGTGTATCTCATCGATGAAGAGCACGTCACGCGGTTCGAGCGATGTCAGTATGCCGGCCAGGTCGCCCGGCTTGTCGAGCACGGGGCCGCTTGTCAGTTTGAAGCCCACTCCCAGCTCGTTGGCGATGATGTTGCTCAGGGTAGTCTTGCCCAGTCCGGGCGGGCCGTGCAGCAGGGTGTGGTCGAGCGGTTCGCCGCGGTATTTGGCCGCCTCGACGAACACTTCGAGGTTTTCCACCACCTTCTGTTGTCCGCTGAAGTCGCCGAAGCGCAGCGGTCTCAGTGCGTTCTCAAATTCCTTTTCGGATGATGATAGCGTTTCTTTCCGTATGTCGAAGTCGTTTCCCATTTAGCGTGTTATACTCTGTCGGCTGCAAAGATACAAAAAAGTAGTAAAACACCCACCCAAACAATCCCCAAAAACCCACCCCAGCCTTCCCGGAGGGAGGGCTGGGGTGGGTTTTTGGGGATTGGTGGTTGTGTTGTTATTATTTAGCGTTGATTTCCTTCAAGAGGCGGTCGGCGTGGCCCCATTTGTCCATCATGAAGAGCACGTAGCGGATGTCAACGCCGATGCAGCGTGCGAGGTTCTTCTCGAAGTAGATGTCGCTCGACAGGCTGTCCCAGTTGCCGTCGAATGCCAGTCCGATGAGCTCGCCCTTGCCGTTGAACATCGGCGAGCCGCTGTTGCCGCCCGTGATGTCGTTGTTGGTGAGGAAGCACAGCTGCATCTTGCCTGTGGTCTTGTCCTGGTAGGGTCCGAAGTCTTTTGCCGAGAGCAGCTCGTGCATGATAGGCTCGGCGAAGTATTCCGGTATGTCGGCCGCCTTCTTCATCTTCTCCACGATGCTCTCGGCCGTGGTGTAATATCCTGACGGCGAGCCGTTCATCGTGAAGCCTCCCACGCGGCCGTAGCTCAGGCGCATCGTCATGTTGGCATCGCTGTAGTGGGGCAGGTCCTGCTCCATACGCAGCTTGGCCGCGCAGAGGTATTTTTCCTGGTCGGCGATGGAGTCGGCTATTCCGCCAAGGGCTTCGCTTTGTTCGGCTAAGTATTCTTGCAGGCTGATGCCCAGCTGTACGCCGAGGTCGTCGTTAAAGCCCTTCTTGTTGAAATACAGCTTCTTGCCGCTCTTCATCAGTATGGATTTCTTGTAGAGGCGGTCTACGTAGGCCGTGTAGTCGCCGCCGAAGTCGGCGTCGATGGTCTTGTATATCGATGGCAGGTAGTCGGGCGTTACGTGCTCGCGGTAGTTCTTCAGCAGTGCCGCCAGCACCTCCTTGTCCAAGGCCTCGTCCCACGAGTCGCTGTTGTCTTCAAACTCGATGTACTGCTTCTTGTCGTTGTCTTCGGGCCCTTTTACCTCCATGCCGTTGCCGGCTTTGAGGGCGCGCGTCACGATTTCGCTCGTGCCGAGGAATGTCTCGGTGAAGTAGTAGAACGCCCTCATGCGCTCGAACCGCCGGCCGTAGAGCTTTGCCATGAGGTCGAAGTCCAGCTTGCCCTTGAGGTATCCCGTGGTGTCCTGCCAGTGGCGCAGGCGCAGTTCGTAGGCCCGTTTCTGCTCTATTATGCCGATGGAATCGATACATTTGTTCATTCCCATCGAATTTTTCCAGTAGTTTGCGCTCTGGGCGAACTTTGAGTCATACTTTATGCGCACGGCTTCGTCGGCGTTCATGTGGCGCTTCATGATGTCCTGTTTCAGCGTGCGCACCTGCACACGTGTCTCGTTGCCTGCGTCGCGCATCTCGCGTATGCCGTAAGACGAGAGGTAACGCTCCGTGCTTCCGGGATAGCCCACGGTCATCGCGAAGTCGCCGTCCTTATATCCTGCCAGCGACACGCGCGCCCACGTTGCCGGCTTGTAGGGCACGTTGCGCTCCGAGTATTCCGCCGGGCCGTTGGTCTCCGGGTCGGCATATATGCGGAACACGCTGAAGTCGCACGTCTGGCGCGGCCACATCCAGTTGTCAGTCTCGCCGCCGAACTTGCCCATCGACTTCGGCACGGTGAACACTAACCTCACGTCGGGGAACAGTTGGTACGTCGTGGCGTAATACTGGTTGCCCTCGTAGTAGGGGTCTATCTCCACGTGGTACGACTTGTCGATGCGTTTCACCGAGTCAGTCATCACGGCGGCTATCGAGTCGATAAGCTCGTCCTGCCTGTCATAGTCCATGCCGTCTATGCCCAAGGCCTTCAGGCGCGCCGTAACGTCCTGTTGGCTGATCATGAAGCTCACAAAGAGGTTCTCGTTTGGCAGCTCGTCTTTTGTCGTCTTGGCATAAAATCCGTTGAGCATATAGTCGTGTTCAACGGTGGAATGGCTGCGGATTGCCTCGAAACCGCAGTGGTGGTTGGTGAAGACGAGGCCGTCGGGCGACACCACCACGCCCGAACAGAAGCCTCCGAAGAGCACCACCGAGCCTTTTACGGCGCGGTCGCCTTGGTAAAGTTGTTCGTAAGGCAGGCTGAAGCCGTAAGCCTGCATCTGGCTGTACACCGCCTGCGGCAGGTTGTACAGTGTCCACATACCCTCGTCCGCTTTCGCCGGCAAGAGGGCCAAAAGACCTAAGATTAACGTTGATAACTTCTTCATTGTGTATTGTTTTTATAATGAGATTGATTGTTTTTACTGTTATGCGGCTTTACGGTGAATTCTACGGTTTGCGGCAAGCGCGGTATGGCGTTAAGCCTTTCTCACCTTTTCACTTTTTCACCTTCTCACCTTTTCACTTTTTCAATGATTTGCCTGAGCGGGAAGTCGCGCTTCACAATCATCGCGGCGAATAGCGCGAGCAGCAACGTGTTCACGCAGATGGCTCCCCATACGGGCAGCGAGGCGTTGGCGTGGCGCATCAGGAGGCACACGGCGGCGGCCACGGCGACGTAGAGCAGGATGTCCTTCACGGGGTAAGCTATGGGGTAATGCCGCTGGCCCACTAAGTATGAGAGCAGCATCGCCGTGCAGTAGCCCGCAAAGCCGGCCCAGGCGCACGCCATATATCCGTAGCGCGGCACGAAGATTACGTTTACGGCGATGAGCACCAGGCAGCCTGCCCCTGAGAACCATGCGCCCCAGATGGTCTTGTCGATGAGTTTGTACCAGAACGACAGGTTGAAGTAGACGCCCATCATGATTTCAGCCGCCATGACAATCGGCACGACGTCGAGCCCCTCCCAGTAGTCGCGCCCTATGAGATGCTTCAGTATGTCCATGTATCCGATGACGGCGAGGAAGGCCAGCAGGGTGAAGATTACAAAGAACTTCATCGCCCGGGCGTAAGTGTCGCGGTTGTCCTTGTCTTTCGACTTGCCGAAGACGAACGGCTCGTAAGCGTAGCGGAAGGCCTGGGTTATCATGGCCATTATCATCGCTATCTTGCTGGCCGCGCCGTAGATGCCGAGCTGCGCGTGGGCGTCGGTGCCGTGGTAGATGTACGGGAAGAGGATTTTGTCTGCCGTCTGGTTCAGTATGCCCGCGATGCCGAGCACGAGGATGGGCCACGAGTAGCCGAGCATCCGGCGCAGCAGGGCGCGGTCGAGGACGTAGCGGAAGCCCGTGAGTTCCTTCACCAACAGCAGCATCAGCATGGCCGAGCAGAACAGGTTGATGTAAAAGGCGTAGCCAACGCCTACTTCGGGCGAGTAGACCTGTCCCACAAAGCCCTCTCCGCCCGCGCTTTCGTACCACTTGGGCAGCGCGAGGAAGAACACCAGGTTGAGCACTATCGACATTATTATGTTAGCCAGCTTGAGGACGGCGAACTTCACCGGTCGTTTCTTATACCTGAGGTAGGCGAACGGTATGCACTGGAAGGCATCCAAGGCCACGGTTATCGCCATCACCCAGATGTACGAAGGGTGGTCGGCGTAGCCCATCGCCGATGAAATGGGCGAAATGAACGTCAGCACAATCACTACGAACAGGAGCGACGTGAAGCCGACGGACACGAGCGCGGTGGAGTAGACCCGTGCGGGGTCTTCGCCCTCCTTGTTGGCGAAGCGGAAGAATGTTGTCTCCATTCCGTATGTCAGTATTACGAGCAGCAGTGCCGTGTAAGCGTAGACGTTGGTGATGACGCCGTAGCCGCCGCCGGCCGCCGACAGTGTGGCGGTGTACAATGGTACGAGCAGGTAGTTGAGAAACCTGCCCACGATGCTGCTCAAGCCGTAGATCGCAGTGTCCTTTGCGAGAGTTCTAAGGTTGGCCATGATGTTTAAAAGTTATATTTATACATTATTCTAATTTATGCGTTTATTGGCGTAAACAACCATTGTAGGGACATAATTCATTATGTCCGTACGCTCTGAAAGAGCGTTTTTAATTGCTTGAATGACAGCGTAATACGTTTCTTGCGAAACGTGCGGACATAATGAATTATGTCCCTACAGAGGGTGATTGCCGTTGTCTTCCAAGTCGTATTATCGCAATTTATTTAAATCATTGCATATTTCGTCGGTGTTTTTTGTATGACATTGATTTATTTTGTCATATATCCAACGTTCCGGGTTCACCGTGATGTACTCATATATAAAGTCAAACATTCGCCGGTTTCTTATTATCATGTCGTAGAACGAGCGTTGCCATAGCCTCAAGCCAGGCATCTGTAGTCCTTTCTCTTCATTCCTTTTGCGGTAAGTACGCGATGTTACGGCCTTGAATTGGCGCATTATCTCGGATATGTTCATTTCTTCTTTGTTGGCCAACAAGATGTGTATATGGTTTGGCATTACCACCCTGTTGGGTATTTCAATGCCTGTGAAGCGTGCCGGGAGTGCGTCGATACATTCTTCCACCATGTGCCCGGTTTCGTTTAGGCACAGCTTACCGTCACGGATGTGGCCGAACAGTTCACGTCTGTTATCGGTTACCATTGTTATGAAATAACACCCATTGCATGAATAATCATAACCTTTCAGCCGTAAGTTCTTATACTCACGCAATATCTCCATACTTTAAAAGAACAGGTAGCACACCGCTATTGCTGCGATGACTCCCGCCAAATCGGCCAGCAGTCCGCAGGCTACGGCGTGGCGGGTGTAGCGCACGCCCACGCTGCCGAAGTAGACGGCGAGGATGTAAAAGGTGGTGTCGGTAGAACCTTGGAATATGCAGCTGAGCCGGCCCACGAACGAGTCGGCCCCGTAAGTGGCCATCGCGTCTACCATCATGCCGCGCGCGCCGCTGCCCGAAAGGGGCTTCATCAGTGCGGTGGGCAGTGCTCCTACGAAGTCGGTGTCGCCGCCGAGGGCCTCTACGATCCACGCCACGCCGTCAACAACGGCGTCCATAGCCCCGGAAGCGCGGAAAACGCCGATACCGACGAGGATTGCCACAAGGTAGGGAATTATGCGCACGGCCGTCGAGAAGCCCTCCTTTGCGCCCTCGATGAAGGCGTCGTAGACGTTGACGCGCCGCCTCATGCCGGCCACGATGAAACCGACGATTACGCACATCAGCAGGATGTTGGCAGCCGAAGTGCTCACGAGGTTCATCCGTTCCTTGTCCATCGAGCCGAAGAGCCATATCACCGCTGTCACGGCGAGGCTCATGCCGCCGAGCGTCAGCAGCATGGTGAGGTTCAGGAGATTGATGCGCTGGTACAGGCTGGTGACGATGACGCCCGCCAGGGTTGAGAAGAACGTGGCTATGAGTATGGGTATGAACACGTCGGTGGGCTGGGCCGCGCCCATCTGCGCGCGGTAGACGAGTATCGACACGGGTATGATGGTAAGCCCGGAGGTGTTGAGCACGAGGAACATTATCATCGGGTTAGTGGCCGTGTCCTTCCGTGTGTTGAGGCTTTGCAGCTGTTCCATCGCCTTCAGTCCCAGCGGTGTGGCGGCGTTGTCGAGGCCCAGCATATTGGCGGCGATGTTCATGAAGATGGAGCCTGTGGCGGGATGCCCCTTCGGAATGTCGGGGAACAGCTTGGTGAACACCGGACTTAGCACCTTGGCCAGGGCGTCTACCACGCCGCCGCGCTCGCCTATCTTCATTACGCCGAGCCACAGCGAGAGCACGCCCGTGAGCCCAAGTGAAATCTCGAAGGCTGTCTTGGCTGATGAGAACGTGGAGTTCATCATCGCGGGGAACACCTCGGCGTCGCCCATGAAGACAAGCCTCACAAGCCCTATGACGAAGGCTATGAGGAAGAATGCTATCCAGATGTAATTCAGTACCATACAATTTGCAAAGATAAGCTAAATTGGACGTAACGCAAAATAATAAGGTGAAAAACCGCAGCAGTTGCATCCGACAGCCAAGCATAATACCCACACCTCTAACACCTAACACCCACCCCAACCCTCCCGAAGGGAGGGAGCTTGATATGATTTTGTAGGTTAAGAAGGGCTCATCCGGTTTATTAGAACCATTGGTTTTATTTGCCAAAATGTGTTTGGTTGGACGGATGGTATTTTGTAAAAGGCAAACGGCGTCGTAAAAGATGCCAAACGGCAATGCGAAAGGGCACGTTTTGCAGCGCAAAACGTGCCCTTTCGCAAAGTGGCTGATAATCAGTGGCTTGGACGATCGGGAGAACCGGGAACTCTGGGAGAGCCGGGAGAACTGCGCCACCTCCGACCCACAAAACATATTAGGCCCCTCCTTTGGGAGGGTCGGGGTAGGCTTCAAGGCATATTAAGCTCCCTCCCTTTGGGAGGGTTGGGGTGGGTGTCGGGTGTTCGGTATTCACACAAACATCAGCGTTGTCATCCTGTCTTTGCAGAACACGTCTTGCGCCACGGCCTGTATGTCCCCGGCCGTCACCTCGTCAACGCGGGCCATCAGGCGGGCGGGGTCTTTCTCTATGCCGTGGTGCAGATAGCTGCGGCCGAAGTCGATGGCGAAGCTCTCGCGGTTGTCGCACGCCACGCCTATCTGCCCCTTTATCTGCTGCTTGGCGGCAGCCAGGGCCGTGGGCGAGAGCGGCTTTTCGGCCATTTTATCGAGCTCGCGCCTTACCAGGCGGCGGCATTTGGCGACGTCGTGCGGGTCGCATCCGAAGTAGGCGCACCACATCCCCGTGTCCGAATAGCTCACCATCGAACTGTCAACCGTGTAGACCAGTCCGTGCCTCTCGCGCAGCGCGATGTTCAGCCTCGCGTTCATGCCTGGGCCGCCGAGTATGTTGTTCATCAGGTAGAGCGCGTGGCGGCGCGCGTCGTGGGCGTCGTAGGCCCTGTTGCCGGTCATCACGTGGGCCTGGTGGGTGCCCCGCGCCACGGTCTCTTCGCGCCGTTCATAGGGCGGCACAGCCACCGTGAAGCTCCTCTCATGCAGCGGTTCGGCGTGCGGGAAGCCGGCTGTGGCCTTCTCCAACAAGCGCACTAATCGGCTGAAACTGATGTCGCCATAGGCGAAAAACACGGCGTTCTCCGGGCGGTACAACTTCTGCGTGAAGCGCACGGCGTCGGCCGTGGTGTATGTGCGCAGGCGTTCCTGCGTGCCGAGGATGTTGTGTCCGAGGGGATGTCCGGCGAAAATGATGTTCTCGAACCGGTCGTAAATCAGCTCCGCCGGCGAGTCGTTGTAGCTCTCTATCTCGTCGCATATCACCTCCACCTCCTTGTCAATCTCCGCCTGCGGGTACGTGCTGTGCAGCACGATGTCGGCCAGCAGGTCTACGGCGCGCGGCAGGTGCTCGCGCAGCAGGGCCGAGTAGAACACAGTGTCCTCCTTGTTGGTGAAGGCGTTGAGGTCGCCGCCCACCCGTTCCAGGCAGTTCAGTATCTGTATCGGCCTCCGTCGCGCCGTGCCCTTGAATGTCACGTGCTCGCAGAAGTGGGCCAGGCCCTCCTCTCCCGGCAGCTCGTCGCGCGTGCCGGCGCGCAGGGCGAAGCCGCAGTAGACCACGGGCGACGCCGATGCGAGGTGGATGACGCGCAGCCCGTTGCTCAAAGTATGTGTGTTGTAATTCATAACCAAGGCGCAAAATTAAGCGTTTTTTACGAGTTTAACACGCGACACATCATATAAAAAGCATTTTTTTACTATCTTTGCGCCGCAAACAAAGCATAAATTTTACATCAAACAATGCGCAAGGTAATAGGAATCGGTGAGACCGTGCTGGACATAATCTTCAAGGGCGGTCAGCCCGTGAGTGCCGTGCCGGGCGGCTCGGTGTTCAACGGCATCGTCTCGCTGGGGCGCGCCGGGGTTCCGGCGGTCTTCATCAGCGAGGTGGGCGACGACCGCATAGGCAGCCGGACGGTGGACTTCTTGAGGGACAACGGCGTTGACGCTACGCTCGTCAGCAGGTACCGCGGTACAAAATCGCCCGTGTCGCTGGCGTTTCTCAACGATGACAATGACGCCGAATATATCTTCTACAAAGACCATCCGCACGACAGGCTGGACTACGCCACGCCCGAAATCAACCGCGACGACATCCTGATGATAGGCTCTTACTACGCCGTGAACCCCGTAATCCGCCCGCAGGTGGCCGCCATGCTCAACGCCGCGCGCGACAAGGGAGCCATAATATATTACGACGTCAACTTCCGCGCGGCCCACGCCGACGAGGTGATGAAGCTCACGCCGAACATCCTGGAGAACTTCGAGTACGCCGACATCGTGCGCGGCAGCCGCGAAGACTTCAACGTGATGTACCACATGGACACGCCCGACAAGGTGTACAACTCGCAGGTGTCGTTTTACTGCAAGAAGTTCGTCTACACCGACGGGGCGGCAGCCGTGGAGCTGCGCGGCGACGGCGGACTGCGCAAGAGCTACCCCGTGACGGGCACGGACACCGTGAGCACCATAGGAGCAGGCGACAACTTTAACGCCGGACTGGTGTACGGCTTGGTGAAATACGGCGTCACCCGCGACATGATGGACGGCGCGATAAGCGAACAGACGTGGGACGGCATCATGCGCTGCGCCCTCGCGTTCTCGGCAAACTGCTGCAAAAGCATAGGTAACTCCGTCGACAAAGATTTCGGCGAAGCCATGAGGACGGGGCTGAAAAAATAGCAATGGCAGGGCGTATAGGAACTGTCCGCCCTGTAAGTCATATCCCGCCAATCGACATATCCGACCCATTGGCCTTATCATTCCCATTCAATGAACGATAAACTAAAACAAGCATAACCATGATTGAGATTACAGACAAAATCTATTACGTCGGCGTCAACGACCGCAACAAGGAACTCTTCGAGGGCCTGTGGCCGTTGCCCAACGGTGTTTCGTACAACTCTTATCTTATAGACGACGAGAAAGTGTGCCTCATCGACACTGTTGAGGTTGACTTCTTCATGCCATACATCAAGAACATACGTGAAGTGTTGGGCGACCGGCAGGTTGACTATCTTGTGATTAACCACATGGAGCCTGACCACAGCGGCGCCATCGAGCTTATCCGTAAGTATTACCCCGGCGTGAAAATCGTGGCCAACAAAAAGACGTTTGGCATGATAGAGGGCTTCTACGGCATCGCGACGGACGAGCTGGAAGTCAAGAACGGCTCTACGCTCAGCCTCGGAAAGCACGAGCTTACGTTCGTGTTGACGCCGATGGTGCACTGGCCTGAGACGATGGTCACGCTCGAAACTACCACCCACACGCTGTTTTCGGGCGACGCCTTCGGATGCTTCGGCGCGCTCAACGGCGGCATCATCGACTCTGAAATCAACTGCGACACGTTCTGGCTGGAGATGGTTCGCTATTACTCTAACATAGTAGGCAAGTACGGAACGCCCGTGCAGAACGCCCTGAAGAAGCTGGAGGGAGTGCAACTCGACTACATCTGCTCTACGCACGGCCCCGTCTGGCACGAGTATATCGACAAAGTGATAGGCATTTACGACCGTCTCAGCCGTTACGAGACCGAGGAAGGCATCGTAATCTGTTACGGAACTATGTACGGCAACACCGAGCGCATGGCCGAAGTGATAGCCCGCGCCGCAAGTCAGGCCGGCATCAAGAACATCGTAATGTACAACGTGTCGAAGACCCACCACTCTTACATCATACGCGACGTGTTCCGTTACCGCGGCCTTATCGTCGGCGCGCCTACTTACAACGCAGGACTTTATCACGAGATGGAAGTGCTGCTCAGCGAGCTGGCCGGCAAGGACATCAAGAACCGCCACTATATTGGCTGGTTCGGAAGCTACGCCTGGGCCGGCAAGGCCGTCGAGTGCATAAAGAACTGGAATGACACGCGACTCAAGTTCGAGCCCGTAGGCGTGCCCGTAGAGATGAAACAGAGTCTCAAGGGCGACACCTTCGCGCAGTGTGAAGCCCTCGGACGGGCAATGGCCGACCGCCTGAAGCAGGACAGGGATTGATTCGGGAATAAAAATGAATAATGAAAAATCAGGCTTGCGCCGCCGTAACAGGCGGTAACCACCGCCCATACGATTTTTCATTATTCATTTTTTATCGTCATTATTCATTTCTTTGTTGCTCATTATTCATTTTTCATCATTCATTTTACCTTAAATCCATGAAAAAGATACGTTTCGGACTGTTGCCGAGGATTATCGTTGCCATCGTGTTAGGCGTGGCCTTGGGCAACGTGATGACTGAACCGTGGATACGTCCGTTCATCACCTTCAACGCCATTTTCAGCCAATTTCTCGGCTTTCTCATCCCGATAATCATCGTGGGGCTGGTGACTCCGGCCATAGCCGGCATCGGCAAGACCGCCGGCAAGATGCTCCTGGCCACCGTAGCCATAGCCTACGCCGACACCGTGCTGTGCGGATTGCTGGCCTACGGCACCGGCAGCGCGCTCTTTCCCGCCATGACCGAGGGGCTGGCGGGCGCCTCCGCGGCGGGCGTCGGGCAGGGCGTGGAGCCGTATTTCACCATCGCCATACCGCCGATGCTCGACGTGATGAGCGCCCTTGTGCTCTCGTTCATGATGGGGCTCGGCATCGCTTACGGCAACTGCGAGGTGCTCCGTCGCGGCGCCGGCGAGCTTATGGGCATAATAAGCAAGGTTATCGAGAAGGCCGTAATCCCGCTTCTGCCGCCTTACATCTTCGGTATCTTCCTCAATATGACGGCCAATGGCGAGGCATATTCCATAATGACGGTGTTTGCGAAGATTATCGTTGTAATCTTCATCCTTCACATCGTGATACTTCTTTACCAGTTTGGCGTGGCCGGACTGTTGTCGGGGCGCAACCCTCTGAAGCTGCTTTGGCGTATGCTGCCGGCGTATTTCACTGCCCTTGGCACGTCGTCCTCCGCAGCCACAATCCCCGTGACGCTCAGGCAGACCGAGCTTAACGGTGTGAGCAAGGACGTGGCCGGGTTCACCGTTCCGCTCTGCGCCACTATCCATATGTCAGGCTCTGTGATGAAGATAACGGCCTGTGCCCTCACGATATGTATGCTCAAGGGTATGCCCCACGACCCCGCGCTGTTCACGGGCTTCATCCTTTTGTTGTCGGTGATGATGGTGGCCGCGCCCGGAGTGCCCGGCGGTTCTATCATGGCCGCGCTTGCGCCGCTTGCGTCGGTGCTCGGCTTCGGCGAGCAGGACCAGGCCCTGATGATAGCCCTCTATATAGCGATGGACAGTTTCGGCACGGCCTGCAACGTGACGGGTGACGGAGCGGTGGCCATTGTCATAGATAAGTTTTTCAGCAGGCAAGCGGATAAGTGAAGATTTGGCGTGCCGGCAAGCAGCTTGGTGACGTGCCGGCGGTGGCGGGTTGTTGAGTGAGTCATGCCCGGCATTCCGGATTTCCCGCCGTCCAAAATCTCCGATAATGCAAAAGGCATGTTTTGCAACGCGATTTGCGGCCTTTTGCGGCAGGTCATGCAACAGGCTGTTTATCAGCGTGTTACGACTGCTCTATCAAGCGCACAACGTCGCTGAGCGTCGATGCCGTGCAGACGTCGTTGTCGAAGCCCTTGCGTATCACCCCCTTGCCCTTCAGGTCGCTGAGCATGGCCGTGAGCGAGTCCCAGAAGCCGTTGACATTATATATCACAACGCGCTTGTGGTGGTAGCCTATCGACGCCGACGCCGCCACGGTGAACACCTCGTCGAGCGTGCCAATGCCGCCAGGCAGCGCCACGCACACGTCGGCCTGCGCCAGCATCAGGTCCTTGCGGTCGCTCAGGTTGTCGCACGGTATGCACACGTCCATGTCGGGGCTGGCCTTGCCTCCGCGCTCGATTATCGCCGGCACCACGCCTATCGTCCTGCCCCCGGCTTTGTGCACGGCTTCGGCCACGCACTGCATCAGCCCCAAGTTACAACCTCCGAAGACGAGCGTGTGCCCGTTTTCGCCAATCCACCGGCCCAGTTCCCCGGCCGCCTTGAAATATCCGGCATCGATGTCCGAGTTAGCCGAACAGAATACTGCTATTTTCATCTTCATTAAGTTACGGGTGGCAATCATACAAGCGGCAGGCCCGCCTGCCGCGCCCCTTGTGGCGTTTTATTCTGCAAAGGTAACGCATTTTCTTTTGAAAATAAAAAAATATCGCCGTACAGTCTTGTAAATCAGATTTTTATGCCTAAATTTGCACCTGTAAACGCCAAACGGAGCTTGAACGTTTGGCCGCACTGCAGTTTTTTATACATAATTATTTTAGATTGAAGACATTTGAAGAATTGGGCGTCAGCGAAGAGATTCGCCGCGCCATTGAGGAATTGGGCTTCGAGCAACCCATGCCTGTACAAGAGGAAGTAATCCCGTATCTTCTGGGAAACAGGAACGACGTCATCGCCCTGGCGCAGACAGGCACGGGCAAGACGGCGGCCTTCGGCATCCCGGT
This sequence comes from uncultured Prevotella sp., assembly GCA_944320285.1. Taxonomy (GTDB): domain Bacteria; phylum Bacteroidota; class Bacteroidia; order Bacteroidales; family Bacteroidaceae; genus Prevotella. Next base: position 34,497 of record CALUGX010000015.1, read on the forward strand.
GTTGCAGCGCACCGACTCGCGCGTGCGCCAGACGCAGGCCATAGTGCTCAGCCCTACGAGGGAGCTGTGCCTTCAGATCTCTGACGACCTGAAGGACTTTTCAAAATACATGGACGGCATAAACATCGTGCCCGTCTATGGAGGAACGTCAATAGAGAACCAGATCCGTGCCCTGAAGAAGGGCGCGCAAATCATCGTGGCCACGCCGGGCCGTCTCATCGACCTGATGCACCGCGGCGTGGCGAAGCTCGAAGCCGTGAAGAACGTGGTCCTCGACGAGGCCGACGAAATGCTCAACATGGGCTTCTCCGAGAGTATCGACGAGATACTCGCAGGCGTGCCGAAAGACCGCAACACGCTGCTCTT
>CALUGX010000016.1 GCA_944320285.1 uncultured Prevotella sp.
CCCCATACGCTTCCCCTGGCTGAACCCTACGCAGGAACAGGCGGTGAACAACGTGCTGCGCGCAAAGGACGTGGCAATAGTGCACGGGCCGCCGGGCACGGGCAAGACGACCACCCTCGTGGAGGCAATCTACGAGACGCTGCGCCGCGAGAACCAGGTGCTCGTGTGCGCGCAGAGCAATATGGCCGTTGACTGGATTAGCGAACGGCTGGTTGACCGCGGCGTGAACGTGCTGCGCATAGGCAACCCGACGAAGGTGAACGACAAGATGCTGTCGTTCACTTACGAACGACGGTTTGCCGACCACCCTGACTACCCGCAGCTGTGGAGCATCCGCGAGGCCATACGCAAGCTACGCCGGAGCCGTAACAAGCGGCGCGACGAGGGCTATCACCAGAAGCTCGAACGCCTGAAAAGCCGTGCAACGGAGCTTGAAGTGCGCATTAACGCCGAACTGTTCGGCGAGGCGCGCGTAATAGCCTCAACCCTTACGGGCAGTGCCAACCGCCTGTTGGCCGGACAGAAGTTTGGCACGCTCTTCATTGACGAGGCCGCCCAAGCACTTGAAGCGGCGTGCTGGATAGCCATAAGGAAAGCCACAAGGGTAATACTTGCCGGCGACCACTGCCAGCTGCCGCCAACAGTCAAGAGCATAGCCGCCCTCCGCGGCGGACTGGCGACGACGCTCATGGAGCGCATAGTCAAGCTGAAACCCGACGTGGTGACGCTGCTGAAGACGCAGTACCGCATGAACGAGCGCATCATGCGCTTCTCAAGCGACTGGTTTTACGGCGGGATGGTGGAGGCTGCGCCGCAAATCAAGTACCGCGGAATACTCGACTTGGACATCCCGATGACGTGGCTCGACACGTCGGGAGTGGACGGCAAGGAGGAATTCGTGGGCGAGAGCTTCGGCCGCATTAACCGTGCCGAAGCCGACCTGACGCTCAACGTGCTGCAGGAATACTTCACGAAAATAGGCAAACAGCGCATCCTTGACGAGCGCATCGACGTCGGCATAATATCGCCTTACCGCGCGCAGGTGCAGCTGTTGCGGCGGTTGGTGCGCAAGAAGGAGTTTTTCAAGCCCTTCCGCAACCTCGTCACGGTGAACACGGTGGACGGTTTCCAGGGTCAGGAACGCGACGTCATCATCATATCCCTTGTCCGCGCGAACGCCGAAGGGCAAATAGGCTTCCTCTCGGACCTGCGCCGAATGAACGTGGCAATAACCCGTGCACGCATGAAACTAATCATAATGGGCGACGTGCCGACGATGACACGCCACCCGTTTTACAAGAAACTGTATGAATATATCAATGAGAATTAAATACCCACACCACCCCTCCTGAAGGGAGGGAGCCTGATTACCTACCGTACATTATATGATTGTTATTGCCCGTAAACATTAAAAGCATATTAAGCTCCCTCCCTCCGGAAGGGTTGTGGTGGGTGAAAATTAGATAGATTATGCTCCAACGCGACTATATACAACGGCTTATCCGCGAGTTCTTCGCGGCATTACACAGGCTGGTAGAGAAGAATGAGGCAGGCGAAAAGCAGGAGGAAATGCGCCGCCTGTTCGCCCAATACTTAGGCGATTACGACCTTTACCACATAGGGACGATAGACGATGTGATGCAATCGTTCGTGAAATATCCTGAGGAAGAACGGTTAAGCCGCATGGAAATGCTGGCCGAGCTGTATTATGCCGAAGCCGACTGGCTGAACGAACCTTTGCATTCGGAGGTGCTCAACCGCGCTTTCGCGCTCTACGATTTCGTAGACCGGCACAGCCGCACATACTCGCCCGACAGACTGAAAAAGATGAAAGACATCGGCGCACGCCGCAAAGAAGTTTCTGATTGATGCCCTTTCGCATTGCAAAAGGGCACAAACGGCACGCTAAAAGGGCACCTTTCACAGGCTGAAAGGTGCCCTTTTGCAAAACTGACGGCAAGCAAACTTCAAAAGTGCAGTCGCGGCCGGCTTTACATATATCAAAAAATCAGGCTTTGCGGGCACAAAACAAGGTTTTAAACATACAGTCAACACTAAAAGCGTTAACTTTGCCGAAGAACATATCGAAACATTTTCCAATCCCGAATTGAGGCTTGTTTTCCGGATTTTTTCTCCACCGGAACAAGGAGTGCGAATGGCTGCGGTGACGGATGACGACGGAGGAACAAGCCAAAAAGGGACTCAAAGAGAGAGGGGAAAGACACGATGTGGAAAAAGTTTAAATAAATTCGCAGTCTTAGTAAAGTATCAATATCAACCTAAAAAACGAAGTATCACAGTATGAGTCTGAACATCGACAAGGGAGGCAAGAAGCGTGTAGTGATAGTGGGAGGCGGCTTCAGCGGCCTGAAAGTGGCCAACAAGCTGAAGCACTCCGGTCTGCAAGTGGTGTTGATAGACCGTAACAACTACCACCAGTTTCCCCCGCTGATTTACCAAGTGGCGTCGGCGGGCATGGAGCCAAGCTCAATATCTTTCCCGTTCAGAAAGATATTCCAGCACAGCAAGGACATTTACTTCCGTATGGCGGAGCTGAGGGCGATATATCCGGAGAAGAAAATAATACAGACTTCTATCGGAAAGGTAGACTACGACTACCTTGTACTGGCCGCCGGCACCACCACCAACTTCTACGGCAACAAGAACGTGGAGACCGAGGCCATGCCGATGAAGACCGTGGCCGAGGCTATGGGCCTGCAAAACGCGATACTGGCCAACATCGAGAGGGCAATAACGTGCGCCACGAAAGTGGAACAGCAAGAACTGCTCAACGTCGTGATAGTGGGCGGCGGAGCCACCGGTGTAGAGGTTGCGGGCGTGCTTTCGGAAATGAAGCGCACCGTGCTGCCGCACGACTATCCCGACCTCGACCCAAGCCTGATGAACATTTACCTGATAGAGGCTGGCAACAGGCTGCTGTCGGGTATGTCGCCTGAATCGTCGGCAGCCGTCGAGAAATTCCTCCGCAACATGGGTGTCAACGTTCTGTTGAACAAGATGGTGACCGATTATCACGACCACAAGGTAGCCTTGGCGGACGGAAGCGAGATTGCCACGCGCACGTTCATCTGGGTGAGCGGCGTGGCTGGAAATGCCATCGGAGGAATTGACAAGGAGCATCTTGGCCGCGGACACCGCATAAGAGTGGACCGCTTTAACCGCGTGGAGGGAATGGACTCGGTGTTCTGCATCGGCGACCAGTGTATCGTAGAGGGTGACGAGGACTATCCCAACGGGCATCCGCAGCTGGCGCAGGTGGCCATCCAGCAGGGCAAAAACCTCGCCCGCAACATCAGGCGCATGGAGAAAGGGAAAGACTTAAAGCCGTTCAAATACAAGAACCTCGGCGCGATGGCCACCGTAGGGCGCAACAAGGCCGTGGCAGAAATGGCCGGATTGAAGATGAGCGGCTTCGTGGCATGGGTGATATGGCTCGTAGTCCACCTGCGCTCGATACTCGGCGTAAGGAACAAGTTGGTGGTGATGCTTAACTGGATGTGGAATTACTTTAACTACAACCAGTCGCTACGCATGATATTCTACCCCAAGAAGGCCAAGGAAATACAAGAGCGCGAAGCGCGCGAGGCCGTCACCCACTGGGGAGAAGACCTCAAAGAGTAACCTTCGCACGGAACAGCAGAAAGACACGGAGAGCCCGTCCGCATGGAACGGGCTCTCCGCAGTTTAATGGCAGGGGGCTTCCATTATCATGAATTTCTGTAACTATTACAATTTACACGGCTGCTAAATCAGCCCGAAATGCTCAAGGGCGTTCTTGATGCCGTCGTCGTCAACGGAAGTGGTGACATAATCAGCCACGGCCTTCACCTCGTCCGTGGCGTTGCCCATAGCCACACCCACGCCCGCCGCGCTGATTATCGGCTTGTCGTTGCCGCCGTCGCCGAAGGCAATCGTCTCGTTGACATCTATGCCGAGGCCGTCGGCAATAGTCAGCAGGGCCGTGCCCTTGTCGGCACCGCGCGCCGTTATGTCGGCAAAGTCGGGATACCAGCGCGCAGAGACGCAGCCCGGCATCATGGGCATCAGCCGCCGCTCGGTGTCAATGTCGATGATTGGCGTAAACTGAATGACGCCCTCGCGCAGCACGTCCTCCACATCAACGCCCTCGCCAAGGTAGCTGACGTTGAGCATCTGGCGGTAAAGGCGGTCTACGTCGGGCGTAGGGTTGATGACGGTAAGGTCGTCCACACCCACCACGAGCGTGGCGAAGCCCAACTCGCCAGACTTGCGGACGAAGGCGCGCGCCTCTCCGTCGGGAATTGTCAGGCAGCGCACCACGCGGCTTCCAACCGTACAGTAAGCTCCCGTAGCCGTGATGTAACCGTCGATGAGGTGCTCGATGGCACCGAGGTTGTTAATCAGGCGCATGGGCCTCCCTGTCGAAATGTACACGCCGATGCCGCGCCGCTTGGCCTCGGCTATGGCGTCGATGGCCGACTGTGGTATTTCGTGGGTGTTGAAACTGACGAGCGTGCCGTCAATGTCGAAGAACAATGCTTTTATCATAAGTGTAAGTTTGTAGTTAAGGAGATGAGGAGCGGAAAAGTAAGTAGTAAGTAAAAATGCCCTGCACCTAACCTTTTCACCTTCTCACTTTTTCGCCTTTCCATTGCAAAATTACGCTTTTTACCACTCGCATTATTTCTGCATATTATAATAAATGTTTATTTTTGCCTACAGATACGCATTTCTTGACCTAAAACAAACGTTTATGACTCACAGCTGCAACGATATAACAGCCGAGCTGCGCACCCTCGGCAACGAAGAGAAAAGCCGCCACCTGAGCAGCTTCTTCAAGACCGGCGAGGGACAATACGGCTACGGAGACAAATTTCTCGGCATTCCCGTGCCGCAGACAAGGGGCGTGGCCAAGCGGCACAAGGACACTGCGCTGGCCGACGCTGTAGCCCTGCTGTCCTCTGAATGGCACGAGGCAAGGCTCTGCGCCCTGCTAATCATGGCTGAGAAGATGAAGAAGGCTCGGAACGACGACGCCCGCCGGATATTCGACACATACCTCGACAACACGGCGCACATCAACAACTGGGACCTCGTAGACCTCTCAGCGCCTTACATTGCCGGCAGATACCTCCTATACAAGCCGCGCGACGTGCTCTACAAGCTGGCCGCCAGTCACCTGCTTTGGGACAACCGCATAGCCATTGTATCGACCTACACTTTCATAAAAAACAATGACTTGGACGACACCTTCAGCCTCGCACAGCTGCTGCTCGGCCACAAGCACGACTTGATGCACAAGGCCGTGGGCTGGATGTTGCGCGAGGCAGGCAAGCGTGACATGGCCCGTCTGCGCGCCTTCGTTGACAGCCACTGGCACGAAATGCCGCGCACCATGCTTCGATACGCCATAGAGAAATACCCCGAAGACGAACGGCGGAGCGTGCTGGAGAGGAAGGTTAAGAGCAAATCAGCAGCTATGGCAAGATAAAACGTAACAACTTAGTGTACAGCATATTACAAACAACCATACAAAAGGTGGCAAATTGCGTTGCAATTTGCCACCTTTTAGCGTGTGAAAAGCCACCTTTTGCAATGTAAAAGGTGGCTTTTTTATGTGCAGCAACACTGTATCTCCATGATTTTTCGTAATTTTGCACGCGATAACAAGCAACATCACAAATAACAAAGTCATATTTTCTTAATTCTTAATTCATAACTCTTAATTATACAAAGATGAATATCGCAAGCGAAATAAGCCGCTCGGTGCTTGCCGCCGTGAAAGCTCTCTACGGACAGGACGTGCCCGGAAAGATGATACAGTTGCAGAAGACGAAGCGAGAATTTGAAGGACACCTGACGCTGGTGGTGTTCCCCCTGCTGAAGACGTCTCGCAAAAAGCCGGAGGAGACGGCCGAGGACATAGGCCGGTGGCTCGTGGAGAACGAGAAGGCAGTGGCCTCGTACAACGTCGTAAAAGGCTTTCTGAACCTCACGGTGTCGCCCCTGGCATGGCTGTCGCTGCTCGGCGACATCAACGCCGACGAGCATTACGGCGAAGTGAAGCCGACGGCGGATGCTCCGCTGGTGATGATTGAATACTCGTCGCCCAACACCAACAAGCCGCTCCACCTCGGCCACGTGCGCAACAACCTGCTGGGCTGGAGCCTGGCACAGATAATGCAGGCCAACGGCAACCGCGTGGTGAAGACCAACATTGTGAACGACCGAGGCATACACATCTGCAAGTCGATGCTGGCCTGGCTGAAATACGGAGGCGGCGAGACGCCCGAAACGAGCGGGAAGAAGGGAGACCACCTGATAGGCGACTACTATGTGGCCTTCGACAAGCACTACCGCGAGGAGGTGAAGGAGCTGAAAGCTCAATACATGAATGACGGTATGGCCGAAGAGGAGGCCGAGAAGAAAGCCAAGGACGAGGCTCCGCTCATCAAGGAGGCTCACGAGATGCTCGTGAAATGGGAGCAGGGCGACCCGGAGGTGCGCGCCCTGTGGGAGAAGATGAATTCCTGGGTGTACGCCGGTTTCGACGAGACGTATAAGGCTCTCGGCGTAGGCTTCGACAAAATCTATTACGAATCGCAGACTTACCTGAAAGGAAAGGCCAAGGTGGAGGAGGGTCTTGAGAAGGGGCTTTTCTTCCGCAAAGAGGACGGCAGCGTATGGGCCGACCTCACGGACGAGGGCCTCGACCAGAAGCTTTTGCTCCGCTCTGACGGCACGTCGGTCTACATGACGCAGGACATCGGCACCGCCGAGATGCGCTTTGCAGACTACCCGATAGACAAGATGATTTACGTAGTCGGCAACGAGCAGAACTACCACTTCCAGGTTCTCTCCATCCTGCTCGACCGTCTCGGCTTCAAGTGGGGCAAGGAGCTTGTGCACTTCTCCTACGGAATGGTGGAACTGCCCAACGGGAAGATGAAGAGCCGCGAGGGAACGGTGGTTGACGCCGACGACCTCATTGCCGAAATGATAAAGGACGCGCGCCAGACGAGCGAGGAACTGGGCAAGTTCAGCGACATGACCGATGACGAACGCGCGAACGTGGCGCGCATAGTGGGCATGGGCGCGCTCAAGTATTTCATCCTCAAGGTTGACGCAAGGAAGAATATGCTGTTCAACCCGGAGGAGTCAATCGACTTCAACGGCAACACAGGCCCGTTCATCCAGTACACTTACGCGCGCATCCGCAGCATAATGCGCAAGGCCGCAGAACAGGGCATCAGCCTGCCCCCGACGCTCGACGGCGCGTATCCCGTAAACCAGAAGGAGACCGAGCTCATCCAGAAAATGGCCGAATACGGCACCGCTGTGCGTCAGGCCGGCACGGACTACAGTCCCAGCGGCATAGCCAACTACTGCTACGAGCTGACCAAGGAGTTCAACCAGTTCTACCATGACTACAGCATCCTCAACGCCGACAGCGACGAGGAGAAAATCCTCCGTCTGGTTCTTGCAGCTAACGTGGCAAAGACCTTGAAAAACGGTATGGCTCTTCTGGGCATCGAAATGCCGGAGCGTATGTAATAATGAAATGAAAATGAATAATGAAAAAATGGACAATCGCGGATGATTATCCATTTTTTCATTATTCATTTTTTCATAAAAAAGATTGTATGTCAAGTGATTTGATTAACCCACCCGATTATCGTAATGACACGGTGCTTCCTCTTCCGAAGGAGGTCAGTGCCGATGCGTGGGCCGTGGATGCGGCTTGCAGTGGCAATCCCGGCAAGATGGAGTACCGCGGAATAGACCTGGCCACGGGCGCGCAAGTGTTCCACTTCGGCCCCGTCTACGGCACCAACAACATCGGCGAGTTCCTCGCCATAGTGCACGCCCTGGCCCTCATGGAGCAGAAAGGGCTGCAAAAAACCATTTACAGCGACAGCTTCACGGCGATAACGTGGGTGAGAAAAGCGCAATGTAAGACCAAACTGGAACGCAACGCCAAGACCGCCCAGCTACACAACGTTATCGGCCGCGCCGAAACTTGGCTGAAGACACACGCCTTCCGCGTACCTGTCATACAATGGGACACGCGCAAGTGGGGCGACATTCCCGCCGACTTCGGCAGGAAATGACTATACCTTTATGGACCGGTACACCCAAAGAACGTTAAAAACACATAACAAAGTAACAACCTAACGGCATTTTCCTTACCTTTGCAAGGAATATAACTACAAACTATCTAAAACTAAAACAAAATGAAAAGCATTGCATTCAAATCGCTGTGCATGGGCGTATTGTGTGCCATGAGCATGGCCGAGGCCGGTGCGCGTGAGCTTTACCTCGCGCCGGGCGGCACGGGCAACGGACTGAAAATCGACACGCCGATGGGCGACCCTGTACGGGCTTTCGCCATGTTGCAGGCAGGAGACGTCCTCTGGGTGCGCGGCGGAGTGTATAATCTCAGCGAACAGATTACCGTCAACGCCACCGGGACGAAGGACGCACGCATCTGCGTGTTCGCTTACGGCAACGAGAAACCCGTGTTCGACTTCAGCGGACAGAACCACGACGATGAGGACGTGGCCAAGAACTCGCGGGGAATTATGCACAACATCGGTGCTAACTACTGGCACTACCGAGGCCTGGAAATATGCAACGCCGCCGACAACGGCATGAAGTTGGAGGGCAGCTATTGCGTCGTGGAGCAGTGCACGTTCCACGACAACGGCGACACCGGGCTGCAACAGGGATTCGGCAAAGACGACGCCGGCAACAATACACGTAACCAGGAGTTCCTTTACGGGCGTTACAACATAATCGTCAACTGCGACTCTTACAACAACATAGACAAATGGAGCAACGGAGGCGATGCCGACGGCTTCGCCATAAAGCTGTTCCCCGGCCCCGGCAATGAGTTTCACGGGTGCCGCGCATGGGAGAACTCAGACGACGCCTGGGATATGTATTACACCGTGTTTCCCGTTCTTATAGAAAACTGCTGGGCACTGAAGAGTGGCAAGGAGAAGGGCAACGGCAACGGATTTAAGGTAGGCGGAGCCAAGCAGGGCGGCGAATCGTATGGAGCGCACGTGCTGATTAACGACATTGCCGCCTTCAACGAGTCAAAAGGCTTCGACCAGAACCACCACACCGAAGGCTCGTACATGATTAACGTGACGGCTTTCGAGAACGGCGTAAACTACGGTTTCAACATGGAAGCGCCCGAAGAGGGCAACTGGGTGCTGCGCAACTGCCTCGGCTTCGCCCCCGTGGAACGCAACCACCAGTTTGAGGTGATGCCCGACGCTGCTAACTGTAACTGGCTCGACATCGACGGGCTGTCACCCATAAGCGACCGCGACGCAAGCGACGGCGTTACCGATAAGAAATATAACAAGTATGGCAGTGCCGGAGCGTGGCCCGATTACACGTCGGAGTTTGAAGACCTTAGCTATGAGACGGCCATCGGACCGCGCCAAGCCGACGGTTCACTGCCAGCCAAGTTCGGCCGCCTTAAAGCCGGAAGCCGCTTCATCGACAAGGGAACGCCGATTAACAGTTTCAAGACCGTTGACTCGCACAAAAAGGAATACGAATACTCGGAGAACGCGCCTTACGACTATTCGATGACGATTGACTTGCCGTTTGAAGGCAATGCGCCAGACTACGGGGCGTTTGAGTACGGCGGCAACGACAACGCTTACGACATAACCCAGAATATGCCGGAGAACGACGGCAGCGTGGACGAGGAAGAACCGGAAGTGGGCGACGGCAGATATTACGCTGACAAGACGCTCGTGAACAACTATCTCTTCCAAGACGCAGAGATTGCCGACGAAGTAAGGCAGTACATTACAGGCGAAAGCCAGATTGAAAATCAAGGCGTAGACCCGCTCTACAACGGCAAGATAAGCGGCGGCGGCAGCTACCAGTGGCCTGAAGGCCCCGGCGAGAAGTATGGCAGCGGCACGTCTTACGGTGCTTACCGCATACCAAAGACGGGCTGGATAGAATTTACACTGCCAAATCTCGGCGCGTTCAAGTCGAACATCTATTGCACGGGCAACCGCACCCTGGCCGTAGAGTGGCACTATGCCGACGCACCCGGAACCGTCACCACCAAGGAAAAGTCGATGTCAACGGGCACCGTCAATGTAGACATCGCCGGCATGATAGGCAAAGTTGAGATGAAGCCTATCGTGATAAGGCTTGTCAACAAGGAAGACAAAGGCGATATGTTTCTTACCGACCTGACGTTAGGGTGTAAATATGAGGTGGATGAAAACGGCGACCCTGTAGAGACGGGCATCACCAACACCACGTCGCAGGAAACCGGCTTTGACATCTACCAGCTTGACAACGCCCTGATAGTGTACGGCGACATGGCTTCAATCAAGGTCTACACCGTAGGCGGCACGCTCGTTGCCGAGTCGGCAATGTCGCAATATGTCAGCACGTCAGGCCTCGCCCGCGGCGTTTACGTGGTAGTGGCCACGGCCAAAGACGGTTCGCGTATGAGCAAGAAGTTTATCCGCAAATAAGACGGTAGGTGTATTATAGATAGGTATCAGGCGGCAAACAGTTAGAAAGCTGTTTGCCGCCTTTCCATGTATTCACCCACAATAGGTCGTCAGGCCGTGTAAGACCTGTTGTGGTTTTAAATTTTCCGTCAATCGCCTGATTGCAACATCCACGCAATATCATGCCTTGTTTTTTCGCTTGCGATGCGAAATGAAAATTTGTTTCCATCACTTTTATTTCGCATTTTGCCCGACATGGATAAAATTCTCACGCCCATAAAAGTAAAACTATTTTTCTTTTATTTCGCTTAATCGAAATTTTGCACTATCTTTGCAACCCAAAGGCGCAAAGGTTTGACGTTTTGTTCTTTTGCGCCCCGTATTTGTTTTAGATAATAATTTATTAGTTAATAAAAGACAATGGCACAGGAAGACGTTTTTAAGAAAATAGTGTCACACTGCAAGGAATACGGTTTCGTGTTCCCCAGCAGCGACATTTACGACGGTCTGGCAGCCGTTTACGATTACGGACAGAACGGCGTTGAACTGAAAAACAACATAAAAGAATATTGGTGGAAGAGCATGGTGTTGCTGCACGAGAACATCGTTGGCATCGACTCAGCAATCTTCATGCACCCTACGATATGGAAAGCCAGCGGCCACGTTGACGCTTTCAACGACCCGCTCATAGACAACCGCGACTCAAAGAAGCGTTATCGCGCCGACAACCTCATAGAAGACCAAATCGCCAAGTATGACGAGAAAATCAGCAAAGAGGTGGAGAAGGCCCGCAAGAAGTTCGGCGAAGCCTTCGACGAGACAAAGTTCCGCGAGACCAACCCGCGCGTCATCGGACACCAGCAGAAGCGAGATGCCCTGCACGAGCGTTACACCAAGGCCATGCAAGGCCCCGACTTGGCTGAGCTGAAACAGATAATCATAGACGAAGGCATAGTGTGCCCCATCAGCGGGACAAAGAACTGGACCGACGTGCGCCAGTTCAACCTGATGTTCTCGACCGAGATGGGCTCGGCTGCCGACGCTACTAACAAGATTTACCTGCGCCCGGAGACGGCACAGGGAATATTCGTGAACTATCTGAACGTGCAGAAAACCGGCCGCATGAAGATTCCTTTCGGCATCGCACAGATAGGCAAGGCTTTCAGAAACGAGATTGTTGCGCGCCAGTTCATCTTCCGTATGCGTGAGTTTGAGCAGATGGAGATGCAGTTCTTCGTCAAGCCAGGCACGGAGATGGAATGGTTCAACAAGTGGAAAGAGCTGAGAATGAAGTGGCACCAGGCACTCGGCTTCGGCGAGGAGAACTACCGCTTCCACGACCACGAGAAACTGGCCCACTACGCCAACGCCGCCACCGACATCGAGTTCCGTATGCCGTTCGGCTTCAAGGAGGTGGAAGGCATACACAGTCGCACGGACTTCGACCTGTCACAACATGAGAAGTTCTCAGGCAAGTCGATAAAATACTTCGATCCGCAGACCGGCGAAAGCTACACTCCTTACGACATAGAAACCTCCATCGGAGTTGACCGTATGTTCCTCTCCGTGATGTGCCACTCTTACTGCGAGGAACAACTTGAGAACGGCGAGACGCGCGTAGTGCTGCGCCTGCCTGCCGCCCTTGCCCCGGTAAAGCTCTGCGTGATGCCGCTGTTGAAGAAAGACGGACTGCCCGAAAAAGCCCGCGAGATAATCAACGACCTGAAGTTCCACTTCAACTGCCAGTATGACGAGAAAGACTCCATCGGCAAACGTTACCGCCGTCAGGACGCCATAGGCACCCCCTACTGCGTAACCGTAGATCACGACACGCTGGAGAACAACACCGTAACGCTGCGCTTCCGCGACACTATGGAGCAGGAACGTGTCAACATAGCCGACCTGCGCGGCATCATCGAAGACAAGGTAAGCATAACGAGCTTGCTAAAAAAACTGCAATAAATGAAATCAGGCAAGTTAACATATTTCATCCTGGCCATGCTCGCGCCGCTGTTTTTGGCATCGTGCAGCGAAGAAGACAACACCGTAGAGGAGTTCCCCGACTGGGAGAACGCCAACAACGCCTACTTCACAAGCATCTTCAATTACGCCACCGGCGTGACCGACGGTTCATGGAAGGTGATAAAGAACTTCTCACTGGACGACGACATAGAGGCTACGGCTGAGAACAGTATAGTCGTGGAAGTGCTCGAAGCGGGCACAGGCAGCGGCTGCCCCATGTACACAGACTCTGTACTGGTGAACTATCGCGGGCGCCTCATCCCATCTACGTCGTATGCCGACGGCTACGTTTTCGACCAGACATACGAGGGCGACTACAATCCGGCAACGGCAAAGCCCGCAAAATTGGCCGTGGGAGGCCTGGTAGACGGCTTCACCACAGCGTTGCAATATATGCACATAGGCGACCGCTGGCGCGTGTACATCCCCTACCAGTTAGGCTACGGCACGGTTGACAACGGCTCAATACCGGCTTACAGCACCCTTGTGTTCGACATAGCACTTTGCGCCTATTACCGCCCCGGCACGCCTATAAACACACGTGTGGCAAAGCCAGGCGTATGGATTACAGAATGAAAACAGCATAACTATATTTGAGAAGTGACGGACAGGCAGATTGTCCGTCACTTTTTTATTCCCTGCCAGGCCGCCATCCCCTCCTGTTGCCACTTTAAGCCGTTTTATAAAATTTCTGAGCCTGGGAATGCAGATTTTAAATAAAAGTATAAGCTCCAAATGGTTGGCAATCAACCATTTGGAGCTTATACTCTGTGCGCCCGATAGGACTCGAACCTACACGTCGCGAGACACCAGATCCTAAGTCTGGCGCGTCTACCAATTCCGCCACGGGCGCGCAGCTACGATGTTTCAGCCAGCCGGAACCTTGCCGCCGGATATTGGACGACAACGTGCGCGGGCCGAAACTGCGTGCAAAGATACATTCTTTTTGGCGAAAAAACAAGAACGGAGCCTTGTTTTTTGATTTCACACATCTTTGCCCGCACTATCTTGACGCCGTGAAGCGGCGCAGGACGTCGCAGTGCGTTGTGTACCGGTCGATGTTTTGCGGATGTTCCGAGGCAAAATCAGCCAAGGAAGCAAGTGCCTTGTATTGGAAAGATGCGGGACGCGGCGTATAGACAAGCTCGTAATTGCTGTCAAAAGAGGCGTCAAACCACGGGTCGAACGTCATCGAGGCCTGGGCGTAAAGTGCATGGTAACGCAGCATCATGTCTGCCGACCGGACGCATCCGTCAAGATATTTCACGGCCTCGGCTGCGAAATCGAGCTCACCCGTGCGTGCGCTGTCGTTCACGCTATGGCCGTAATGTGTAAGGAACCAGCAGTCTCCGTAGGGTGAGGCTTGGTAATAACGCACGGCAAGTGCATATCCAAGGCTGTCCCGGTGCGTGCCGCCGGCGGCGATGTTGTATTCGGCCTCAAGGCGGAGCATATCTTTGCAATATTCGGTTTTAAGGTTTCTCGTGGGCGTTCCTCTGCGTGCGCCGTCTGTTTCGGGCACGTTTGGCAGCTGGCGCACGAACCATCGGGGCACGGTGAAATCGCGGTTGGCCATGTACCAGCTGATGTTCTGCTCCGCGAGATAGGCCACGTCAACCCGTTCAAGCCACTTCAGGGCATCGACGAAGCGTCCCTCGGCTATGTAGCGCGTGCCGATGAGGTCGTTGTAATAGTTCTTGTCGGCGTAGACCTGTTCCGCCACGTAATGTTCGAATACGTCGGTTTTCGCAGCCGTCAGGTATGCGTAGTATGCCGCGAGGCTATCGGCGGGCATATCCTTCATCATGTCGAAATATTCGTTGCTCCACGTATAGTTGTTGTTCCAGGCGTAGTCGTCCGCCGCATATATGTGCTCATCCTTGCCGCTGGCGAGCGTGCGCAGGGAGAAGTCGTTTTCTTCCATCATGCCGTAGAGCGCCATTGCCGCCATCAGATTGCCCGCTTCGGCATACCTTGGGGCAAGCACGTTGTAGGCTATGCGCTCCTTCACGTCGGTGTAATGATTGCCGCGGGCACCGGCTCCGTGCTCCTCGTCGATTTTCTTGTCGAGCCAACGAAACTCCTCCGTAAGCCATTCAGACGTTTCGCGCCAACCTAACCCCATCGTGCTTGCGCGCACCAGCAGGCGTATGCACCGCGCGTTATCCTTCATGCGTGGCGTGCCGTCCATGCGCAAGGCCTTGTCGGCAAGTAGCTCGGCGGTCTCGCCGTCGTTCATCAGGTAGGCCACCATCGCCGCCGCGCTCTCCCAGAGGCACGGCCAGGGCGTCTTGCCGCCGTTCGCCACGCTGTCGGCGAAGGCCGTGAACTCCATTGCCTCGGCCGCCTCTACCCGTCGCGGGTTGTTGGAGCCTTGCGGATAGTCGCCGTCGAGCGTCTCCTGGTAGTTGTTGACGAGGTCTTGCACCAGATACAATAAGGTGTACGACGAGGGGTTTTCGCCCTGCACCTTCCTTATGCCGGCCATGTTGCGGTAGCCTTTCATGCACCAGGCAATGCTCTGCATATCGCCCTGTTCGGCGTAGATTTCGCACGCCTGGCGGCGCAGCCCGCTGTTGAGCAGTGCGCGTGCGTAGATGTTTCGGCAGATGTCGCGCCAAACGCCGTCGGGCAGCTTGGCCGCCGTCGATGTCCAGTAGAGCATATTCGCCTTGTCGCGTCCCAGCAGCATATTGGCGCGCATCGTCATCAGGGCGAACTGTTCGCGCTCGCGCCGTCCCTTGTAGGCCTCGGCCCCGGCGAGTATGGCGCGCAGGGTGCTGTCGCGGGCGGCCAGTTCCTGCTTCGTGGGATAGTCCCACGAGTCCATCGAGACGTTGCGGCTCACTTCGAGGTAGGCGTCCAGCAGTCGCATATACTCAAGCATTCCCTTGTCGCCGCGTTTCTTGGCAATGATGCGCAGTGTGTCGGCGTTGTTCTCGTAATAAGCCCAGTCGGTGCTTTCAGGTTCACCGCCGTAGCGTTTCCACCAGTTGTTCATGTCCTCGCGGAATGGCGATGCCATTCTGTCGCGGTGATACACGCTGAACACGTAAGCGTTGTGCGTAGGCCCCTCAAAAGCACACGCCAGGGCGTCCGCCGCTACGGTGAGGCTAAATACCGCCGCAATTATAAATCGTTTCATAATCTTCGGGTTTATATCGTGATATGTTTTGGTTGCTCAGGTCAAAGAGTATCACCTCGTTGTTGGCTTCGGCCTTGCGCCTGGCTACGGCCCTTGCCGCCTCAATTATGTCGCTGACGGCCGGCGTGCGCGTCACAATCGAGTCGCCCGGCATCACGGGCAGGTCGTCGTCACGGTGCATTATGCCCACGTACTTGCCGCGGCGGAACAGTATCCGCCACGAATATATCGGGTAAGCCGCGGCCAGCGGCAGGCCGTAGCCGCCGAGGTGACGCAGATACGGGGCCACGTCGTGGGTGTCGAGTATAGGCTTTTGGCAGCGTATGTCGGTGAAGTCGCCGGTGTTATACATCATCAGCACGCCCCTACTCACTGGCGGCGGCTCCTCGGCCAGCTGGTGCAGGCGTATCGTGGCCGACACTTCCACGCCTTCCGCCTTGGCCAACGCCGCAAGCGTGCGCAGGAAACCGAAGTAACGCCCGCGCGTGCGGCGCGTCCAGTCGCAGTCCATCTGTATCTCCCTGACACCCTCCACGTCGTTCGTCTCGCTCATCTGCATCACACGTCGGAATATTCTTACGGCCAGTCCGGCAGTGTCGCCGGCCATACAGTCGTTCACGATGTACACCGCAGGCACGGCCTCCACGCCCGCGGGCACGGGCGTCTTGAAGCGCAGCGTGGCATTGGGCACCGGCCGGCCGTCATCGCCCGGCACTACGTCGAAGTACCTTATGTACATCCTGCCGACACCGTATTCGGCCAAGAAGCGTTGCTTCGCCGAATCAATGTCGAGCACGGTGCTCCAGTAATACACCGAGCGCACCTTCTCCCCGCCGCCGCTACGTGAGCACGACAGCAGGCAGAACGCGGCGCCCAGGCACGCCGCAATCATTACGGCACGTATCTTCATTTCGCAAATATAGTTGTTTTTACGCTGAAATGCGCCACACCGCCGACGTATTTCAACCAAATTAGAAACTGTTTTGGTTTTTTTACAGGACCGGAACATACTTTGTTAAACGCCCCCATCTGCCCGCGTCTTGCCATCGTTTGTGCCAAACGGCATGATAAAAGGGCACCTTTTGCAGCGCGATTTGTGCCATATTGCTAACCTGCTGATTATCAGCCGGTCAGCCTATGAAGGTTTGCCGTGCCTGATTTTGCCGTGAAACACCTCTGTGTTTAGCGCAAAACTATTTTTGAAAACAGCGTATTTTTCCGTAACTTTGTGGCGGGTAAATAAACCGGACAAGAATATCTGCAATCGTTCCACTCGCCTTTTAACGGAGCTTT
The DNA here is from genome assembly GCA_944320285.1 of uncultured Prevotella sp. Lineage (GTDB taxonomy): Bacteria > Bacteroidota > Bacteroidia > Bacteroidales > Bacteroidaceae > Prevotella. The sequence goes on from CALUGX010000016.1 coordinate 16,960, forward strand.
GCAGACAAAATGTTTGTCTTAACTCCTTAACTGCAACCCCTTAACCACTGAAAATTAATCCGTTAATGCTGAAAAAATGGAAATAAACTACAAGATACAGTTCCCCGACATGATGAAGGGCAAGAAGATACTCTACGTGCACGGCTTCGCCTCGTCGGGGCAGTCGGGCACGGTGGTGAAGATCTGCGAGATGCTTCCGGGCGCAACGGTCGTAGCCCCCGACCTGCCGATACACCCGGCGGAGGCCATAGCACTGCTTGAAGACACCTGCGCGGCGGAACACCCGGACCTCATCATCGGCACGTCGATGGGCGGAATGTACGCCGAAATGCTCTACGGCTATGACAGGATATTGGTGAACCCGGCTTTCCGGATGGGAGAGACTATGCTGAAGCACGGCATGGTTGGCAAAAACACATTCCTCAACCCGCGCCGTGACGGTGTGCAGGAGTTCATCGTCACAAAGGCTATGGTCGAGGAATACAAGGAAGCTACGGCCCGGTGCTTCTCCGCCGTGACGCCGGAGGAAAGGGACAGGCGCGTCTACGGCCTGTTCGGTGACGAAGACCCTATGGTTCACACGATGGATGTCTTCGCCGAACATTACCGCAACGCAGTCAGCTTCCACGGCGAACACCGCATGAACGACAAGATACTGCTGCACTCCGTCATCCCCGTTATCCGCTGGATTGACGACCGGCAAGAAGGGCGCACGCGCCCGATAATCTACATCAGCATCGACGCCCTGCGCGACGCACGCGGCGGCCAGCAGTCGAGCGCGGTGAAGGCATACACATTCCTGCTTGAGTTTTACGACATCTACATCGTAGCCCCTTCGCCCACCAATGCGCCTGAGTATGTGGCGGGAGTGGGCGAGTGGGCCCGGAGGATTGTAAACGTGCCGGCTTGGAACCACGTGGTATTCACCAACCGCAAGGACCTTCTTTACGGCGACTACCTCATCGACCCGTCTGATGACTTCGGTGCGGCTGATTTCATGGGCACGCGCGTTCGCTTCGGCGATGACACTTTCAAGACGTGGGAGGAAGTGATAGAGTTTTTCGGCCGGCTTGGGGGACAATGATTAATTAAGAATTAAGAGTTAAGAATTAAGAAGATATGCCTTGCCGTTTTGTTTCTTATACAATAAACAATGGTATTTTTCTTAACTCTTAACTCTTAATTCTTAACCCCAAAGGCTTTTTCTTAACTCTTAACTCTTAATTCTTAACTTCCACGTGAATTATTTATATTCCCGCATAATCGAGATTGTCGGTCTTTACGGCACTATTAAGCCGGCCACGCTCAACAAGATGGCGCACGAGACGCTCGCGATGGCTTGTCACGAGGGGCTTAAAGGCACAGGACAGGCCTACGGAAATCTGTTCTCACAGGTGGATTTCCTCTGCCGCAAACATAACGTGAGACTTGCCGACAGGGTGCAGATACAGACCATGCGCCGCAACACCAACCGCCGGGAGCTGACCGGCCGCGACGACTTCATGTATGATATGCGCGCCCTCGGCCGCTTCGTCTCGGCCGTGACGGGCTGCGGAATGCCCGGCGAACTGCTGCGGCTGCTGCCAGCCAACGACCGTCCGCACTCCAAGGCCGAGGGCTTGGACGTGCTCTATGTGCGCTGCATAGTAAGGGACGTGGATGGGAATTACATCTATGTGTCGGCTGAAAAGGGCCTTCCTGGACAGCTGCTGGCCGTTGACATCTCGGCTGACGAGCTTGCCTACCTGCGCAAGATGGTGCACGAGGGTGTGCAACTCAACCTCTTGGACTGCAAATTGGGCGACGCCGCAGCCGGCACGGAGCCTGCCGCGAGGGGCGCGGAGCACGTCATAGAGCCCGGCCTCGTGGTGTTCGAGCCCGATTATCTGATAGACATCAGCTCACTGGCGGCGTGCTTCAAGGACTACGGACACCACCCCCTGACATACACCTTGGAGCGTATGCGCCCCAAGGCGGACAGCCAGGCCATACTGTTGGGAAACCTCGCGGGTGCCGTGCTCGACGGTATCGTCAACGACGGCGACACGTTCAGCCTGTCAGGAACAATGCGCACAAACTTCGCAGAGAAGGCTTTGGAGTTCTGCGCGTGCACGGATTTCGACGCCGCGCAGTTCAAACAGGACATAAAGACGCAAGCTGACAATATACGCGAGGCCGTCGGCGTGATGTTCACCGACCATGACCGCGCCCTCGCCGTGCTCGAACCGTCGTTCGTCTGCGAACGTCTCGGCCTCCAAGGGCGCGTTGACTTGATGACGACTGACTTCCGTCTGCTCGTAGAACAGAAGTCGGGCAGGAACCGCAACATCGAGAACGGACGCCCCGGAAACCACGGCAGCTACCAGCTGGAACCGCATTACGTGCAGTCGCTGCTTTATTATGGCGTGCTGAGATACAACTTCCACCTCGGCTTCAACAGCACCGACATACGCTTGCTTTACTCGAAATATCCCGCCGAGAAGGGTCTCATGGCGATGAGTTTTTACCGGGGGCTGTTCCGCGAGGCCCTGGAATTGCGCAACAAGATTGTTGCCACCGACTTCATTATAGCCCGTAAGGGCTTCGGCAGGATATTGCCGCTGCTTACGCCGGAGACCGTCAATGCGGCGAAACGCGACGATATGTATTACCACACGTGGCTGTTGCCGCGTATAGAGAAAATCACCGGCCCCCTGAAGAGCCTCAACCCGCTCGAACGGGAGTACTTCTGCCGCATGGCGACGTTCGCCTGCCGCGAGCAGCTGATAGGCAAAGTAGGCTCTCAAGAGGGTGTCACGGGATGCACGGCAGACCTTTGGAATATGCCGATTGCCGAAAAGATAGAGACCGGCAACATCTACACAGGGCTGAAAATCACGGCGAAAGAATGCGGCGGAGACGGCGGCGAGCCCGACAGGTTGACGCTGAGCGTGCCCGGACAGGGCGAAGGCTTCCTGCCGAACTTCCGCCGTGGCGATATGGTTTACCTCTACAGCTACCGCGACGGACAAGAACCTGACGTTAGGAACAGCCTGCTTTACCGTGCAAACATAACCGAAGTGCACACCGAGGAGATAAAAGTGGCACTGAGGAACGGGCAGAAGAACCCGGCGATACTGGCCGTGCAGGAAGACGGCGACGGCCTAAGTTACGCCATAGAGCACGCCGGCGGCGACACCGTGGCGGACGCCGCGCTGCGGAGCCTGTACGAGTTTGTCACGGCACCGGCCGACCGCAAGGCCCTGCTGCTGGCCCAACGTGCCCCACGCAGGGACGCCGGGGCACGGCTGACACGGACTTACAGCAAGGCGTATGACGACATACTGCTGGCTGCCAAGCAAGCCGAAGACTACTATCTGCTGGTAGGCCCGCCCGGCACGGGCAAGACTTCGATGGCCATAAGGTTCATTGTGGAGGAGGAACTGGCGCGTCCCGGCGCCTCGATACTGCTCATGGCATACACCAACCGCGCCGTTGACGAGCTGTGCGCGATGCTCTCCGAGGCGGGCATCGACTATGTAAGGATAGGCAGCGAATACAGTGCCGACCCGTACTGCAAACCCTTCCTGCTGTCTGAAAAGGTGAAAGGCAACCCCCGGCTTGAAGATATCAGGGCGGCGATGGCCTCGGCGCGCGTGGTGACAGGCACCACATCAATTATGGCGTCGCGGCCTTACGTGTTCGACGTGAAGGAGTTTTCGCTCGCCGTGGTAGACGAAGCGTCACAGATACTCGAACCGAACATCATCGGTCTGCTGGCCGCACACCGCGGCGACGGCGGCGGACGGGAGCGTTGCAGGATAGGGAAATTCATCCTCGTGGGCGACCATAAGCAGCTGCCGGCAGTCGTGCAGCAAGACGAAACGGCGTCGGCCACTGACAGTCAGATGCTGCACGCCATACACCTGGACAACTGCCGGGGGTCGCTCTTCGAGCGGTTGCTGCGCACGGAGCGCGCCGCAGGGCGCGGTGAGTTCACCGGAGTGCTGCGCCGTCACGGACGTATGCACCCCGACGTGGCCGCATTCCCCTGCCACGAGTTCTACTCTGACGAACAACTAAGCCCCGTGCCACTGCCTCACCAGCGCGAGACATCCCTCGGCTACGCCGCCACGGGACTGGCTGATGACCTCGACCGGCTGCTCCACACACAGCGGATGGTGTTCATCCCGTCACTGCCATGCCGCCGGCCCGACCTCTCCGACAAGGTGAACACCGACGAGGCGGCTATCGTGGCCGATGTGTTGCGGCGCATACGCCTTATGACGGGCGACGCTTTCAAGGCGGAACGCACTGTGGGCGTCATCGTGCCGTACCGCAACCAGATAGCCGTGATACGCAAGGAGATAGAGCTTACGGGAATGAAGGAGCTTGAAGCGGTGTCGATAGACACGGTGGAGCGTTACCAGGGAAGCCAGCGCGACGTAATCATATATTCGTTCACCGTGCAGAGCGAGTGGCAACTTGAGTTCCTTGCAGGCAGCTGTTTCAACGACGGCGGACGCACGATAGACCGCAAACTGAACGTAGCCCTGACCCGCGCACGCCGCCAGATGATAATGACGGGCTGCCCTGACGTGCTGTCAACGAACACCGTCTTCAACGAGCTTATCGGCTATGTGAAAAGCAAGGAAGGATACCTTGAACGTCAAGGCACAAACGTGTTAAAATAAAAAATGGGTCTCCGCTGAGACCCTCATTCCATTGTTAACCTTAAATCTAATACTATGAAAAACACAATGCAAAAGTAATGATTTATTCGGAAACGTGCTAATAATATTAGATATTTTTATAAAAATGCCACAATTTATTGATTTATATCAAATAAAACGGCAAGAACGACGTGATCTTACGGCCAAAAGCATCGTCACAACGGCGGCAAACACTAAGCCGCATATTGCCGTTTGACGACGTTTTACGGCACGGAATGAAGCATGAAGAGCACCTTACGGCAACACGCTGACAGTCAGCAGGTTGCCCGTTTGTGCCTTTTCACCGTGCAAAAGGTATCCTTTCAGACTGCAAAAGGGCACCTTTTACGCGCTGAAAGGTGCCCTTTTATCATGACGTTTGGCAGTTGACGCACAACAGGCGCGTGAACGGCAGGCAATAACGTATATATAAATTAGGTGAAACATAATTTTTCAAGCGATTTTAATTACATAAATAAACTTTTCCAAGTATTTTCCTTGCACTTTATAAGATAATGTTTATATTTGCCGAAGAAATATAAAACAACGTTATTATGAACAATATGAATTTCGCATGGTGGTGGCGTTACTCAAGATTTAAAAAGTCGTGAGTTACGAAACCGTGTGCGGAATAATCCATATTACCAAGCGGGCTTGTCGTTCTTACGGCAAGCCCGCTTCGCTTTTACACGGCGACACGGTGCAGACACGACGGCACGATGCAAACAAATGACAAACAACAAACAAGACAACATAATGGAAGCAAAAGTATTATTAGACAAGATGCTGGTCCACAAGACGCTGACACGGGGCGAGACGCACGACTTTCTCCTCGGCGTAACGCGCGAAGAATATCCCGTGGAGCAAATTACGGCACTGCTTACAGGCCTGCAAATGCGCGGCGTCACGGCCGACGAACTGCTTGGTTTCCGCGACGGCATACTGGAAACGGGCGTCACGGCGAGGCTCGACTGCGACCGCTACATCGACGTGGTGGGCACGGGCGGCGACCGAAAGAACACCTTTAACATATCCACCTGTGCCTGTTTCGTCATCGCCGGGGCCGGTTACAAGGTGGCGAAGCACGGCAACTACGCCTCGACATCAACCAGCGGGGCGTCCAACGTGATGGAGGCGCACGGCGTGAAGTTCACCGACGACCTCGACCGCCTTAACCGCTCAATCAACGAGTGCGGCGTGGTCTACCTGCACGCGCAGCTCTTCGCCCGCGCAATGAAGTATGTCGGGCCCGTACGCCGGGCGTTGCAGTTCCCCACATGCTTCAATCTCCTCGGCCCCATCGTCAACCCCTCGCGCCCGCAATGCCAGCTGCTCGGCGTGGCAGACCTAAACCAAATGCGCCTCTACAGCGACGTCTACCGCAAAATAGGAATTGACTTCGGCATCGTGAACAGTCTCGACGGCTACGACGAAATATCCCTGACGGGCAGCTTTAAGGTAACAACGAACCGCAGCGAACGCGTCTATCGTCCGGCGGACATAGGCTTTCCGGCGGCAAACCCGGCAAGCCTCTACGGTGGCAAGACCGTCAGCGAGGCAAAGGAAATATTCGACAGCGTACTCGAAGAGCGTGCCTTGACCGACCGTAAGAACGTCGTAGTGGCCAACGCAGCGTTCGGCATACACGTCGTTGACGGGCAAAAGAGCATAGAGGAAGCGGTCACCGCAGCGCGCGAATCGCTCGAAAGCGGGCGCGCCCTGGCCGCATTCAAGCGGTTTGTGGAGATTAATTCGTGATTAAACAATGGAAGCCCCTCCCAACCTCCCCAAGGGGAGGGGATGTGTCAGTTACTGTTTTAATTCTTCAAACAAAAGCATTTGTCCATTCTCCTCCCCTTGGGGAGGTTGGGAGGGGCTTCCATAAAAAACATACGACAATGACAGACATACTGCAAGAAATAGTCGCACACAAGCGCATCGAGGTAGAACGGATGAAACGCGAGATGCCCGCCGACACACTTCGCGCCATTATTGAACGGGCGACCGGCGAACCCGTGCCGTCGCTCAAGGCAGCCCTGAAGACCTCGACAACGGGAATCATTGCCGAGTTCAAGCGACGCTCGCCATCTAAGGGATGGCTCAACGAGAGTGCACAGGCCGCCGAAGTGCCCCTGGAATACCAGCTGAACGGGGCTGCGGCGATAAGTATCCTGACCGACGTGGAGTTCTTCGGCGGCTCCGACGGCTTCATAACGGAGGCCAGGAAGGCAGGAGTGACGCTGCCCGTGCTGTACAAGAACTTCATCGTTGACGAATATCAGCTGCTCAAAGCTCGGCTCTACGGGGCATCGGCGGTGCTCCTCATAGCCTCGGTGCTTGGCCGCGAGGAGTGCAAGAGGCTGATGGACGCAGCCCACGGACTTGGCCTTGAGGTGCTGCTCGAACTGCACGGAGAGGACGAACTCGGCTATGCTGAGCTTTGCCCTGACGTCTGCGGCGTGAACAACCGCAACCTCGGAACGTTCGCTACCGACGTTGCCAACTCGCTCAGGATGGCCGAACGACTGCCGAAAGAACTGTGCAAAATCAGTGAGAGCGGCATTTCTGACGTTAAGACGGCTGCCCGTCTGCGCGCGGCAGGATACGACGGCTTCCTCATTGGCGAAAGTTTCATGCGCGAGGAACACCCCGGCCGCGCCCTGCGTCGTTTCGTTTTCGGTCTCGATACCATGCAAACAAGTAACGGCACAACGCCCCGGCGCGTCAAGGTATGCGGCATGACGGAGCCCGGAAACGCGCTCGCCGTGGCACGCCTTGGTGTCGACATGGTGGGGTTCATACTCTCGAAAGCCAGTCCGCGCCATGCTTCGCCGCAGCACATGAAGGCTGTCTGCGCCGCAATAGACGGTATGGCGGACTGTAAACGGCGGCCCATGAAGGTAGGCGTGTTCGTCAACGAGGCGACGGAAGGCATCGTCTCGGCTGCCAAAGAGTATGGCCTCGACTGCATACAGATGCACGGCAACGAGACCGCCTGGCAGCTTATCGAACTGCGTGCCGCTCTCAGTCGTGAGTCGCTTGGCAGCGTATTGCTCATCAAGGCCGTAAGCGTTGCCGAGCGCGAGGATGTCGAAAGGGCGACGGAATACACCGCCGTGGCCGACCTCCTGCTGTTCGACGCCAAAGGGAAGGCCGCCGGCGGCAACGGCACACGGTTCAGCTGGGACGTCCTGAAGGCATACCGCGGCACGCTGCCGTTCATCCTTAGCGGCGGCATAAGCCCTGAATGCGCTGCCGACATAGCGGCATTCAAGCATCCGAAATTCGCCGGAATAGACCTCAACAGCCGTTTCGAGACGGCTCCGGGGGTAAAAAACACAATCGCATTGGAACAATTCATTGACGAAATCAAGGATTTAACGCAACAAAAAACAATATGAGCAATACGAAGAGCATCCACCGTAGGGACATAATAAATTATGTCCGCACGTTCTGAAAGAACGTATTTTCGCAAACAAGACTGATAACATACGCCCCTCCGTGGCGTTCGGACATAACGAATTATGTCCCTACAGTGGCTGTTATTCGGCTGTTCTTAAAACTTAAAAAGCAACGACATGAACAAAATAAACTCATTATTCACCACGCGCAACGGGCGCAAACTGTTCTCGCTATACTTCTGCGCGGGCTGCCCGACGCTTGACAACACGGCTGAGGTAATACGCACGCTCGACCGCCGGGGCGTCGATATGGTTGAGGTAGGCATACCATTCAGCGACCCGCTGGCCGACGGGCCGGTAATACAAAGCGCCGCCACGGCTGCCCTACGAAACGGCATGACGCTGCGGAGGCTGTTCGCCCAGCTTGCCGAGGTAAACGGCCAAGTGAACATCCCCATAGTGCTGATGGGCTATCTTAACGTCATAATGCACTACGGTTATGACGCATTTTTCAGCAGTTGCCGCAAGAACGGCGTATCGGGAGCGATTATTCCCGACCTGCCATTTGCCGACTACATGGCCGACATCAAGCCGATAGCCGACCGTTACGGCGTGCGCGTGATAATGATGATTACCCCCGAAACGTCGGAAAAGCGCATACGGCTCATCGACGAGCACACCGACGGCTTCATCTACATGGTTTCGTCGGCCGGGGTGACGGGTGCGCAATGTGCGTTCGACGAGGCGAAGCAGGAGTATTTCCGCCGCATCGACGGCATGAAGCTGCGCAACCCGCGTATGGTAGGCTTCGGAATATCCAACAGGCAGACACTCGAAAGTGCGCGGGCGAACGCCGACGGCACGATAATAGGCAGCAAGTTCGTCAGCCTGTTGAGCGAGGAGGGAGAACCCGGCAGGGCGTTGGACCGGCTGGAGGAGGCCCTGCGGCAATGAGCCGCGTGCCCGCCCGACATTGCGCCCGTGGCCCGTCGCCATGCGAAAGGATACCTTTTGCCGGGCAAAAGGGCATCTCTTACAAGACAAAAGGACACCTTTCGCAGGGTAAAAGGACACCTATTGGCAATGCGTTGATAGGCAGGAACTTGGCGATAGGATGCGAAACAAGTTGTAATAACATAGATAAGCATCCGTATCCCAGCCCTTGTAGGGATGTTGGCCGAATGCGGACATTCATTATTTACATATAAATAAAAGCGACAAAAACGATGAGACACAATTATTCCAACCCCGACCACGGCTTCTACGGGGAGTTCGGCGGGGCGTATATCCCCGAAATACTGCACCGCTGCGTAAGCGAACTGCAAGACGCTTACCTGCCGATAATCGAGAGTGACGACTTCAAGCGCGAATACCGCAGCCTGCTCCGCGACTACGTGGGAAGGCCGTCGCCCCTCTACTTCGCACGCCGCATGAGCGAGAAATACGGCTGCCGCCTCTACCTGAAGCGCGAAGACCTCAACCATACTGGCGCGCACAAAATAAACAACGCCATCGGCCAGGCACTCATAGCGCGGCGCATGGGCAAGACGCACGTCATAGCCGAGACCGGCGCAGGGCAGCACGGGGTGGCCACAGCCACGGCTTGCGCCCTGCTGGGGATGGACTGCAAGGTGTTCATGGGCCAGACCGACATCGAGCGGCAACGGCAGAACGTTGAGCGTATGCGTATGCTCGGCGCGGAGGTGTGCCCTGTGACAACAGGCAACATGACGCTTAGCGACGCCTGCTCGGAGGCGATACGTTACTGGTGCAGCCACCCTTCAGACACGTATTATGCCGTCGGTTCTACAATGGGGCCACACCCCTACCCCGACCTCGTGGCGCGGATGCAGAGCGTAATATCCGAAGAGCTGAAGTGGCAACTGCGCGAAAAGGAGGGGCGTGACAGCCCCGACTGCCTGATAGCGTGCATCGGCGGAGGCTCTAACGCCGCCGGCACGATATACCATTACGCCGACGACGACCGCGTGCGCATAATACTCGCCGAGGCCGGCGGCAGCGGAATAGACAGCGGACACACCGCCGCCACGCTGCACCGGGGCACGCCGGGCATACTGCACGGGGCGCGGATGCTCGTGATGCAGACCGGCGACGGGCAGATAGAGGAGGCCTTCAGCGTGTCGGCGGGGCTCGACTATCCCGGCGTGGGGCCGATGCACTGCAACATGGCGGCCTGCGGACGCAGCGAGGTTTACGCCGTCAACGACGACGAGGCCATACGGGCAGGTTACGAACTCACACGGCTTGAAGGAATAATACCGGCCATTGAAAGCGCCCACGCCGTAGCGGTGCTCGGCAAAGTGGGGTTCAAGGCAGACGATGTTGTTGTGCTGACACTCAGCGGAAGGGGCGACAAGGACGTGGAAACCTATCTGAAATATAGAATGGATGTCCTTTAGGAGTTAAGGAGTTATGTAGTTAAAGAGTTAAGACATTAGCCTTTTCATTCATTCCCCTCCCCTTGGGAGGTCGGGAGGGGCTGCCTTTTCATCAACTCTCCTCCCCTTGGGGAGGCCGGGAGGGGCTGTTATGTCTGGTTGACAGATGCCGGCAATTAAATGAACAATCAAAATCGCAGCATCAACTGACGGATTATTCACTGTTCACTTTTAACTTTTCACTTAAACAAATAGTCTATGGAAAAAGATAAATTCAACTTCAAGGCTGTCAGCCTGACGGCACTCGCCGACATGGTGACACCCGTAAGCGCATACCTGCGGCTGCGCGACACAAGTCCGCAAAGCGTGCTCCTGGAATGCTCCGACTATCACGACCGGGCCGACAGCCGTTCGTTCATATGCCTGAACCCGATAGGCGGCGTGTCAATACGGCGCGGACAGGCGGAGCTAAGCTATCCCGACGGCACGGAGGACAGGGCGGAAATCACGGAGGATTATACCTGCGACAAGGCCATCAACAGCTTCCTTGCACGCTTCAACGTGACGGGCGACGAGGCCGGATGCTGCGGACTGTACGGCTACACGTCGTTCAACGCCGTGAGATATTTCGAAAACATAGCCGTGGAAGACGACGGGGCGGACAAGCACGACGCGCCCGACATCTGCTATCTGCTGTTCCGCGACGTTGTGACATTCAACCACTTCGACGGCAAAATGACAATAACTACGCTGACCAAAGACAACGAAGACGCCGGAGGACGCATCGCCGAACTGAGACTTAGGCTTGAAAAGGGCAACGCTGCAACCTACCCGTTCAACCGCATAGGCAGCGTGACGTCGCCCCTGACAGACGAGGAACACAAGGCGAACATACGCCGCGGCATAGCCCACTGTCTGCGCGGCGACGTATTCCAAGTGGTGTTGTCGCGGCGTTTCATACAGAGATACGAGGGCGACGACTTCGCCCTGTACCGCGCACTGCGCAGCATCAACCCGTCGCCCTACCTGTTTTACTTCGACTTCGGCGGCTTCCGACTGTTGGGCAGCAGCCCGGAAACGCATTACAGGATAACGGGCCGGCGCGCGTTCATAGACCCGATAGCAGGCACGGCGCGGCGGACGGGCGACCCGCAGGCTGACCGCGAAGCTGCCGGGAGGCTGAAAACAGACCCCAAGGAGAACGCCGAACACGTGATGCTCGTTGACTTGGCGCGCAACGATTTAAGCCGAAACTGCCACAGGGTGCACGTTGATTTGTACAAGGACATACAGCAATACAGCCACGTTATCCACTTAGTCAGCCGCGTAAGCGGCACTCTCGACGACGACGCCGACCCCGTAAGGACGCTCTTCGACACCTTCCCTGCCGGCACGCTGAGCGGCGCGCCGAAGGTGAGGGCGATGCAGATAATCAACGAATTAGAACCTCACTGCCGCGGAGCTTACGGCGGATGCGTGGGCTTCATAGGCCTGAACGGTGAGCTGAACCAGGCCATCACGATACGCACTTTTGTCTGCCGCGACGGTGAACTGTGGATGCAGGCCGGCGGAGGAATAGTCGCCGCCAGCGACGAGGAGCGCGAACTGCAAGAGGTTAACAACAAACTCGGCGCCCTGCGCAAGGCCGTCGAGATGGCGGAGAAAATCTGATAACCGTGGCAGTGCGGCCACATTAAAGTCTTTATGAATGCCTGCAAGCCGCCAACCGTAGGGACATAATTCATCATGTCCGCACGGTTCGCAGAAACGTATTACGCAGTATAATTGCCGACATACGCACCTCCGTGGCGTAGGGACATAATGAATTATGTCCCTACAGTGGATGTCGGCCGATTGCGGACATTCGTTCTAAAATTTAAACTAAAAGCAACGACAATGAAAATAGCAGTTATCGACAATTACGACAGCTTTACTTACAACCTCGTGCACGCCCTGAAAGACCTCGGCGCTGAGGTTGGCGTGTACAGAAACGACCGCTTCGAGCTGCCACAGCTTGAACCGTTCGACAAGATATTGCTAAGCCCAGGCCCCGGCATACCAAGCGAGGCAGGCCTGCTGCTCGGCGTGATAGAGCATTACAAGGGCGTGAAACCCATCCTCGGCGTATGCCTCGGACACCAAGCCATAGGCCAGGCGTTCGGCGCAAGGCTCGTGAACCTTGACAAGGTTTATCACGGTGTAGCCACCGAAGGCACACAATTCGGCACGGACGGAATATTCGACGGATGCCCGCGGCGCATCGTCATGGGGCGTTACCACAGCTGGGTGGTTGACAGCAAGGGGCTGCCACCGTGCTTAGAAGTCACCGCCGAGAGCGATGACGGCCTCATCATGGCCATACGCCACCGGCAGTATGACATCCGAGGGGTGCAGTTCCATCCTGAAAGCGTGCTCACACCTGACGGCATGACGATGCTTAGGAACTGGACGGAACAGCCCTACAGATAACAGAAAAGCGGCCTCCGGAAGTTCCGAAAGCCGCTTTACAACCGGTTGGTCGCGGTTGTAAAAAGTCATGTTTACATCTTCACTTTAAGATATTTCATAACAGCGTAGCCGCCAAAGGCCTGCACAAGGATGCCCGGCCAACCGAGGCGTATGTCCTGGAGGGCATCGGCAAGCGAACCGCTCATGCCCCACTCCGCAAGTGTCCCTACCGTCTGATAGGCCGCTACAGCCAAGACAACGGCCCAAAAGGACACGCCGCGCACACGCGACGCTATGAACGATGCGGCCAAGGCGAGAAGCACCGACTTAACAAGGATGACGGGAAGAATGGCCGCAGCCGGCATTCCGAAGAGCAGACTGTTGGCCAACGGCGATACGACTGCCGTAAGCAAGCCCGCCGTAATGCCGAACTTATAGGCCGCCACGAGCGTGAAGAAATAGATTGGGAGCCACACATGGCCGCCTTGTGGCACCAAGTGGCACAACTGGGGCAGCACGATGTTGCCCACAACGAACAGCGCGGCCATGATGTAAGCGCGGCTGTCGCGGCAGCTCAACGAGCAAACCGCCGATGCAGATGTTGTTTTCATTGTTGCTATTTGTTTTTGATAATCATTGTTCCTTTATCTAAACGTTTCCGTCTTTTGGCCTTCAATAAAGCCTTTTATCAACCCGTAGGCCTCATCAGGCGACGACGTGCAGGCCGTGAGCTTCTCCACGGGGCAGACGTCTGTGCCTGCGCGGTTGATGATATGCGGCACTTCAGTGCCGAACGACACCTCTATGCCGGCCTGGCGGAGCACTTGCAGCGCGCCGGAGCTGACGATTTCGGCGTAGACATCATGCGCACCGCCCTTAACGAGCAGCAGGGCGGCACCGCGGCCTATCACCTTGTCAGCCACCGAAGCACCCCGAAGGAAGTCCGGGGCGTCGGTGACAAGAGCGAAAAGGTCGGCCACACCGCGGCGGCTGAACGTCCGAAGTTCACCTTTAACCGAACGTGCAACGCCGCGACAGCCTTCATCAACCAACACATTTATCAATTCTTTATCCGTCATCTTTTGAGTAATTAAAGCAGTCAGAGAAGCCGCCACTCGCTCCGCCCGTTAAGAGTCAAAGCCGAATGCCTTGTCGATTATAAGCCGCAAAGGTAATGGCTGCAACTTCTTTAACTTCTCCACAATATTTAATTTCACCAACTATACGTCCTGTTTCAGTTCTTCCACAAACTTGTCAATGCGTTGCATCTCCTCCGGAATGTTTATTCCCTGCGGACAATGGTCTACACACCGGCCGCATCCTATGCAATGGCTTGCCTGTCGCAGACGCGGCACACTGCGGTCGTAACCCACGAGGAAAGCGCGGCGCGCACGCCGGTAGTCAGTATCCCGGTTGCCCTTGTTGGGAAGGTTGCCCTCCTTTATGCACCTGTTATAATGCAACAGCACGCCCGGAATGTCTATTCCGTAGGGGCAGGGCATACAGTATTTGCAGTCGTTGCAGGGAATGGTCTTGAGGTTGTAGATGTCGTCGGCAATCTCCATGAGAAACTTCTGTTCCTCGCCGGTGAGCGGCTTAAGGGGCGAGTATGTGCAGAGGTTTTCGCGCAGATGCTCCATATAGGTCATGCCCGAAAGCACTGTGAGCACACCGTCGGGCGTGCCGGCGAAGCGGAAAGCCCACGACGCCACGCTCTGTCCGGGTTCGCGCTGCTTCATCTTGGCCACGATATTGTCAGGCACGTTGGCAAGGCGGCCTCCCAACAGCGGCTCCATGATTACCGCCGGTATGCCGCGCTTCTTCAGTTCGTTGTACAGATAGACGGCATCAGTGTTCCTCGGATTTATCTCGTCGGCATAATTCCAGTCAAGATAGTTAAGCTCGATTTGCACGAAGTCCCAGTGATAGCGGCCCTCATCGTGCCACTTCAGCAGCATATCGTAGATTTTTATGTCGCCGTGGTACGAGAAGCCGAGGTTGCGTATGCGTCCCTTCTCGCGCTGTTCCACGAGCCAATCGAGTATGCCGTTGTCCATGTAACGGCTGTTGAACATTGCAAGAGCGTCCTTACCCTGCCCTATCGCATGGAGGAGAAGGTAGTCAACATAGTCTACCTGCAACTCTTTGAGCGAGTTCTCGAACATCTCCATCGAGGCCTGGCGCGTCCACGTCTCCTCTGCGAAGTTCGACAATTTCGTTGCAATGAAGTAATCCGACCGCTTATGTCGGCTCAGAGCGATGCCCGTGGCACGCTCCGACTTGCCCTGGCAGTAGGCCGGCGACGTGTCAAAATAATTCACGCCGTGCTCCATCGCGTAGTCCACCTGGCGGTTTACCATATCCTGGTCGATGTCTATCTCACCCGTCCCGGTAGACGGGTCTTTGCCTTCGTTCCTGTCGGGAAGGCGCATCATGCCGTAACCGAGCAGCGAGACGCGCTCCTTTGTCTTAGGGTTTACCCTGTATGTCATCTTCCCCTTCTCCGGCTCACGGGCCGAAGCGGCGGTCTGCTTACCGTCATTGCACGCCGCAAGCAGTGCCGACGAAGCCACAGCTCCGCCTCCGAGAGCTTTCAGGAAGTTGCGTCTTGATATATCTTTTGCCATGATTTTTATTTTAGGAGTTAATGTAGTTGAAGGAGTTGTCGCTCCATCCGGAAGCCAAGTTGTTAATGACAAATGCCTTGCCGGGTGTCTGCCATGTGTCAACTATTCTCCTTTTTGTTTATGTTTCGTAACCATTTGTATTTCAACGCCTTACGCATGGGCTTCTAGAAGGTGGCCTTTTGTTGTCCGAAAGGGCACCTTTTAGGGGCTGAAAGACGGCCTTTTACAGCGCGAAAGACCGTCTTTTGCACGGTGCCTGTACAATGATTGTTTTACAAGTAATTTTATATGAGCCAAAAAGCGGAATTAACCTGCAATTTAATTCTTCACTCTTCGTTCTTCACTCTTCACTTAAATCTCCCTGTGCACCTCGTGTCCCTCAACATAAATTGCGCTGAACGGGCGCGCCGGACACAGGTTCTCGCACGCTCCGCAACCGATGCAACGGGCCTCGTTGACGGCCGGGATTTTCGGCGAATGCTCGTCCTTTGGGTCTGACGGCACCATCTGGATTGCCCCTGTGGGGCAGTGGCGCGCGCAGTTGCCACACTCCACGCCGTCAGTCAGCGGCACGCAGTTCTTCTTAATCCATACCGCGTGTCCTATCTGTATGGCCGACTTGTCAGCGCGCGTTATCGGCTTGATGGCCCCGGTGGGACAAACGTCGCTACACTTGGTGCACTCCGGGCGGCAGTAACCGCGCTCGTAAGACATCGTGGGCTGCATAAACGTTGACAAATCCGTTGACGGGCGCAGCACACCGTTGGGACAGTTTGACACGCAGAGCTGGCAAGCCGTGCAGTGCTGGGCGAAGTGCCGGGCCGACATTGAGCCCGGAGGCGTCAGCGGCGTAAGCCTATCGGGAGCCACCTTGTCTTCTATGGCAGCCAGTCCGCCGTCCACTTTCTTCTTCTCCTGCGCCAGGGCAGCACCCGTTGTGGCAATAGCCGCAGCCAAAAGGAACGAGCGGCGGCCGGCATCTGTCGGCGAGCCGACAGTTGACAAATTAACAAGTGACGGGGCAACAACGAGGTTTGCTTTGTCCTCATTTACTTGTTTGCTTGTCTGCTCATATGCCCGCCCACCCGTTTGCTTGTCTGCTTGTTCAGTCGTTTGCTTGTCTGCTTGTTCAGTCGTCTGCTTGTTCAGTCGTCTGCTTGTAAGGCTTATGGCTCCCTTATGGCAATTGTCGAGGCAGTCGCCGCATACTACGCAACGGCTGTAGTCAATCTTATGGTTCTTAAAGTCGATGGCCGACGCCTTGCAGTTCTTCGTGCACAGGCCGCACTCAACACACTTGCCTCCGTCGATGCGCACCTTGAACCACGAAAAACGGGCAAGGAAACTGAGAATTGTGCCCACCGGACAGACGGTGTTGCAGTATGTCCTGCCGCCGCGCCAGGCAAGTATGGCTATGGCTACGAACGTCACTGCCGCAATAATGAATGTCGGAAGGCTCTTCATCCACACGTCAACACTATAGAAGGCATAGCTGTCAACGCTCTCGGCAATGGCTGCCAGCACATTGTTGCCGGCCTCGTAAACGGGCTTGAGCAGGTTGCCCGCAATGCGTCCGTATGAGCTGTACGGCGCAAGGAGCGACACAATGGCGTTCACCCCGGCAACGGCCGAGACGATAAACACGGCCAACACGCCGTAGCGCAGCCACCGCTTTTCACGCGAATAAGTAAACCTGTTCTTCTTCCGGCGGCCATGCAGCCAGGATATTACATCTTGCATTATGCCGAGAGGACATATCACGGAACAATAAATACGCCCGAAAACGAGCGTCAACACCACCAACGCCACGATGACGCCGACGTTGAGGGCATAAAAGGCCGGCCAAAACTGGATTTTGGCGAGCCATCCCAAGTATGCGTGCAGCGTGCCTGTCACGTCAAGGAAGAGCAACGTCACCAGCACGAACACTATCGCCGCTAATGTTATTCTTATTTTCCTGAGCAAAATCTTATTATTTCGTTATAACTTATTGATATATTGAATTATATATGCAAGCAACAAAACACACAGCAACAAA
>CALUGX010000017.1 GCA_944320285.1 uncultured Prevotella sp.
CATTAAATGCTTAAAGACTTTCGGCACAACTGGATATGAAAAGAGGGTGTACCTGAATTTTGATACACCCTCTTTTACGTTCCCGTTTGTGCTCTTTTACAACGCAAAAAGACCCGTTTTACAATTATGCCACACTCCGATATGTTTTTCAGAAAAATTTTCAATGGCTACAAAGTAAAAAATAAAGACATTTCATGAGTTTTATTTTGCAATACACCTTATTTGCACTATCTTTGCAATGGTTCTCTTACAGAAGCCGCGCAAGTGGCGGAGTGAGGGTACTATATATAGGAAAGGCGTTTATCTGACGCTTTGTGCTTGACTGCTTGAAACTTCGCAAACTTCTGGTATCGTCAAGAACATAGCAACGATAGATGCCCTATGTGGGTATGTACAGCCATTATTGTGCGCATTCGCTTTTAGCGGATGTGTTGATAATAGCATATACATATCGGCGTGGGCTTCTGCGTTGCTCGTTCAACGATACCGGGCAATGCGAAGGCCTCAAGCAGCGGGACGGGTAACGGATGAGAACTCCCACGCTTTTTCGTATATAGCCGTTAGTAATTGATATTTTTATTCGGATTGGGAGTTTACCGGATTGTTTGTAAACCAAATATCAAAAATTAAGCACAATGAAACAATGTTTATTATTAATGCTTTCACTATTATTCATTACCACTGCATGTAGTAATGACGACGACAGCGGGTATAGCGATAATGGTACAACACGTTCAGTCCATGTCAAAAATGCAGGTACACTTCCAGAACTTATCAGTGAAGACGAAATGTATAAAATTACCAACCTTAAAATATCAGGTGTCTTAAATGGAACAGATATTCAAATATTACGCAAAATGGCTGGAATCGACGAGCACGGAAGACAAACAGGAGGTATTCTTGCCAATCTTGATATGGCCGATGCAAAAATAGTTGCTGGTGGAGAACCGTATGATGGGAACTATCAAACAGATTATGACATTATAGGAAAATATATGTTTAGTGATTGCATATCTCTAAAGTCCATAATCTTACCAAATAGCGTAACTACAATCAAATCTGGTGCATTTGCAAATTGCGATAATCTTAAATCTGTAACATTACCCTCAAACATACGTAAACTTGCAGCGCTTTTTAATTACTATAGTGACTATGAAGATTACCCGTTAGTTTACATATTTTCATCCACGCCACCTGAACTATCAGACTATGAACCAAATCAAAGCGGAATTCTGTATGTCCCCAAAGGTTGCCGCAAAAAATACATCAATAGCGAATGGGGCGATATTTTTGAAATAATATTGGAAGAAGGAGAAGTGCCTGACTCTACAGATAAAGACGAAGGAAACAATGATAAAAATGAGAATACAGATGAAAACGAAAATGAATACACAGGCAACTCTTGCTACTTCATCTTCGAGAACAACGGGCCGCGCAGCACCGCCCTCGCCTCAGCAATGAACCCGATGTCACCGGGCATCTTCTGCCGTATCACGACATCCGGCGAAGACTATTACACTTTCACATCAAACCAAGGGCTGACAGACAGGGTGGTACGCAATGCCATAGACAAGCAACGCACCGTGGAGCTGGGCGTCTATAACGAGACAGGAATTATCGTAGGCTACGGCAACCTTAACAATCCCGCCACGTTCTACGCCTACGACAGCCAGTGCCCAAACTGCTACAAAAACACAAACCTGCCACGCTACAGCCTGACGATAAACTCCGACGGCACGGCCGAATGTGGCAGCTGCCATCGCAAATATGACATGAACAACGGCGGTATCGTCTCCGCTGGTTACGATGGCGACTCCATGATGCGCTACCGCAACGCACGAACAACAGGACCACTAGGCGTGCTATCCGTAAGCAATTAGATGAAATAATACTATATACGTTAAAAGGCTTTGCCTATTCTGGGCAAAGCCTTTTAACGTTTTGTCAGCATTTAAAATCAGAACGGCAGGTCGTCTTCGCTTCCGCCTTCTTGCTGCGGGGGGAATGGAGCAGCCTCTTGTGCCGGTGCTGCGTTAGCTGCGGGCTGTGCCGTCGGAGCAGGTGCGGGCTGATCGAACGGCATTGGTTGTACTGGAGCCTGGGCTACCGCATTGGGGTCGATGCGCTCCACCTTCCACGCACGGATGGAATTAAACCAACGGCCTTGGTACTCGTGGGCGTCAATATCGAAACTTACACGAAGCTCCTCACCAGTCTGGATGTTGAACAGTTGTATCTTATCTGAACCGAACACATTGAAGCAGCAACGGCGCGGATACTGGTCGTGCGTCTCTATAACGTAATCCTGAGTTTTCCACTGTGTGCCCGTCCTTGCCGAGACACCTTCCCTCGCGGGGAGGACAGCTATGATTTTACCTTCTATTTCCATAATTGACTGTTAGTATTATTATTTTTTTGAGATTGCGAAATTAATAATTTACTTGAGAATAAAGAAATTTTTGCACATTTTTTTTGTTTTGCCGTTTGCTTTTTCGTATTTTTGTATCCAATTTAATGATGGGCAGACAAGCAACGAGTGGCAAGGCAAATCATCTTATCTGCTCGTGAGTGTGAACTCGTCTACTGAAAAAGATTACATAATACCATAATAATATATGAGACTTACAATATCAAGCACAGCCTTGGCAAGCCGGTTGTCGGCACTGTCAAAGGTTTTCAACAGTAAGAACACCATGCCCATCTTGGACTGTTACCTGTTCGAGGTGAAGGACAACAAGCTGACAATCACGGCTTCAGACAGCGAGAACGTCATGACTACGGAAGTAGCCTTGGACGAGGCTGACAGCGAAGGCGTGTTCGCCGTAAGCAACCGCACTATACTCGACGCTGTAAAGGAACTGCCCGAACAGCCGTTAACATTAGACGTTGACATGACATCGTTCGCCGTGAAAGTAATATATCAAAATGGTATGTACAACTTTACGGCTCAAAGTGGCACGGAGTTTCCGCGTCTGCAACAGCTGAACGACGGTGCACCGGCGATAATAATAGACTCTAAGACACTGCTGAACGACATAACACACTCTATCTTCGCCACGGCAAACGAGGAGCTTAGGCCTGTGATGAATGGTATTTATTTCGACCTCAACCAAGACGGACTGGCTATAGTTGCAAGCGACGGCCACAAACTTGTGCGCACAAGAAACAAGGGGATAACGTCAGAAGCTCCAACGTCGTTCATTCTTCCGAAGAAGCCGGCCAACCTGCTGAAAGGCGTATTGACAAAAAGCGAAGACGAGGTTATCATCCGCTTTGACGAGCGCAACGCCAGCATCTCTTACGCAGATGGCACGCTTACCTGCCGTCTGATAGAAGGACGCTATCCTAACTACAACTCTGTAATACCGCAGGATAACCCTTACAAGCTGACGATAGACCGCATGGTGCTTATCGGCGTTATCCGCCGCGTGCTGCCATTCGCAAGCAGCAGCCAGCAAGTGCGCCTGCACATTGAGCCGGGCAAGGCCGTGATTTCATCTGAAGACATCGACTTCTACACAAGCGCAAAGGAAGAAATCGTCTGCGACTACACCGGCAACCCGATGGACATCGGCTTTAAGGGCACATCGCTCATGGAAATATTAACTAACCTTGACTGCGAAGAGGTGGCGCTCGAACTGGCAGACCCAAGCCGTCCGTGTCTCATACTGCCAACACAACAGGCAGAAAACGAGGATGTCTTGATGCTTATAATGCCGATGTTGCTGAACGACTAATCCCTACATAAGCAAACAAGCAGACGGACTACAAGCGAACATAGCATATCGTCTTGTCTCTCGTCTGCTTGTAACTTGTCAACTCAAAATAAATATGAAACTTAATCTGACTAAGCCCCTGATTGTCTTCGACCTTGAGACAACGGGGCTTGACCTTGTTAAAGACAGGGTAATACAAATATCATATATAAAGGTGTATCCCGACGGCAACGAGGTACGCAAAAACCTTTTTATTAATCCAGGAAGGCCAATTCCAACCGAAGTAGCGCAACTCACGGGTATAACTGACGACGACGTAAAGGACGCACCAACCTTCAAAGATATTGCAACCGACTTGGAAAATATGTTCAAAGGATGCGACTTCGCAGGGTTTAACTCAAACCACTTCGACATACCGATGCTTGCCGAAGAGTTTTTACGCGCCGGCATTGACTTCGACTTTACTAAATGCCGTCTGATAGACGTGCAGACCATCTTTCATAAAATGGAACGCCGCAACCTCGCAGCAGCATACAAGTTCTATTGCGGAAGGAAAATGGAAGACGACTTCACTGCACACAAGGCCGACCAAGACACAGAGGCTACGTACCGCGTGCTGCAAGGAGAACTCGATATGTACGCCCCCGGCAAACAGGAAGAGCCCGAACGCCAACTGAACAACGACATGGATGAGCTGGCCGAGTTCTCGAAGGTAAACAACAACGTTGACTTTGCCGGAAGGATAATCTGGAAAGAAATGAAAGACAAGGACGGCAACACCCTGACAGATGCAAAAGGCAATCCGCGGATGTATGAAGTGTTTAACTTCGGCAAATACAAAGGTTGGGGCGTGGCCGACGTGTTGCACAGAGACCCCGGCTATTACAGCTGGATGTTAAGCAGCGACTTCACTTATAACACCAAGCAAGTGCTTACACGCATACGTCTGAGAGAGTTCAATAAGAACTAAAAAATAAGAATTAAGAAAATCTGCTTTCACATAATGATGAAAACGAATTTTCTTAATTATTAGTTCTTAATTCATAATCAATTACATCATGCTAAAAGGTAAGAAAATTGTTCTCGGAATAACAGGAAGCATCGCCGCTTACAAGGCGTGCCTGATAATTCGCAGCCTAATAAAACATGGGGCGGAGGTGCAAACCGTGATAACGCCGGCAGGAAAGGAATTTATCACGCCTATCACACTGTCCGCACTTACACACAAACCTGTAATAAGCGAATTTTTCTCACAACGTGACGGAACATGGAACTCACACGTAGACATTGGGCTTTGGGCTGACGCAATGCTGATAGCCCCTTGCACGGCAAGCACTATCGGAAAGATGGCGAACGGCATAGCCGACAATATGCTCATCACCACTTACCTTTCAATGAAAGCCCCTGTGTTTGTAGCCCCGGCGATGGACCTTGATATGTACGCCCACCCATCAACTCAGCAAAACCTTGACAAACTACGTTCATACGGCAACATAATAATAGAGCCGCAAAGCGGTTTCCTTGCCAGCGGACTTGAGGGAAAAGGCCGTATGGAAGAACCTGAAAATATCGTTAACACGCTTGACGGTTTCTTCTATGAAAAGAAGGAGGAACTTAAAGGCAAGAAAATAATGATAACCGCAGGACCCACATACGAAAAGATAGACCCAGTAAGGTTCATCGGTAACTATTCAAGCGGAAAGATGGGGTTTGCCATCGCCGAAGAATGCGCAAGACGCGGAGCCGAAGTGACGCTAATTAGCGGCCCGGTAAGCATAACTTGCAATAACAGCATACACCGAATAAACGTAGAATGTTGCCAAGAGATGTACAATGCGGCTACAAGTGAATTTAACGGTTGTGATGCTGCGATATTGTGCGCGGCGGTTGCCGACTTCAAACCTGAAAGCGTTTCGGACAAAAAAATAAAACGCGGCAATGACAATCTAATAATACGCTTGTGTCCCACACACGACATAGCAGCCGAACTTGGCAAAAGGAAAAGCGACAAGCAAGTGCTGATAGGTTTCGCTTTGGAAACAGACAATGAAGACACCAACGCAAAAGGCAAATTGGCGAAAAAAAACTTTGACTTCATTGTCTTAAACTCCACACGTAACGAGGGGACAACTTTCAGAACAGACGACAACCAGATAAAAATAATCTCTGACACATCCGTAAAGGAATACGAAAAGAAAAACAAACGCGAAGTGGCGTGCGACATAATCGACGAAATGTATGCCATATTACACAAAAAACAATAAAACAAGCCATGCAAACAATAAAGAAAAAACTCATATTGCTGGTTGTCGGTCTGTTCGCCATATCAATGAGTTTAAACGCTCAGGAGCTCCAAGCGAAAGTCACAATCAGCCACAACCAGATACAAGGCACTGACGCGAGTGTGTTCGACAATCTGCAAGAGACTCTCGAACAGTTCATCAACGATAGACAATGGACTTCGCTCCAATTCCAAAAGAACGAAAGGATTGTTTGCAACTTCAACATTACCGTGACGAAATACGACCAATCGTCAAACTTATTTACCTGCACGGCACTGATACAGGCTAACCGGCCCGTTTACAACTCGGCATACACTTCAACATTATACAACAATCAAGACGGAGACTTCAACTTTGAGTTCGCACAGTTCGACCAACTCAACTTCAACGAAGAAATGATTGACAACCAACTTACGGCCTTGATTGCATATTACGCTTACCTCATAATCGGACTCGACCTTGACAGCTTCTCGCCAATGGGAGGCGAAGACATGCTGCAACGCTGCATGAACCTTGTGAACAATGCACAAAACCTCAACTTCACAGGATGGAAAGCATTTGAAAACGACCGCAACCGATTTGCAATAATCAATGATTACCTTGACGGAGCCATGCAACCTTTCCGCCAATTACAGTATGATTATTACCGCACGGGACTCGACGAAATGGCCAATAACGCCGACCGAGGACGGACAAACATATCTACGGCGATTGAAACCCACCTGAAAAAGGTGCACGAGGACAAGCCGCTAAGTATGCTGCCGCAAATCTGGACAGACTATAAGAAAGACGAACTCTGCAATATATATAAAGGAAAAGGAACACAAAAGGAAAAAGAGGCTGTGTATGAAGTGTTGTTCTCAATAAATGCTTCACAAAGCAACTATTGGGACAAGATAAAAGAATAATCACAACCGACGGGACTATCAAAATGCTGAAACAACTATACATCAATAACTTCACACTGATTGACACACTCGACATCAAACTGAACCAAGGTTTTTCAGTGATTACAGGAGAGACCGGAGCCGGCAAGAGCATCATCCTCGGCGCAATCAACCTGCTGCTGGGACAGCGCGCCGACACAAAATGTATAAAACAAAACACACGCAAATGCGTCATCGAGGCTCACTTTGACATCAGCCGTTACGGTATGGAAGACTTCTTCAACAGCAACGGCATAGACTATGACGCTGACGACTGCATACTACGCCGCGAGATAAGTCCGACAGGGAAAAGCCGCGGATTTATCAACGATACGCCTGTGCCACTGTCGGCAATGAAGACGCTCGGCACCCAGCTCATCGACATTCACAGCCAGCACCAGAATTTGCTGCTGAACGAAGAGAATTTTCAGCTGAACGTCATCGACATCATCGCCGACGACAAGGCTCTGCTGGCCGAATACAAGGAACGCTTCGCCGAGCTAAAGTCTGTAAGGAAAGAAGTACAGCGGATGCGCGACGAGATTGAAGAGAACAAGAAGAACGAGGACTTCATCCGTTTTCAGCTGAATGAGCTTACCGAAGCCGGGCTGCAACCCGATATGCAGGAAGAGCTTGAGCGAGAGAGCGACATGCTAAGCCACGTGGAAGAAATAAAGACCGCACTATACAACGTGGAAAACATATTGTCAACAGACAGCAGCGGCACCAACGACAGCGGAATAACCGACCGATTGAAAGAAGCCGTGCGTTCACTCGAAAACATCAGTGACATTTATCCTGAGACAAAGACACTTGCAGAACGCATGGAGAGCTGTTACATCGAGCTGAAAGACATATTGCAGGAAGTAAGTTCCGACGCCGCCGACATAGAGTTCGACCCGCAACGAATGGAACAAGTAAACGCTACGCTTGACAAGATTTATACACTGCAGCACAAGCACAACGTCACAACCGTAAACGAACTGCTCGCCTTGCAGACCGACATGGAAGAGAAACTAAGACACATCGACAACAGTGATGAAGAGGTTGCTGCCATGCAAGAACGTGAAAAGAAGGTGGCAGATGAATGCAACGCACTTGCCAAAAAGCTGACGGCGATACGCACAAAAGCCGCCAAGACGATAGAGAAAGAGATGCCCGAAAGACTGATTGCGTTAGGCATACCAAAGGCGCGTTTCACTGTCAACATTGAAAACAAGGAACTCGGTGCAGACGGGCACGACCGCGTAGCTTTCATGTTCAGTGCAAACACAAACACTGCAATGCAACCCGTGGCTCAAGTGGCATCTGGAGGTGAGATAGCGAGGGTGATGCTGTCGCTGAAAGCGATGATAAGCGGGGCTGTAAAGCTGCCGACAATCATTTTCGACGAGATAGACACAGGCGTAAGCGGAAAGATTGCCGAAAAGATGGCCGACATAATGCAAGGCATAGCTCACGCCGAACGCCAAGTCATCAGCATAACCCATCTGCCGCAAATCGCAGCCAAAGGCTCAACCCACTACAAGGTTTACAAAGAAGAAGGCGAGAACGGTACAACATCGCGTATGCGCCAACTCTCGGCTGAAGAGCGCGTTAAGGAAATTGCCCAGATGCTTAGCGGCTCTGAAATAACAGAGGCAGCCGTATGCAACGCAAAGGAACTGCTAAAGCAGAACAAGCCTTTGTTTCTTTGACTTTTGCATCAAAACAAAACAAAGTCCGTACAGGGTGCTTGTGCGGACTTTGTTTTTCTTTCTAAAAAAACAACCACAATATAGAGACACAAGATCCCAAGCCTGCTAATACACCTTAATTTTAGATACAAACTTCTTATACTTGCTCGCCGCTCGTCTGCTTGTCTCTTGTTCGCTCGTCTGCTAAAAAACAGACTTTCTTCTATTGCATTCGCGGCAGAGCATCTGGCAGTTCTCTTTAACGGTGCGTCCGCCTTCTTTCCATGGAGTTATGTGGTCGCCCTCCATAAACTCATAGTCAAATTCCTTGCCACAGATAGCGCACTTGTGGCCTTGCTCCTCCCACACGGCTAACTTTATGTCGTCGGGGAAGGCGCGCAGGTCGAGCCAATGCTCGTCACCGGTCAGTACGTAGGGTATGATGCCGGTCTGACGTTGTATTTCGCTGTCGCGCATCAAGGCCGATATGCGGCGGCCAAGCGCCGCGGTGTCGAGCGTCTCGCTGCCGAACTTGTCGTAAAGCATTGCCCAGTCGAGGCCCTTCATTATTTTCTTGAACTTCCTTGGGTCGAAGTTCGTGATTGCCCAGTTTAGCACGTTCTGGAAGTAAGTCCACAGGTTGTTGGCGTTCGGGTCGTGCTGGTGCTCTGCCATATAGCCTACGGCTGTCTGCCGTTTACCGCCTCGCGTCTCGTGGTCGGCAATCCATTCCAATGCCTTTTTCAGGTAATCCTGGCGTATAGCCGTACCGTTAACCAAGTCGCGCCCCAAGCGGTAAGCCCCGCAGTTAGACTTCGAGAAATGCCGCTTTGCGTCCGAGACGAACGGCCCTGCATACACGGCGTTGTTTATTTCCTGCTCGTTGAGCGGCTTACCGGCAATGTTGATAGTCTTGAACCACTCCAACTTTTCCGACGGCTCGCCCTCGCATACGTACACGGTGAGCTTGTAGTCAAGTATTTTCTTCTGTATGTCGCCCGGTTGGTTAAAGAAGTTCTTGAAGTCATACGAGAACGCCCCGGCCACATATTCGCACAGCGAGAGCGTGCGTTGCTGGCCGTCCATCACCTCGTATGGGCACTCGGCGTCGTCGCCACGCTTCACCCAGTACATCACGTTCAGCGGATAGCCGTTCAGCACAGTGGTTATTACGGCCTGTTGCTCCTTCTCGTTGTAGATGAACTCGCGCTGATATGGCGGCCTTATGTCAAGCCTTCCGCCGTAACCGCGCACTCCATTCTCGTCGTTATTCACGTATCCGTTGGCTATTTCGCCAACGGTCACTTCTATTTGCTTAATTGTCATCATGTGTTTAAGGTTTTAAGGTTATGAGGTTATAGGGTTTTGGGGTGCTTGTTGCGGATAAAAACTCTACTATATTGCCGTTTTCCATTTACGATACCACACCCTCCCCTATCGTCAGGATGAATGGTGTAACCAATTCTATTCAATACTTCCTTGGGAGTTGATGCTCGCGTGTTTCCACTCGCTTGCCATACTATTTCAAATTGATTGGGACAATATTTATCAAGGAATGTTATTGGAACTCCCATCAACCCTGAATAATCACAAGGTATGTCTTGAGTTCTGTTTACATTTATTGCATCATAATTTTCATACTTTGGATATTCTTCAGGAGAATAATGACAGACCAAATCTAATTCTTCATTTCGTTTCGGTATCTCTAAATTCGTAAACCAATGAACGCCAGAGACCCTAATCATACCTTCACGATGGTCACTTGCTGTTGCTACATCTTCATACGGAGAAAAGAAATGTGCTGCAGCTCCCTTAAAACCATATCCAAACCATACTTTATTGTTTATTATCAAAGGAAAAATATCTTTATATATGGCATTCCCTTGTTTTCCTATTATCAGAAACTTTTTATCATACTTCACAAGCTGCCCTATATACTCACGGAACAAGGAGAACGGAGGATTGGTGACAACAATATCTGCCTGTTTTAGCAATTCGATGCACTCACGAGAGCGGAAATCTCCTGTTTCAAGCGTGGAAATCACGTTCTTGTCATTCTTCAACAAATATTGCACATCCGAAAGGTCTACTGCCCCGTCGCCGTTCAAATCTTTCACCTCGGTAATTTCCACTTTATAGGCAATTCGTTTGGGTTCTTCATCATCCCATTTGAACAGCAACGGCAGTTCATTGCCTTGTACGGGTGAGCCGTTATAGCAGGTACAGATGAGCTTTCGCAGCTCAAGCTGGTTGAAACGCAAGGCAAAATACTTGAAAAAGTTGCTTTCGTAAGGGTCATCACAGTTGCAAAGTACCGTCTTACCACGAAAATGCGACCAGTAATGTTGCAGCTCGCGCTCAATATCGGACATCTGCGTATAAAACTCGTCCTTCTTGGCGCGCTTTGCCAAATTAAGGTTTTTGTTTGCCATAGTAATGATAGTTTACAAGCATAAACTATCAATCACTTACGCGCAATAAAAAAGGTGTGAGCTTTCTTATTGCGTTCTGCGAGGTAGCGTAGGAATGAAACCCCTTATCACCATAATAAGCACTCACACCCTATCGGTGGAGCATCGCCCATTATTGGTGATAAAGGAACATCCTCTACGTGATTTCCTTATCTATTATCCGGCAGTTCTTATATCACTTAAAGTTTCCTACGCTTTTAGCAGAACGCGAAATAATAGCTAATGCTTCTTTATTTCTAATATGTCGTTATAAATCTTTCTTTCTATTTTTTGCTTTTATTTTTTATGTTTCGTTACTATCTGCAAAGGTAAAGAATATTTCCTGAACGACAAAAAAACAAACATTACTTTTATAAATTATGAATGTCTGCAATTAGCAAACATCCACCGTAGGGACATAATTCATTATGTCCGCACGCCACGGAGGGGCGTATGTTAACAAGCTATGCTGCGTAATACGTTTCTGCGAAACGTGCGGACATAATGAATTATGTCCCTACAGTTGGCGGTTTGCAGTTTTTCGTTAAATAAATAAAGAGCAACGGTTGGCGGTTTACGACTCTTCGCTATACAAATAAAGAACAACGGTCAACTTGTTTGCGGAGATTCATTTACAAATCGAAGAACAACATAAATTCCATTCACGCCAAACAGCCTTGCAAAAAGATACCTTTTACGCGATAAAAGGGCATCTTTTACTGGCTAAAAGATGGCATATTGAAAACACGTTGACTATCAACGAATTACGGGAACGGCACAAATGGAATTTAAATTTGCCGTTGCATTTCTTGCGGTTTTGCTTTGCGTTTATTGGAATTTTGCATACCTTTGCACACGCTGATTGGTTCACGCATGAGTGATTAAAAGGGAAACGAGTGAAAATCCCGTACAGTCCCGCTGCTGTGAGCTGTCATTATCGCGACGGACAACACGCCACTGGCACAGTTTTTTAGCCGGGAAGGCAGTCCGACGAGGACAGCGTAGTCAGAAGACCTGCCGTCAGTTATGTCTAATTCACCGCTTCGAGGAAGGTGGTGCATTATATGTTTACGATATTGACACGTTACAGACTTTCAACGTTTGCGGTTGCCGCGATGCTTGCAATATGCTCTACGGCCGACGCGCAACACACTGACAGCATTGCGCACAGCGAGGTACTCGACGACATAACCGTGACCGACGCAGCGCGCCGAAAGCAGCTTGCCACGACAGCTCCCGTGCGCACGCTCGACAGCGAGGCCATGCTGCGGCTTGGCGTGACCGACATTGCCGACGCGCTGCACCGTCTGCCGGGCATCACCCTGCGCGACTACGGCGGCGCGGGGGGCATGAAGACCGTGGCCGTGCGCGGCCTCGGCACGCAGCACACGGGCGTGAGCTATGACGGGATAGCCCTTAGCGACTGTCAGACGGGCGAAATCGACGTGTCGCGTTATTCGCTTGAGAACGTGGCTGACATATCGCTCACCGTTGGCGACAACGAGGACATATTCATCCCGGCACGCAACGCGGCATACGCAGCGATGCTGTCCATCAACACTATCGCCCCGCCCACGGCCGACACGCGCCCTCACCTGTCGGCACAGGTAAAGGTCGGCTCGTTCGGCTACGTCAGTCCTTTCATACGCTACAGCCAAAACTTCTCAGACAGGTTCGCCTTCACGGTGTCGGGCGAATACGTTTATGCCGAGAACGACTATCCCTTCACGCTGTACAACGGGAACGTAGTGACACGCGAGCGGCGCACCAACAGCATGATGAACTCCGCCTACGGCGAAGCCGCCTTCATCTGGGACGCAGGGCGCAACAGCCGAATCGACGGCAAAATATACTATTACGACAACAACCGCGAACTGCCTGGGCAGGTAAGGTATTACACAAATGTCAGCTTGGAACACCTACATGACAGAAACTTCTTTGCCCAAATGCAATACCGCACGTGGAACAGCCGTAACCTGTCTTTAAAGCTGAACGCCAAGTTTAACTGGGCTTCGTCTGAATATACCAACGGCCTTTACCAGGGCGGCATCAACGACGCAAGCTACTGGCAGCGCGAGGCATACGCCTCAGCGTGCCTTCTATATACGCCGTCAAAAGCCTGGGCCATAGACTATTCGGCCGACTATATCTTCAACAACCTCAACAGTAGCCTTGAAACCGACACGCGCCCTTATCGCCACACAGTGCTGCAATCGGCCACGGCACGCTACGCCAACGGCAGATTTACCATCATGGCGCGCCTGCTATGCTCGCTGTATTTCAACGCGGCAAAGGACGGTGAGAGCGCACGAGACGCCAGGAAGCTGTCGCCCTCGGCATCGCTGTCATACCGTCTGCTGAAAGATGAAGGCCTCTATGTGCGCCTGTCATACAAAAACATCTTCCGTGCGCCCACGTTCAATGAGTCGTACTTCTTCCATTACGGCAGTACAGACCTGCGCCCGGAAAGCACCGACCAGCTCAATCTCGGCCTGACATGGGAGCACGCCTACGGCAAAGCATCCTACTTCAGGTTGTCGGCCGACGGATATATAAATAAGGTAAAAGACAAAATCGTTGCCGTACCGTACAATATGTTCGTGTGGACAAACATCAACGTGGGCAAGGTCAAGGGGCACGGCATTGAGCTTACGGGCACATTGAGCCACCGCTTCAACCAGCGTTTCACGCTCTTGACAACGGCAAACTACGGCTGGCAGAAAGCCGAAAACCGCACTAACGAGGAGTCGCCCTACTACGGATACCAACTGGCTTACACCCCTGAGCACCAAGGCAGCGCAACGGTGAGCCTTGAAAACCCGTGGGCGAACGTCTCGATTCACGGCTACGCCGTAAGCAAGCGACACGCCAACAACAACCATTACGAGGGCACTGACATCAGCGGATATGCTGACTTCGGCCTCACGGTCTATCGCGACATCCGCCTGTGGACGGGCACTTTGCAGGTGCGAGGCGACATAAAGAACATCCTTGACAAGCAATACGAGATTGTGGCACGCTACCCCATGCCCGGAAGGAATTACCAAATATCAATTAACTATAAATTCTAAACAGCAAAATGAGAAAACTATTACCCCTGATTTCAGCAGCCGTAATGTGCGGTTTGGCGTTCACTTCATGCAGTGACGACGACACGCCTGCACCTCCTACACCAACAACCGTGACCGAAGGCATCTTCGTCATAAACGAAGGAACGTACGGCAACATACCCGGAAGCCTGACTTCAATCGGCAAGGACGGCAGCATAACGCAAGACGCCTTTGCCAAGGCAAACAACGGTATGGCGCTCGGCGACACTCCAAACGATGCTCTCGTCTACGGCAGCAAGCTCTACATAGTGGCCAACGGTGACAATCTTGTATGGGTACTCGACAGGAATACGCTCAAGATAAAGGAACAGATAAAAACCACCGAACTTATGGGTAACGACAAAGGCAAGCAGCCCCGTTGCCTGTTAGCTGCCGGACAGTATGTATTCTTGTCAACTTTCGACGGATATGTCGCAGCTATCGACACAACAACATACGAGGCCGCACACGTCTACCGGGCAGGTTCTTACCCCGAAGGCATGGCCATTAACAACGGTAACTTATACGTGGCGAACTCCGATTACGGACAAAACCAAAATCCGTCAATATCAATAATCAACCTAAATACGGGCGAGACGACCCAAGACTACACTGACGAACTTATAACAAATCCGCAGAGTATCGTCACAATCGGTAACTCAATGTATGTGCTTGACTCCGGTTGGTACGATGAGAACTGGACGCAACGCGACGCCGGAATACGCAAAATAGAGAAC
Source organism: uncultured Prevotella sp. (assembly GCA_944320285.1). Taxonomy (GTDB): domain Bacteria; phylum Bacteroidota; class Bacteroidia; order Bacteroidales; family Bacteroidaceae; genus Prevotella. Next base: position 14,877 of record CALUGX010000017.1, read on the forward strand.
GGGAACGTAACGATGCTGGCTGACGCATCGCTCATGGCAGCAAACGTAAGGGACGGACTGCTATACATCATCAACTCTCCGTTCTCGTCAACCGCGGAAACCACATATACTGTTTACGACTGCAACACGGGGCAAACGCGCACCTTCATAACAGGCGACGACATTGAATATCCTGCCGCAATAGCCGTTGACCCTGAGAACGGTGACGTTTACATCTCGTCATACCATGTAAACGCAGACACGGGTTATGCCGACTACTCGGCCAACGGATACGTAAACCAATATCGCGCAGACGGCACTTTCGTGACAAGTTACGAAACGGGAGTAGGTCCTACGATGCTCGTCTTCAACTATTATACAACGCATGAATAACCTAAAAATCATCATCTGTACCGCCGTGGCGCTCATCCTGCTTTGCTCATGCAATGCGGGCAGCGGCACGGCGGCTTTTTCTGGTGGCGACACCGTGCGGCTGAAATACGCCGAACTGCTAACCATCGTAAGGCATGACAGCTTCACCGTCGTAACCATCAGCGACCCGTGGAATAAAGGGAAAACACTGCACACATACGTTCTCGTGGACGAAAAGCGGTTCACTGACGGCATGGCGGCACACATCCCCGCAACAGTTACCATCGTCCGAACACCGTTGCGCCGTGCCGTTGTCACCACATCTGTACATTGCGGGCTAATGGTTGAATTAGAAAAGGGCGAAGCCATCAAGGGTGTTTGCGACCTGCGCTACATCAACCAACCCTGGATTAAGCGGCAATATGCCAATGGCAAGATAGCGGACTGTGGCAACAGCACCGCCCCGACATTAGAAAAAATAATAGAGATTAATGCCGACGCCGTGTTAATATCGCCGTTTCAGAACAGCGGAGGCTACGGCAGACTCGACGAATGGGGCAGTCCTATAATCGAAATGGCCGACTATATGGAGACATCGGCACTGGGCAGGGCTGAATGGATGAAGTTCTATGGAATGCTTTTCGGTGCGGAAAGGCAGGCCGATAGTATGTTTGAGGCAGTTGAAAAAAACTATAACCGCCTGAAAGAGACAGCAAAGAAATCACATACACGCAAGTCCGTGATACTTGACAAAGTAGAAGGCTCTGTATGGTATGTACCAGGAGGGCACAGCACCATAGGAGGCATCATAGCCGACGCCAACGCCGGTTACGCATTCTCAAGTGACAAAAGCAGCGGCAGCCTGCAACTGACGTTCGAGACAGTACTCGCCAAAGCAGGCTGCTCCGACGTCTGGATGTACCGTTACGACGGCATCCAACCGGCCACATACGCCTCGCTCCTAGCCGAAAATAAAGGCTACTCTGAGTTCAAAGCGTTCAAGGAAAAAGCCGTGTACGGATGCAACACAACCTCCACTACATTCTATGAAGACACTCCATTCCGCCCGGACTTGCTCTTGCGTGACTTCATAATCATCACGCATCCTGACATTACAAGCCTCGGAAGGCCTAAATACTTTGAACCATTGAAATGAACAAGCAGACCAAAATAAACATCGCCACAGCCACGGCCATACTGCCATTATTCGCACTCAACCTCATATACGGGGCTGTAAGCATACCTTTCAACGCCGTTGCAGACATTATATTTGGCAACGGCAGCGGCCAACCGGCATGGGACTATATAGTGCTGCAAGCCCGCCTGCCGCAGGCTGTAACGGCCATACTGTGCGGCAGCTCGCTCGCTGTCAGCGGTCTGCTGTTACAAACGGCGTTCCGCAATCCACTGGCAGGACCGTCTATATTCGGCATCAACAGCGGAGCCAGCCTTGGTGCGGCGTGCGTTTTGCTCGGCATGGGAGGAGGATTGACTCTTGGCTCTGTCACGCTCACGGGCTTCATCGCCGTCATTGCAGCATCGTTTGCAGGGGCAATGGCCGTGATGAGCTTGCTTTTGGTATTTTCACGCATAGTGAAAAACAATGTGATGCTGCTTATCATCGGCATAATGACAGGTTACGTAGCTTCGTCGGCCATAGCCTTGCTCAATTTCTTTTCCACCGAAGAAGGCGTACATTCATACATGGTGTGGGGGCTTGGCAATTTCGGAGGAGTGACGCCCGCCATGCTCCCGGCGTTCACCTTGGTCACTATCGCAGGTCTCACGGGTGCTTTACTGCTTATCAAACCACTCAACACACTGCTTTTAGGAGAACAATACGCAGAAAATCTCGGTGTAAACACAAACAAACTGCGCAACAAGCTGCTACTCATCACCGGACTGCTGACGGCCACGGCCACGGCTTTTTGCGGCCCGATAGCATTCATAGGGCTTGCCGTGCCGCACGTATCGCGCATAATGCTCAACACCGACAATCACAGACAACTTATTCCCTCGACGATTTTCACGGGTGCCGTGGTAGCTCTTGCGTGCAACGCCGTATGCACGCTTCCGGGTGAAAATGGTGTCATCCCGCTAAATGCGATAACCCCGGTACTGGGCGCACCGGTGATAATATATGTAATAATGAGGCGCAGACAATGACGCCTGCGCCTATACATTGCTGTAATTTGATTGTCAGATAAAGAGATTCACGTTAGCTTTATCGGCGCGTTCCATATAAGTGGCCACACCACCAACGGTAACACAGTCAAGCAATTCTTCACGCTTTACGCCCATGACGTCCATCGACATCTGGCAAGCAATGAACTCAACGCCGTTCTCCACAGCCTGGTTGCGCAATTCTTCGAGCGAACTGATGCCCTTTTGTTTCATCAGATAACGCATCATGCGCGAACCAACGCCGCACATATTCATCTTTGAGAGTTTCAGTTTGCGCGAATGTCCGGGCAGTATGAAGCCGAACATTTTGGCAAAGATGTCTTTTTCAACCTTTGGCTTAAATTCTTTCTTGATAACGTTCAGCCCCCAGAAAGTGAAGAATATCGTAACCTTCTCGCCAGTGGCTGCCGCGCCGTTGGCCAACACAAACGTGGCAAGAGCCTTGTCGAGGTCGTCGCTGAACATTATCAGCGTCTTACCTTTTGCCGGCTTCTGAGCCTCAGCCTTACGCCCGCCTCCCTTTTCAATGAGTACACTGCTTACGCCGTTGACGGTCTCTGCCGACAGGAAGGCGTTACCCGTCATGCCACACCACGCCTCGGCATCACGTGGGAAACCGGGATCCGTTGCTTTCACAACCAACCGCCCGCCGGGAGCAACACTCTCCATTGCCTTTTTCAACTTCAATATCGGCCCCGGACATTGCAGTCCGCAGGCGTCTATATTCACTGTTGCGGCTACCGTGGTTTTGTCGCCTGACGGCAACGGATGACACGGAGCGTCGCCGCCGGAAGCATCTTCAGGCATGGGCACATCCGCCGTAGCCGCCAGATAAGTCTTCAGTCCGCCTATCAGGTTATGTACGTCGGTGAAGCCATTGCCCCTAAGTATGTTTGATGCAAGATAGCCTCTAAGCCCTACTCCGCAATAGACACACACCGGTTTGTCGGCTGGTATCTCCGAGAGCCTGTCGCGCAGGTCGTCAAGCGGGATGTTCACTGCGCCGTCTATTGCGCCGAGTGAGAACTCGTCTTTAGTGCGCACATCAATCAGTGCCACCTTGCTCAAGTCTGACTGGCGTAGCTCACGCCAATACAACGGCACCATCTTCCCCTTCAGAATATTACCTGCCACATATCCTGCCACGGCCACGGGGTCTTTGGCCGACGAGAACGGAGGAGCGTAAGCGTGTTCGGTCTTCATCAAATCATACACCGTTCCGCCATGCTTTATCACTTGGGCAAACTCGTCAACACGTTTGTCAACACCGTCATATCCCACAATCTGCGCCCCGTAAAGCCGCCCGCCGTCGGGCGAAAACATTATCTTGATAGACATCTGCAACGCCCCCGGATAATAACCTGCATGTGCGTTGGTGTGTATTGTGGCCGAGAGCGCAGCTATGCCCATCTGTTTCAACCGCTTGGCAGGAAGTCCGGTTGAAGCCACTGTCAAGTCGAACACCTTGGCCACGGACGTGCCTATCGAACCTTCATACGCTATTTTGTTACCGAAAACGATATTGTCGGCTACAATGCGAGCCTGCCTGTTGGCCGGGCCTGCAAGGAAGTTAAGCCACGGACGGCCCGTTATAGGATGTGGAAACTCTATGGCATCGCCGACGGCGTAAACGCCGGCTGCCGACGTCTGCAAATATCTGTCAACATATATGCCGCGGGCTTCGCCTATCTTCAATCCTGCGTCTTGGGCCAGCTTGGTGTCTGCACGCACGCCTATCGACATGATAACAATGTCGGCGGCAATGCGCCGCCCGGATTTCAGGCGTACTTCCACGCCGCCATCGACTTTGGCGAATGATTCCACAGCCTGTCCAAGATAGAGGCCGACGCCCTTCTGCAACAAATGGGCGTGCACGAGCGAAGCCATAGAAAAGTCGATCGGCCCCATCACTTGGTCGGCCATCTCCACTACGACGACTTTCGCTCCGGCATGGACGAGGTTCTCCGCCATCTCCAAACCGATAAACCCGCCGCCCACGATAACAGCGCGTTTTACTCCTTTCTGTTGGATGTAAGACTTAATGGCATCTGTGTCATCCACATTGCGCAGTGTGAAAATTCCCTCGGTGTCGATACCCGGCAGCGGCGGACGAACGGGCGACGCTCCCGGTGAGAGCAGCAGCTTGTCGTATGTCTCAACATATTCGCCACCATCTTTCTTCCGAACGGTAACAGTTTTTCCATACAAGTCGATTGCCGTAACTTCACTCTCCGTTCTCACATCAATGTTAAAACGACGAGAGAACGCCTCCGGCGTCTGCACAAACAGGTTGTCACGATTGGCTATGACGCCGCCTATATAATAAGGTAAGCCGCAGTTTGCGTAAGATATGTGCCCGCCTTTCTCTAACAATATTATCTCAGCCTTTTCAGTGTTACGGCGTATGCGCGCTGCCGCCGTGGCGCCCCCGGCCACTCCTCCTACTATGAGTATCTTCATCGTTAAATCTCCTTATCTATCGGTTTTGTCATTGTTTTCAACTTACAAAGTAAACAATTAATGGCAAACAAACGAAATTTAATATGCTTGACCACTGAAATTTTCCGATTTATTAATACATTTTTAACGTAAGTTCGGCAAAACAAATTCACAGTTCGCAAGCGTTTGATTTTCAATCATTTACAAAAGGGGCCTAACAACAACATGATTGGGCTCCTTTTACAATGCAATTCGGCATCTTTTACAATGCGTTTTGCCACATATTGCAAAAACAGGGTACACGCCATGTTAAGTAGATATTCAAAATCAACCGATATAAAATCCAATATCATGGCAATCGATTTTGGATACCTGCTTACTAAAATATAACAAAACGAAAAAAAAATTGAGTTTTTATGTTTTCTAAATCATTTGTGATATATTTGCAATATACACTGATACTTTAAACCACAACAATATGAATAAAAACAAAATCATCACAACCGCAGCAGCCGCAATACTCGGTATGTCTGCATTTTGCGGCACAGCCGATGCACAGGAAACCGCCCTGCCCCAACCCACGCAAAGCAACGTGGAAGGCAGCTTGACAAAAGCACTGCAAGACCGCCGCTCAACCCGCACATTCACAGACAAGGAAATAAGTGAGCAGACACTGGCCGACCTGTTATGGGCAGCTGACGGCGTTAACCGTAAGGATGGTAAACGCACAGCTCCGTCAGCCATGAACCGCCAGGACGTGACTATCTACGTGGGCAAGGCCGACGGCACATTCAGGTATGATGCAGCATCAAACAAGCTGGTAAAGATTGGCAGCAGTGACCTGCGCAAAGCTGCGGCAGGACGCAATAAGTTCATCGCCACGGCACCTGTTGTCCTCGTAATAGCGTCTGACACAGGTCTTACCGGCGGCAACAAGACTATTAGCGGACTGAACGCAGGTGCGGTGATGCAAAACGTTTATCTCTACTGCGCCGCCAACAAACTGGCTACAGTATGTTGTTATGCCGGCGACGACACAAAAGATATGCAAAAATTCCTCGGCATTAAGGAAAACATTACGCCGTTGGTTTATATGCCTGTAGGATATTAAAAGTGAAAAGGTAAAAATGAAAAGTGAAAAATCCAATACTCATTGAATTATGACATTTGGGTTTTTCACTTTTCATTTTTACCTTTTCACTTATCTTATTATGAATGTCCGCAATCACCCTCTCCGCTTTTTAGTGGCTTTATCAACAAGGCAAATGTCTTTAACTCCTTAGCGACCGCAGGGAACGATTAACTACTTTAACTTCTTTAACTACTGATTAATGGGAGCTTTGCGGACATTCATATTTCTTATTCGTATCTCATAGATTTTGCAGGGTGCACTTTCGACGCAAGGAAACTCGGTGCAATGAGCACAAACACACTCACAATCAACGTTGCCGCATTGAGCAACAGTAACGCCAAAAGATTGAACTCTACCGGAACAATGTCAACATAATACGTCGCGGCGTCAAGTTTAACTATGCCCGTCAGCTTCTGCAACAATATAAGACCAAGACCTACGACATTTCCGATAAGCATACCCTTGCCGATTATGAACACAGCAAACCACAGGAAAGTCTTTCTGACGGTTGAATTGCGCGCCCCCAAAGCCTTTAACACGCCAATCATAGACGTCCGTTCAAGAATGATGATAAGCAGTCCTGAAATCATGGTGAACCCCGCCACACACAACATCAAGGCCAATATAATCCAAACATTAAGGTCTAAAAGGTCGAGCCAAGTAAAAATTTGCGGGTTGAGACGCTGTATCGTTTCCGTAGAATAAGTCTCTCCGTACTTGTCCGTCGTTCTGTTCACTTTTGCAATAAAGCTGTTTTCAACTATGTCGAGACTGTCAAAATCGCTTACGGTGACTTCCGCCCCACTCGCCTGGTCGGGTTCCCAACCGTTCAAGCGTACTGCCGTGTAAAGGTCGGTGAAACACAATAATTTGTCAAACTGTGACAAATTAGTCTGATAAATACCGGCAACAGTGAAGCGGCGCACACGCACATCGCCGTCACCAAGGAAGTAAGCAAATACCCTGTCACCTGTCTTCAGCCTCAACCTGTCGGCCATTATCTTTGAAATTAGTATCTTTCCACGGCTGACAGAATCGTTGAAAGCCAGTATCGAACCACTTCTCAGGTTGTCATGGATGAACGTTGTGTCATACTCTGCGGCCACACCCTTGAACGCCACGCCAAGGAAATCACTGTCTGTCTTAAGTATTCCCTGCTTCATTGCGTACCGTTGCACATGAGTCACACCGCCAATCGACCGCAAAGTGCGCATCATGCTGTCTGACATACATACGGGGTCGTTACTCCGCCCGTGCAATGAATTGTAACTGCCGACAGTTATATGACTGCCAAACCCTACCACTTTGTCACGTATCGTGTGCTTAAATCCGAACACGATACTCACGGATACTATCATAACCGCCAAACCAATGGCAACTCCGGCAACGGCAATCCTAATCGCCGGACGACTCACCTTCTGGCGTGAATCGTTGGCCGAGTAAATGCGTTTGGCTATGAACAATGGCAGATTCATTCGCCATCCTCCCTTCCAGGATACATCTCAAGGGCTTTCCTTAACACCAACAAAGAACGTGCAAGATCGTCTTTGTTCAATACATATGCTATGCGCACCTGGTTGCGCCCTGCCCCAGGAGTAGTGTAAAAACCGGAGGCCGGAGCCATCATAACCGTCTCTCCCTCATAATTGAACTCCTCCAGACACCAACGACAGAACTTTTCACTGTCGTCAACGGGCAACTTTGCCACAGTGTAAAACGCTCCCATGGGAATTGGCGAATACACTCCAGGTATCCGGTTTAGTCCGTCAATAAGACATTTGCGGCGTTCCACGTATTCATCATACACGTTTCTGTAGTATTCTTCGGGCGCGTCCAACGATGCCTCCGCTGCAATCTGACCGATAAGAGGCGGAGACAGACGGGCTTGGCAGAACTTCATTACGGCGCGGCGTACCTCCTCGTTTTTTGTTATCAACGCACCTATGCGTATTCCGCACTCGCTGTAACGTTTGCTTACAGAGTCTATCAACACCACATTTTGCTCGATACCCTCCAGATGGCAGGCACTGATGTAAGGCGAACCCGTATAGATATATTCACGGTAAACTTCGTCGGAAAATAAGTAAAGGTCGTATTTCTTCACGAGATCGCGTATCTGGTGCATCTCGCGGCGCGTGTACAGGTAACCGGTAGGATTATTAGGGTTGCATATCAAGATGGCACGTGTCCTATCGTTAATCAGCTCCTCGAACTTCTCCACTTTCGGCAACGAGAAGCCTTCGTCTATCGTCGTGGCAATGGTTCGTATCTTTGCACCGGCCGAAATAGCAAAAGCCATATAATTGGCGTAAGCCGGTTCGGGCACTATAATCTCGTCACCGGGGTTAAGGCATGACATGAAGGCGAACAGCACGGCCTCACTACCGCCGCAGGTTATGATAATGTCATCAGGCGTTACGCTTATGTTATATTTCTTGTAATAGTCAACCAGTTTCTTACGGTAACTCAAATATCCCTGCGAAGGCGAATATTCAAGTATCGTCCTGTCGATGTTTCGGATGGCGTCGAGCGCAACCTTAGGGGTCGGCAGGTCAGGCTGGCCTATATTAAGATGGTAAACCTTGATGCCGCGGGCTTTCGCCGCAGCGGCCAAAGGGGCAAGTTTCCTAATCGGAGACTCTGGCATTTCCAATCCCCTGACTGATATTTGAGGCATAACTTATAATCCTTTTCCTGTTAAAACGATTGCAAATTTACAAAAAATCAGCGTAACCGAGTAACAAAACTTTGATATTACGGCATTTTACTTTTAAAATCACAATATCACAATGCAAACCGTCAGTTAAAGAAGTTCCATGAAACGCCGAAACGGAAGATGCGCCCGTTCATCGGATAATGCGGCACAAGAAAGCTGTCACCGTTACTTGCGTTGATATGGCTCATCATTACAAAAAACCTCGTATGCTTCAGGTGCATATTGGCATATACGTTAACAAACGGGTAATTGCCCACCTCCACGTTCGCCGCTCCGTTGTCCTGGACGGTGTATTGGCCAAGTGCGGGACTATAATCAAGTGCCTTGTACTTGGTGAAATACCTCATATCGGCTCCCAAATCAACTGTTAACACTTTTGCAATCTTGAAATGCAAATATAAATTTGTATAAACATTAAGCTGCGGAACGGGTAGCACGTCCTCATTACTTGACTTCTGATAGGTTATCAGGTTTTCCCAGTAAAGCGGGCCGAACCTGAAATCTTGAGCAAGCTGCAATGTAAGAAGGCTGAGATTGCTTGAACTTTGCTTTACTGAAACAGTGTTGCCTGAACGGGCGAAGTCTTCACCCACGGCATAACTTTGGGCGAAATACGTGTAATTCTGTAAGTTGTCATACGCCACACGTAGCCTTGTCCTCGTGCGTTTCAACGAGAATGCGCCTTCGATATGGGTACGGATCTCCTGGTCAAGACCGTCGTTGTCCCACCAAAAATGCTTAGAATGGTAATGACGGTAATAGAATGTAGGGTTGACGCGGTGGAAATAAGCGCGGGCGGCAAGCGTCACAGTGTCTTTGAAGAGCTTGAAATTAAGGTCGGCCCTGCCGTCAACCTTCAGCTGTCCTGCGTCTTCGCCAAGCAACCATGTCTCCGCCGTAACGTCATAATGCAGCGTAGAGCCTTGTGCTTTCACCAACTGACCACCAACGCTCAGGTTGTGCTCATTGTAAGAGTTACGACGCCCCATGACTGAATCAGGCAGAGTAAAGTGGCGCAAATCCGACGTTACGAAAGCCTTTAACCCTGCCTTTGCCCACTTATTGAAACTTTCAAGTAATGCCACGGCGAAGGTGTTTTTAAGCGAATAATGCGTTGTTTTGTCGTAAATCGAGTCGCCCGCAGCACGCTCAAACATTGGATAGGTGTCGGCGTAGAAATTCTCAGGCGTCTCGTAGGCTTGGTATATTCGGGCATAATTGTCAAATTTAAGCGTGTGGATGAAACTTGTCACCGGCACATATTCGTCCTTCATCCACGTAGTATCAACCGCCTCGCCGCCGGCTACGCTCCCACCAACAGCGAGCAGACTGTCCGCCGCAGCCTTGTCCACCGTAATCCTGTCCGACTTAACGGCCGTGGTGTCGGCCGGCTCGTTACCGGCTATCGTTGCACCGTCAGGACGCCCGGCATAAGTCTTCTGCTCCTCAAAGCTGTCTTCATCAAAGTCACGCCCCTCCTCCTCTGCTTTCTTGCGCGCCTCTTCCTTTGCCTTGCGTGCAGCGTTCTCACGTTGTGACTCTATAGCAAACTTCTTTGCCTTGATTTCGTCTTCGGCCATCTTCACCTTCCGGCGGAAACCGAAGCTGTACCTATGTGAAAAAAAGATGTGCTGGTTATCGTTTCTGTTCCAGTTTTGGGCCAGGACAGTGGGTATCTCGTCGTTGCGGAAATTGTCTTCAAATATCTCCGGGTGCGTGATGTAATTATCATCGAGTATGCCGCCGTTCTCGGCCACCTTCTCATGATTCAGCGACACGAGCAGATGGGCGTTGTAACGCTCGCCGAGATAAGAAGCGTACATGGAATAATTAAAATGTGACGTGCTTTGGTTTTGGTAATACCCACGCCCGTAGATGTAATCAAACTTAAACCCGACACCGAGCTCCTTACCGGCATTGACGCCGAACAAGGCCTTGAAATGTTCTTCGCCGTTGGTCCTGTTTCCGCAAGTGTTATATGAAATATTGGTTATCGGAGACAGCGTGTTGGTAAATTTGAACTGGCTTACGGGCGTTATGAAGTAGTCGTAAGGCTGGGTGAACATGAACTGTTCGGCCTCGCCGCGGTCGATGAAAATACGGTTGATGCGCGGTGAACCGAGGTTGCCAAGCGTGTTATATTCGCCACGCAAGCCCTCAGTGAAGATTGAGTTCATGTACATATGGGGCATGGTGTCGGGTACGGCGGCTGTGCGCTCGCCGAAGCGTTCGTCAACCGTCCACACCTTCAGCCCTTTGGGGATTTCCCGGTTCTTTGAACCTATGGAGTCGCGCCCGGTGTTCCTCGAACTTTCCGACGATGTGAAATCACCCATGTCGGTAAGCTGATTGTAATCCTGCGCGCCCGCCGGCAACAAGAAGCACAGCAGCCCAAAGAGGACAACGGCAAAAATCTTTATTCTCATTTCATAAAACGGAAAACGCATTCTACTATCTTGAACACCATTGACACGAGGATGATTATCGTGCCTGTGTCCTGACTGCCATAAAAATAAACCAAGACACCGATCACCGCGCCTATCATGAAGATAACGTTCAATATGTTGCGTATCGCGATGTAACGGTCGCCACCGGCTTCGCGGCGATGTCTCGGCTGCCTGTTGCCAACGGGATTTTCTTGATTGGTAATCATTTTTATCGGTTTAGGAGGCCTCGGTGCCGCTAAAAGACGCGGGATATACCATCGGCTCCGTTATTTGTGTCCTTAATTATTTGCCAGTGCCGCCTCCGCGTTTGGCAGGTGTCATTTGAGCACAGTGTCCTTTATGACACCGAAAAGGTAATCCTTGCGGTCGATGGTATGGCGGCGAAACTTGGCCGAACCTCTCAACAGCTTTGTCTGCTTGCGGTTAAGAGCGTTCTTGTCGTTAATCCACTCCTCGGCCTTATAAACGTAACCGCCGTCGCGCGTGCGGTCTTCTTCATATCGGTAGGTTATGCGCCCCATAGTCACCGTCAGGTGATTGTCCTTGCAGTAGGCTATCAACGTGTAATGAAACTTTGTCCTGTCGAGCATGAATAGCTTGTCAGTAAACACAAGCCACTCACGGATGGCCGCCACCACTATGTGATCTTTTCTGTTGACTAACGCCACTTGACTGCCCTCAAGCTGGTTTTCGGTCTTTGTCAGATCGGTGAAACATTGCAATATAATGTCATAAATCTGATCCGCAGTCTTGCCGGGCACGTCTACATCCATCGTCCACTGCACCTTGCCGTCAACCTCCGGCACGGCTCCGGCTAAGTATTTGGCGTCTTCACTCGGCGTCTCTCGCTTCTCCGCCTCGGCCTTCTGCCGTTCAAGTTCTTCCGTGCTGACGGGCTTTTCCCACACAGACTGTGCCATTGCCGACAATGGAAGAAGAAATGATATAAGTGTAAAAATAAATTTCATCGTGATGAATAATTTTGTGCAAAGTTAATAAATTAAACCTGACATACATAACAAAAAGCATTATTTAACAACATCTTCAGTTTTCAACCACGGTCCAAAGACATCATTACGACCATCAAAACAAGAAGCAGCCACAGTCGCGCACATTAACAAAAAGCAACATAAACAGCGCAACAGATAACAAAATGTCAGTTGGAGTTTGTCAATGTTTTCTGCAAAAAACAGCAGAAAGAAACATACGTAACATCTGAAAAGATGTGAGACAACGTAATACATATTTTTGTTTTTTCTTTCTCATTTTCAATGGTTTATTAGAATATTTCGTATCTTTGCAACGACAATGATTAATAGTCCGTTCTGAGAACGGATATACACAGAAAAAAGAAAGATATTAGATGAAGGCAAAAGTGCATATACAATGGATTCTTTCCTGTCCGGCGGGGCAAGAAACTTTTTTGTATGGCTCTTTTCGTGTCTTTCTCAGGCGGGTATTAAGCATTATCAAGACAAGTAACCTGCAAAATCGCAGGGGACTCATTACTCCCCCGAAATTCATTGTGTATCAATAAGTTACACAAAAGCGCCACATCGCCGTGCCGGGCGGCATACGAAACACTTTTTGTGTCCGTATGCCGCCTGTGCTGTTTCTATATCCCGGCATCCCGAAGTCCTTCCTTTTCTAAAACGACAGTTTTACACAGTTACAGACGGGATTCACAAGAAACGTTTTACCGGGTCGGGCAAACCGGTGAACTTCGTGCAGAAAATAAATTCAAAAAACAAAACGCATAGCAAAGGCAACATATATATATATATATGAGAACACTTAGAACCCTATTGACCACGCTGCTCGCCCTGCTGGTGCTGCCATTAGCGGCACAGGAACGGACGGATACGGTCTATACCTTCCGCTTCGTTCCCAGACGAGATATGTTCTATGTCCCGTGGGGCGGCAACGACAAGGAACTGACACGACTGGAGATATGCGTGATGCAATGGAAGACGCAGATTCTCGCCGGTGATATCCCCGTGCTGGTGGACGGGCATTGCACATCGGGAGACAGTGAAAACGACAATCTTGCCACGGCAAAGATACGAGCCAACCGCGTGAAGTCCGAACTCATCACCCGTCAGGGGCTGCGGGAGGAGTGCTTCACCACCCGCAACCATGCCACGGAGGGCGATTTCGTGACGGTACGCATCGCCGTGCCGAAGGAGGATACCACGGCAAAGGAGGTCGAAAGGCGACAGATGGAACAGGAGCAGGCCCGCAAGGAAGCGGAACGGCAACAGGCAGAGCAGGAACGGCTCGCCCGCGAGCGTGAGGCTGCGGAGAGGGAGCGTGAATGCGCCGAGGCGGAACGCCTTGCCGCAGAACAGGCTGCACAGGCCCAAGAAGCGCAGCAGTCCGAAACCCCTGCCGTGACCGAGAAAAAAACATCCGCAGGGTGGTATGCCGGCATCTCCGGCGGCGTGCCTTTCGGTGTGAGTGCCTACAGCAGCTTCGGACAGGACAAGACCCGCGCCGGATGGAGCGCAGGGATATACGGTGGCTACCGCTTCAACCCCGTGCTGTCGCTCGAAGTGCAGGCCGCATGGGGGCAGACCAACCTGTCGTCGCGCGGCTGCTGCCCGGACTACAGGCTCGGCAGTGACGGCGTGCTCTACGAGGCAGCCGTGGCGGGCATGGACGGCTGGGCATGGAGCGGACTGACGAGCCGCGTCTCCACGCAGCGATACGGGGCACAACTCAATGTGAACATCCTCGGTTTCTTCCGCCGTACAAAGGACAGCCGGTGGACGCTGGAGGTATCCCCGCTGCTGACGGCCTACGGCACGAAAGCCGAGTACCGCACCATTGACGGCGGCGCATCCGTGTTCAACGACGGCACCCGCTGGCACTTCGGAGCGGGCGGCAACCTGCAGGCAGGCTATGCCGTCACCCGACACCTGCACATCGGCATCTACACGGGCATCACCTGGCTGTCGGGAGACCCGCTGGACGGCACGCCGGAGCGTCTGCACAAGGCAAACTACATCTGGGAGAGCGGCCTGAAGCTGGGCTGGCGTTTCGGCAAACAAGGAAAGGAGGCAAGCAAATGAAGACAATAGGATATTACTGCAATATGATTATATGTGTCCTGCTCGCGGCGGCATTCACCGCCTGCGACAAGGACGCACACGAGGGAGAATACCCTCTCGGCAGCGGCGAGGGAGCCTTTATTGTCGGTCTGCAGAGCGAAACGGAGCCAGAAGACCTCTCACTCTACTTCTTCGGCGAGGACGGCAGCGTGGCCCTGCGCCGCGACTACGCCGACCCGCGCACGCTCGCTTCGGAGTATATCCCCGTCCCGGCGGGTGCCTACACCCTCGTGGTGGTGGCGAATGTGGCTGCCGACGACCTGCCCGAACAGACCACGGTGGCAGACCTTGCCGACCGGCTCAGAGAGAACGCGGCTGACTACCCGAACCTGCTCACCGCCGCCTCACAGGAGAGCGTGGCCGAGGGCGAGGTGAAGCGTCTGCTGCTGACACTGGAAAGCGGCACCGCCGGTATCGGCCTTTCCACGGTGCGCCTGCTACTCACTGTTCCCGGCAAGCAGATGCCGCCGTACACCGCTACAAGGGCGGGAAGCGACGCATACACACTGCGTTGCGGGGCCGAAGCCTACCGTCCGGGCACGGATACCCGTGTACACCGCCGCGTGCAGCTCTGCACCGCGCAGGACGACGGCACTTATCTGGCCGAACTCTCGCTACAGCAGGGCGACTACGACCTGCGCCTGTGGGCGGACTGGACGAGCGACGGCACGACCGATGACAAGTATTACAACGCCGACGACCTTTCGGCCGTCACTGTTTTGACAGATAACTATGTAGCCAACGGCCTGACCGACGAGAAGGATGCGTATTACGCAAGCCTCTCCCTAACCCTCCCCCGTGGGGAGGGAACCCAAACCGGCGAGGGTAACCCAAGCTCCCCCACGGAGGGAGTTGAGGGGGCTGCTGTCTCTCTCACCCGTCCGTTCGCCCGCTACCGCCTCATAGCCAACGATGTGGAAGGCTATCTCAACCTGATAGCCAATGGCGAGGACTATCCTCCAGTGGAAGACTTACAGGTTCTTATCACTTACGAAGGCTTCTTCCCAACAGGATTCGATGTAGCCACAGGCAAGCCGAACGATGCGCTCAACACCGGCATCCATTATACGACCGCTCCCGTAGCGGCAACAGGCTATCCGGAAGGGGAAGCCCGTCAGATAGGGTCGGATTTCGTGCTGACCAATGGCGAGGAATCATTTGTGACTGTCACCATACAAATGATAGACCCACGCACCGGTGGAGACATCAGCACCGTTTCGGGCATAAAAATCCCCTATAGGCGCGGACATCTCACCACCGTCACCGGGCGTTTCCTCACTGCCGGAAAGACCACCGGAGGAGTAGAGGTGGATGACGATTGGGGAAATGACATAACCATTGATTTCTAATGAAACAAGTATTTACAGACAAAAAAATAACCAGATAATGAAACAACTGACAGCTATATTCACCTTGCTTACTGCACTGCTGCTCGCCGCCTCTTGCAGCAAGGAGGAACTGCCGGGTGGCGAAATCACGGAGGAAACGGGACAGATGCAGACCTATACCTTCAGCGTATCTGCCGACTTGGCAATAGAAGGAGATGCGGAAACCCGCTCGCCAGGAACACAGGAGGAACTGCCGACACGCTGCTTTATGCAAGTCTTAGGGGACGATATGGTTATACCAAGCGTACCCGACAAGGAAGGTAAATGTTTTTTCTCTATGACATTGCCGTCGAACACAACCCAGACTTTCATGTTTTGGGCAGACAATAGTGACCGCACAAGTTTGACAGACCTTACCGCCGTACCTTACACCCAAAAGACCGTGGCTTATGCCGCAAAAGAAGTCTGCACGCCGGAGGATATACTCAGCAAAGGAACCATCAGCTTGAAGCATATCGTTACCAAGGTATCTTTGCAACATAATGGGGAAAATACATTCTCACCCAAAAAGGACGATGCCCTGAAGGTCACGCTGCCTTGCGCGACCATTTACGATGTCTCCAACCAGACCGCAACGGGAAACGGGACATACGAATTTACACATACATTTACAGAGAACAGCGAGATAACAGGAGGAACCGACTTATGCAGCCTCTATGTGCTCGCCCCGTCCGATGCCAATGATGTGGACATATCTTTCCGCACCCACCAGTTGAGCATCAGCGATATACCCATGCCGGCTGATACCCATATTACCCTCAGCGGGGACTTTTCATCAAACAATGACAAGTGGGAGGTTTCTGAGGCCAGTAGAGCAGAAGCCTTTCAATCCTGCTTTTTTAATGAAGACGGTTCATTAAAAGGGGAAGCTGATGCGGATTATCACCGTTTTTTTTCAGACGAAAGCACCATAGAACGATTCTTTAATGATATTTTGGGTAGGGATAAAGGTTTCTATTATGGAAGTTTGTTTGGATATACAATTAGAATTGATGACCTCACAGGATTCTGCCTAGATATGAATGTGGATGATAATCATATTTTCATTTATTATAACGATGAAGCTCAGAACAAGGAGCCCAAATTTGTAGTCCCCACATTCAACAAAGACTGGTAGAAGGCTTTGCTTAAACAGTAACAGATTATAATATAATTCAAGTAACAAATAAATTTACAGATACAAAAAGATGAACAAGAAACTTTCGACCCTGATACTTGCAGCCGCAGCGTTGTTGGTATCGTGCAGTCAAGACGAACTGCAAAACACAGTAAACAACAACGAGGGCATGAAGCCCATGACTATCTCCGTTGCCCTTCCGGACGGGATGTCAACACGCGCCGTAGCAACCGGTGATGCGACAGATGCGCACTGCTTCCTACAGATTCTGGACGGGAACGGGACAGATTTGGACGGCGGCTATTCCGCCGTGCAGGAAATGGAAAAGACAAGCGGCGGCTACACCGCTACCGTCTATCTGAAAGAAGACGCGACTTACGACTTCCTCTTCTGGGCAACCTCGGAAAGCGACGCGAGCACACCGTCTGACCTGCGCAATGTCTCCTATACCAATGGCGAAACCTTGGTATGGGCAGGCAGGGCACTTGACCAGCAATGGAGCGCAAATGGCGTAACTTGTCAGTTGAAATATGCCGTGTCGCGCATCACGCTGCAAACGACCGGGAACTTAACTGTGGACGACTTACAAACGCTCACCCTTGCCGTACCTTCCACTTTCACCGCATACAATGTGGAGGAAATGGCGCCGGTTGGAACCACCAAGCAGAATTATACTTACAGCTTTGGAACCATTAATATAAGTAATGCAAACCTAAGCAATCCGGTGGCTATCGGCCATTTTTATGCCCTTGTCGATGGCGAGCCGCAAACTCTGACCTTGCAATACAATGGGCCATTGGATAATGCCCCGAAAGAAATAAGCAATGTGCCTTTGGCTCCCAACACGCATGTGGTATTGAGTGGTGATGTAGCAAATTCCGGACTTACATCGGGCGACATCACCGCTACGGTGGATAATGATTGGTCAGACGATACCCAGAACTTCTAATGAGGAAAGCCATCCGGAGAATACTGTTCTATACCGCTATGAAATGACCAGTGATGTCAAGATGCGGATAGAGATGGGGCTTGTCATTTGCATGGTGCTGCTTTGTTTGGTTTTCGCAGGCTTACCGGTTCCATGCTCTGTCCGCACTGCGGACAGCCCTGCCGCCGATGAGTAGCCCTCCGGCCATTTGAACAAGCATCGGAAAAGAATGCTGTGCAGCACACCGCCTGCACAGCTTTTTTATACCCGCCGTCAGCTTCTTAAAAAAAAGTATATTTTTCAGGCCACTGACCGGCAAAAATGCAGTTGATGAAGAATAATTGCAGCCCGTAAAACGGATTTTATACCGCTTTACGGGCATTTTTTATTTGTAATCAAAACATTATCATTATGGTAAAACAACATCAATTAGTGATTATCCTGCCGGAAGACATGGCGGATATTCCGGTCAGAGTCATCAACAACCCGGACAGTATGGAACTTGTACTCACCACGCTCCCGTCGGACGGAACACCGGCGGTGCGCAGTGAGCGTATGGAACGAAAGTACGCCTTCGTATGGCACCATGAGGACTACATCAAAGTAGCTCTGGACGAGATCTGCTGGATAGAAGCATCGGGAAGCTACAGCATTATCCACCTGACGCGTAAGCGGAAGCTGACCGTATCGTGCAACCTCGCCGCCAAATTCCTTATTATTTCTGTGCCAAATTACTGAATTTGCAAAAATCCTTTATACCTTTTCCACTATAAATCCCTGTCCACATCTTTCACAGGACATTCGTCCGCTTTATCCGTTGCAGGTAGGCGGCCATCCGTTTGCGGACTGGCTCTTTCATTTTGATTTCTTTCTTCTTCCGCCCCCATTTTCTTTTCTGTGTCATCCGTTTCTTGGATTTGTTACTATAACCCGTTGGCAGAATTATTTGCACTCTTCGTGGCAGCTGCTTACGGTTTATTACATTTTAATTGTTTTTATTTACTGTCTTGTCCTGGCAAAAGTTGACACATTTATTAACGATAAAAAATGTGTAGAACAATGCGAAAGAGTCCAACAAA
>CALUGX010000018.1 GCA_944320285.1 uncultured Prevotella sp.
CACCATGCCGCAGTTCGCCCACCTGCCGCTGCTCCTCAAGCCCGACGGCAAAGGCAAGCTGAGCAAACGCGACGGCGACCGTCTCGGTTTCCCTGTGTTCCCCCTCGAATGGCACGACCCCAAGAGCGGCGAAGTGAGCAACGGCTTCCGCGAGCAGGGCTATTTCCCCGAAGCGGTTGTCAACTTCCTCGCCCTCCTCGGCTGGAACCCCGGCACGGAGCAGGAGCTTTTCACGATGGACGAGCTTATCAGCCAGTTTGACATAGCCAAGTGCAGCAAGGCCGGAGCGAAGTTTGACTACAAGAAAGCCGTATGGTTCAATCACGAATACATCCTCCGCAAGAGCGACGACGAGATAGCCCGCCTCTTCGCACCGATAGTGGCCGGCAACGGCATCGACGAGCCTATGGAGCGCGTCAAACAGGTGGTTCACATGATGAAGGACCGCGTAGACTTCGTGCGCGAGCTGTGGCCGCTGTGCTCGTTCTTCTTCATCCCGCCCACGGAGTATGACGAGAAGACCGTGCGCAAGCGTTGGAAGGAAGACTCGCCGCGCGTGATGGGCGAACTGGCCGACCTGCTTGAAAGCCTCAACGACTTCTCACTGGACAACCAGGAGCGTGCAGTCATGGCATGGGTCGAGGCCAAGGGCTACAAGCTCGGCGACGTGATGAACGCCTTTCGCCTCGCCCTCGTTGGCATTGGCAAGGGTCCCGGTATGTTTGACATATCCGCCTTCCTCGGCAAGGAGGAGACTCTGCGCCGCCTGCGCAAGGCAATAGAAACGATTAAAAATTAAGAGTTAAGAATTAAGAAGATATGCGATGTTTGATTGGAGCAAAGGCATATTTTCTTAATTCTTAACTCTTAATTCTTAACTCAACAAATCTTTGTTTTTGAAATGTACGAACTCATAATAAGCCTTTACACGCTCGGCGTGGCCATAGCCTCGCTGTTCAATCCCAAGGCACGGAAGATGTGGCGGGGCGGCCGCGAGGCCTTCCGCGTGCTCCGCCGCGAGGTCGACAGCAGCCGACGTTACGTCTGGTTCCATGCGGCATCGCTCGGAGAGTTCGAGCAAGGACGCCCCATCATGGAACGTCTGCGCGCCGAACGGCCCGAATACAAAATACTGTTGACGTTCTTTTCGCCGTCGGGTTACGAGGTTCGCAAGAATTACGAGGGTGCCGACATCGTGTGTTACCTGCCCCTTGACACCTATTTCAGTGCGCGCAAGTTCCTCAGACTGGTGCATCCTGAGATGGCTTTCTTCATAAAATACGAGTTCTGGTGGAACTATCTGCACATCCTCAAACGGCGCGGCGTACCCGTCTACAGCGTCAGCAGCATCTTCCGCGAAGGCCAGGTGTTCTTCCGCTGGTACGGCAAGACATACAGCAACGTGCTAAAATGCTTCACACGCTTCTTCGTACAGAACGACGAAAGCCGCCGCCTGCTCGCCACGCTCGGCATCACCAACGTTGACATCACGGGCGACACACGATTTGACCGCGTGCTCGAAATCAAACGCCAGGCCAAGCACCTGCCCCTTGTCGAAGCCTTCAGCCGGGACCATAAGGTGTTCGTGGCCGGCAGCAGCTGGCCTCCCGACGAGGATATCTTCATCAACTACTTCAACGAACACCGCGACTGGAAGCTTATCATCGCACCCCACGTAATCGGCGACGACCACATCAGCCAGATACTTGGCAAACTCCGGCGCACAGCCGTGCGCTACACAGAGGCTACGGAGGACAGCGCGCGCCGGGCCGACTGCCTGATAATAGACTGCTTCGGATTGCTTTCGTCAATCTACGGCTATGGCGACGTGGCCTACGTCGGAGGCGGTTTCGGCGTCGGGATACACAATGTCCTCGAAGCCGCAGTGTGGGGTATGCCCGTAATCTTCGGCCCGAACAACAAGCGTTTCCAAGAGGCGCAAGACCTGCTGGCCGCAGGCGGCGGCCTTGAAATTGACTCTTACAGCCAGTTTGAGGCAGTGATGAACACTTACGTCACTGACTCTTCGGCCATACGCCACGACGGTGACAAAGCCGCCGGATACGTTGAAGCGAAAGCGGGGGCTACGGGCAAGATACTGACGGCTGTCGGACTTTAACCTGAAACCTGATTTTAGCGGCCCTGGATTATAACCTCACAATAATCTGCTGAATGTAAAATATTAAGGCGCGGAATGCTTGTTGTCAAGCGTTCCGCGCCTTATTTATACGTCTGCGGCTGTCTGTTATCTTACCACGAACTTCTTACCGCCGCGTATGTAAATGCCCTTTGGCAACCTTGTTGCATCCGTACCCATATACAAACCGTTGATGCTGTATATCTTTGAAGGCTCTTTCTCAGCCTTGACATTCACTATTCCGGATGTTTCGACTATTGTGAAAGGCAGTCTATATCCAAATTCTACTATCTCAAAGCTGTCGTTAAGATAGCCAAGCGATACTTCCCCGTCGCCTTCTTTGACACCTATATAATCAAGCAGCCAGCTTACTCCCATTGAGATAGTCACCGTCTTGGTCTCTCCCTTGTTAATCATGAAGTCCTGATATTCATACGTATGCCATCCGTTAATGCCCAATATACTCTCCAGTCCGTTATCATAGAACCCGCCGGAGTTGGATATTGTGGCCGTGTAAACTACTTCGCCGTCATACGCAACCTCAGGGGTGATAAGCTGCATATTGTCAAGCGTGAGCACCGGAACGCCATCGGCGGGTATCGAGACGTCAAGATTAAGTATGCCGATTTTGCATTCCTGACCGGTAACGGGGTCGTTGTAATACACTTCTATTTCCTCTTTCACGGTGTTGTCGGGTATCAATATGCGCGCCGTCATGGGCTTCGTTTCACCTTCTTCGATAACGAAGTTGTCAAAGAAGAGGGTCTGTCCGCCCGTCTTGTCACGCAAATACACTATTTGGTTGAACTCCGGGCCGCTGTTCGCGATGTTGAATGTAATATCGGCATTGTACCCTGCATACGCCGAACCGCCAGCAACCTCAGCCCCGCCGGTAACAGACAGGTTGAAGGTAACTTGTTCAGGAGCAGACAGAAAGACAAGTCCGTTGCTCACTTTGGCCACGATGTACGCATTGCTGTAGGGCGATGAAGGCGTCATCTGCTTGAAATCACCCTGCGTCAGACCGTAAACAGGGTGCAGTGTGTACGTCCCGTCGGGCAGGGTGAGCGGCAATTTGAAACTGAAATTCCATTCGCTGAACCCGTAATTTTCTTTTAATGATGTTTGCACGGAGCATTGCCCTGCCACGGGATTGCCGCTTTCATCATATAAGGCGACGCCGAAATAGCCGTCAAAACTTCCGTTCCGGGCGTAAAACCCATTAATAGTCAACGGTATTTCCCCGCCTTTTGCGTATGCAACGGTCATGTTGGCAGTGAGCGATTCGTAAGTGAAATAAGTCTCTTCAGCAGGCTGCGACGTGCCTGTGTCGGGCTGTATGCCGCAAATAACCGTTTGATCTATGTTGTAACCGTCGCCGGGGATGCCCGTGGGCACTAACGATGCAAGGTCGAACCAGCCGTCATAACCTCCGCCCCAGCCCCAGTTTATGTGGTAAAGACCGTCAGAATCATACCCGTCACAGATAAACATATGACTGCTTAACATATTTGCTCCCCTGTATAACACCGGCCTGCCGTTATCGAGTTCGTTCATTATTAATTCGTTCCATTCCGCAACCGTGAAGTCTTGGCGGTAACGGTATGCGCACGCTTCGTCGTATCCGAAATGGCTGGTCAATATCTCCGGTGTTACGCCTCCGCCCGAACTGTAATAACAATAGTCCATCCCAACGGCCATGCCACAGGCGTACATAAGGCGCGCAACAGCCATTTGAGCCTCTGTGCTTTCATCGCCGGTATAGTAGGTGAGCATCTTGTCGTACTCAAAAGGATAGTTTTCAAGATTGTCATTGAAGCTCCAGCCATGCGTTTCCGTTGTGTATGCCACAGTGCCTTTACCACATTCGGGATAACGCCAGTAATACATTATCTGCGCCATTGCCGTAGCTACGCAGCCAGTAACGCTCTTTCCGCCGTGCGTGTTGTCATCGGGACATAGCAGGTTGTATGGTTCGCCTTGGTTCCATTGGGTCTGTATCAACGGTGCGACGGCCTTTCCGGTAGCTGCTTTGGCTTGTGTGTAGGCCTGTGCGACCGTCTCTTGTGCCACGCTTTCCGCAGTCTTGGCAATGGCATCAAGCCACCAAGCCAAGGCCGGGGATACGTCAGCCTCGTTGTATCGTCCCGTTTCTGTGTAGGCGAGTACCGGCCGCATACGGTCGTCGCCTGCTACTACAATCATCCCCGCGTTGCCTTCGCGGTTGAAGATGTAGTAAAGCGGCGCCCCCGTGTCGTTGGTTGATGTCCTTGTGGCTGTCTTTGCCAGTGTCAGGGTTACTGCATTGCCGGCCGTTTTGCCATTGCTGTACGTTCGTGCCGTCTTGCCAAGGATATGGCGCAGAGCCATCTGTTTCGCTTGTTCGGCCGTTACCGGGCTGGCGTTGGACGCAACGACGCAGGCTAAGAGTAGAAGTAAAGTGAAGTAAAGTTTTCTCATAAGTGGTGTTTTTTTATGTTATTGTACTATCTTATTAAGACTTTTACGCCGTCAATCATTCTCGTTTGCAGTATGTGTAATTATTGTGTACGCAATGAGTTAATATCTGCAAATATAACAAAATAATGTTACACCGCCATGCCGGGCATCATTAAAATTACGTTTTACCACCATATTGGTGACATTTTATCGCTGTTTGCAAACATTAAGTTTACACTTTTACACTGTATGGCGCCTCACTGTTGTAAAGATATTACCGAAAGGATAACCATTATTACGTTTTTTAGTATGCGTGTCGGGCATTAGTGAAACTTAATGCGTATCTTTGCAAAGCATGGTGCGTGCCGAGCGCAGGCCGTGCAGCAGCCATGACAGCTGTAAAAATAATGTAAATCATGTGGTTCATAGTATTTTCCATCCTTCCCTTTGCGGGTTTGGCTTACGTGCTTTGGCACTTATGGTGCGTGCTTCCGCTGGCCTTCACATGGAAGTGCGCCGCCGTTGCGACGTGCGTAGCGGCCTTTGCCGCGCTGCCGCTCAACTTCGCCCACGTTACCGACTCTCTGCCCTTGTGGCTGGCAAGAGCGTGTTACGAGACAGGCAACTCCGTTGTTTTCATTCTGCTTTACACCGTCTTGGCGTTTCTCTTGCTCGACCTTGGGCGGCTTATCGGCATTGTGCCGAAAGCGTGGCTTTATCACAACAGCGTCACTTCGGCTGTGCTTGTTGTGCTGTTGGCCGGCGTTTTCACTTACGGATACTTCAATTACATGGATAAGAGGCGCCATGCCATAGACCTGCCTACGACGAAAACAGCGGCAACGGGGATGAAGATGGTGCTTATGAGCGACCTGCATCTCGGCTATCACAACGGCCGCCGCG
The DNA here is from genome assembly GCA_944320285.1 of uncultured Prevotella sp. Classification (GTDB taxonomy): domain Bacteria; phylum Bacteroidota; class Bacteroidia; order Bacteroidales; family Bacteroidaceae; genus Prevotella. Next base: position 5,480 of record CALUGX010000018.1, read on the forward strand.
AACTGGCACGATGGGTAGACATGGTTAATGCCGAGCGTCCCGACGTGGTGCTGTTGGCCGGAGACATCCTCGACGGCAGTCTGCGTCCCGTAGTAGAGGAAGGCATGGCCTCTGAGTTACGCCGCATAAAGGCGCCTGTTTACGCCGTTTTCGGCAACCACGAGTACTACGCCGGTGTGGACGGGGCAGCCGATTTTTACCGCAAAGCCGGCATAACACTGCTGCGCGACAGTATTGTAACTCTTGGCAACGTGGTCTTCGTAGGACGCGACGACCGTTCAAACCGGCACCGTAAGAGCCTCAGCGCGCTTATGCGCGGTGTAGACAAGACGAAATACATGGTCTTACTCGACCACCAGCCCTACCATCTTGAAAAGGCAGAACGTGCCGGAGTTGACTTCCAGTTTAGCGGACACACCCACCGCGGGCAGCTCTGGCCAGTGTCTTTGATAACAGATGCCGTGTATGAATGCTCCTACGGACCGTGGCGGCGCGGGCATACGCAGTATTACGTAAGTTCCGGCATGGGCATCTGGGGTGGCAAGTTCCGCATCGGTACGTGTTCCGAATATGTCGTGGCCACGATTGCCGCACAGGAATACGATAATTCTTAACTTTTATATTGGGCTGACTTAACGCTTTCTTCCTAGCATCCCAAACTGCGGATGAATTCAAACGGAACAATAAAAGGCGGCACCTTGCAATGCAAGATGCCGCCTTTGTAAAATGCACGGATGGCCGTGCGCCAAAAGTATTGCTACTTATTATAATTCTCCAAACCCTTGTTGAGGAACTCCATATACTTGGATATATCCTCGTCATAGCTGTAAGAGCCGGCTAAGGGCTTGCCTTTCGCGTCGATGATAACATAGAACGGCTGTGCGTTAGCACCGAACTTGTTGCGCTGCAGGTAGCTCCACTTGTCACCGACGGTGCGCAGTGTGCGCTTCTTTCCGTTCTCAACAACTTCTATTTGCTTGTCAAGCGGTGTCTTGTCGTCAACGTAAAGAGATACCAAAACGAAGTCGTTGTTGAGCTTGTCTGCCACCTGCGGGTCGGTCCAAACGGCAGCTTCCATCTTACGGCAGTTGACGCATCCGAAGCCCGTAAAGTCAATCATGACCGGTTTACCCTCGGCGGCAGCAGTGGCCATAGCCTGCTCATAGTTGGTGAAGCGAGGCTTCACCTCGTTGTGGTAGAGGTTGAAGTCCTGCGTGTTCATAGGCGGAGCAAAGGCGCTGACGGCCTTACAGGGCGCACCCCAGAGGCCCGGTATCATATAAACTGAGAACGCCAGCGAAATCAAGCCAAGCATTATGCACGGCACAGGCATGGCCTCGGTGGAATCGCCGTCGCTCTTGAATTTGAGTTTACCGATGAGATAGAGGCCGAGCAGACCGAAAATGACAATCCAAAGGGCGAGGAACACCTCACGGTCAAGCAGTCCCCAACCGTAAGCCAGGTCTGCCACAGAGAAGAACTTGAGGGCGAAAGCCAGTTCGATGAAGCCGAGCACCACCTTGATGGTATTCATCCATCCGCCCGACTTAGGTGCTTGCTTGAGCCATGTGGGGAACAAAGCGAACAGCGTGAACGGCAGAGCCAAGGCTATGGCGAAACCGAGCATACCGACGGCGGGACCTACGATGTTGCCCGACGTGCTGACCTCGACAAGCAGGAAACCAATGATGGGGCCTGTGCACGAGAACGACACGAGCGTAAGCGTGAAGGCCATGAGGAATATACTAAGCAGACCGCTCGTGGAAGAAGCCTTGTTGTCAACCTTGTTAGTCCACGAAGAGGGCAGCGTAAGCTCAAACCACCCGAAGAATGACAGGGCGAACACTACCAAAAGCAGACAGAAGAAGATGTTGAACACGGCGTTAGTAGACAGTGCGTTGAGTGCACTCGCACCAAATATCAGTGTGATGGCGAGGCCGAGCACGAGGTAAATCACGACTATCGAGACGCCGTAGGTTATGGCGTCACGTATGCCCTTCTTCTTATCCTTTGAGCGTTTCAGGAAGAAGCTGACGGTCATCGGGATGATAGGCCACACGCAAGGTGTGAACACGGCGACAAGTCCGCCGACGAGCCCCAACAGGAAGATGTAAATCAAAGAGTGGTCGCCAGAGCCTTGCGCACCGTTCATGGCCTGCAATTCGTCGATTACGGGCGTCCAAAGTCCGGTCGTATCTACGTCTGCGGGCACTGCCGCAGCCATACTGTCTGTGGCGGCCGAGTCAGCCACGGCCACGGTGTCGGCCTTGGCATCAGCCTCTTCCACAGCGGCTTCGGGAGCGTCAGCCGGGCCTTGTCCCTTGAAGTCAAACTCCACCTGGGTGGGCGGCATGCACATCTGGTCGTTGCAAGCCCCGTACTCAAGGTAGCCCTTTACGTGGTAAGTCTTTGCTGTAATCTTGTACTTCTGCACGAACGTGGCCGTATTCTCAAAGAAACGGAGCGTCATGCCGAACATTTCGTCGTGCTGACTGATAACCTTGCCACGGGGCGTGAGCGAGCCTACGGGCTTCACTCCCTCGGTGGCGTCGGTGTGGATTGTTGCCGACGTGGGGCCGCCGTCCGGCATTCCGGTGGAATAGACGTGCCACCCGGCGTCGATTTTCGCCGTGAATACGACCTCGATTTCATCGGGCGCGGTCTTCTTCTGAGTCACGCTGAAGTGCACGGGGTCCTGCATCTGTGCTGCTGCCGACAGGCAGAAGACGGTCAGCAGCAGCGTCATGAATGTAGCCTTTATCTGTTTCATATTGTTTGTTGTTGTTTATTTTTCTGGTGATTTGGTAGGAGTTATGTGATAACCGGGAGTACATGGAGCTGTATCGAGGGGTAATCAGGCACATCGGTGGCGGCCCAATTCTTAATTTTTCACTCTTAACTCTTAATTCTTCACTGTCTTGTGTGTCATTATATCGAGTACGTAACGGTCGGTCTCGTCCATTCCGCGCCGTCCTATTTCAGTGAGGTTGCGTATGCTCTGGTCAACGTCATCATCGATAATGCCCTCCACGGAGGTGACGTGCTTGTTCTGCATGGCGAGCATCGCGCTTAGTATGGCGGTGCTTACGCCCGACGTCAGCTTCAAGGCACAGCTCGGTTTTGCACCGTCGCAAATCATTCCGGTGAGGTTGGCAATCATGTTCTTAACGGCGAACGATATTTGCTCGTAAGTGCCGCCCATGAGATATGTCATGCCGCAGCTGCTGCCCGTGCTGGCAACGACGCACCCACAGAGAGCCGACAGCGTGCCGAGGTGCTGCTTGATGTAGATGGCCGTGAGGTTGCTTATGATCAATGCGCGTATGGTCTCCTCCTCGGTGTTGTGGTTTTCCTCGGCGAAGACGGCCACGGGCATCGTGGCGCAGATGCCCTGGTTGCCGCTGCCGCTGTTGCTCATCACGGGAATCATGGCGCCGGCCATACGCGCGTCACAGGCGCAACTGGTGGCGGAGAGCACCTTTGAGAAAATGCCTTCACCCATTATTCCGCGCCCAAGGGGGCTGCAGAGGGTCTTGCCGAGCTGATGGCCGAAATTCTCGCGCAGGCCGTCGGCCGCCGCAGCCTCGTTCATGTCGCGTGCGTCTAGGATGAAGCGCAACTCCTCCACGTCGGTTTCCGTGGCGAACTCGTACACCTTCTTTAATGTAAGCTCCACATCCTCGCCCTGCTCGGCGTGGGCGGCGCACACGGGTTTGTCGATAATTACGTCAGCGTCGCGGCGCAGGTAGACGAAGTTGGTGTGCTCCGTGGCAATGCGCGCCTCGGCCTCATGGCCGCCGGCAGTGCACTTTACGGCAATGTAGAGCTTGTCGGGGGCAGTCTCGTCGAGGCTGATGCGTATGCGTCTTTCGGCGATATACTTCTTGCCTTGCTCCACGGCTGCCCTGTTGCAGTCTTCCAGCACCTCAAGGCCGAGCTCCGGGCGACCGATGAGCGCGCCGAGAGCCACGGCTATCGGCAGGCCGGTCATGCCCGTGCCGGGTATGCCCACGCCCATAGCGTTCTTCAGGATATTGGCACTAAGGCTAATTTCAATCTTTTCAGGCAGCACGCCAAGGGTCTCCTTGGCCTTTGCCACGCATAGAGCCACAGCTATAGGCTCGGTGCAGCCAATGGCCGGCACCACCTGGCGGTGGATCAGCGAAACAATGGCTTTCTTTTCTTCGGTTGTCAGCATGGTCTTTTTATGTTTTTCCTTTCAACCTGCAAAAGTACGAAATAAACCTTGAAAAAAACGTTTTTCACCTTAAAATTTAATCAACAAAAATTGCTTCTCGGAGTGTTTTCATAACACATTGACAACCAAGACGTTGCAAAAGGGCTCTTTTTAGGGTGCAAAAGGTATCGTTTTGCACGTTAAAAGGGCACCTTTCGCCGTGCGAAAGATGCCCTTTTGCAACCCCGCTGACAGTCACGGGGTTATGAAAACATCAGAAACTGAGGTTCGGCAAGCCCTAAAAAGCCTCGGCTTCGGCAGCCTCCTTTGCCCTCTTTTCCTCATCGATGCGCTGAAAGTCCTTCTGGCGCAGCACGAAACTGTTAGTAAGATATTTCTCACGCACTATCTTGTTGGCCGCCAGCTCCTCCGGGGTGCCGTGGAAAAGTATGCGCCCCTCGAAGAGCAGATATGCGCGGTCGGTGATGCAGAGGGTGTCCTCTACGTTGTGGTCGGTGATGAGTATGCCTATGTTGCGGTACTTCAGCCGCCATACAATGTGCTGGATGTCCTCCACGGCGATGGGGTCCACGCCGGCAAAAGGCTCGTCGAGCATGATGAATTTCGGGTCGATGGCCAAGCAGCGGGCTATCTCGGTACGCCTGCGTTCGCCACCGGAGAGGCGGTCGCCGATGTTCTTGCGCACCTTTTCAAGGCGGAATTCCTTAATCAGACTCTCAAGTTTCTCTATCTGTTGCTTGCGTGTCAGGTTAGTCATTTCAAGCACGGCGAGGATGTTGTCCTCAACGCTCAGCTTACGGAAGACGCTGGCCTCCTGCGCCAAATATCCGATGCCGGCGCGTGCGCGCTTGTAGACAGGATAGTCTGTAATGTCTTTACCATCTATATATATGTGGCCCGCGTTGGGCGTGATAAGGCCCGTCGTCATGTAGAACGACGTGGTTTTACCCGCTCCGTTGGGGCCGAGCAGCCCCACGATTTCACCTTGGCGCACGTGGATTGACACGTCGTTAACCACCGTGCGCTTGCCGTAACGCTTGACAAGCCCCTCGGCTTTGAGCACCATTCCGCCGTCCCGGAGTGCTTCCATGTTGTTGTTTGTTTCGCTCATCAATGCTTTATTTTTCGGCAAAAGTAGTAAAATTGTACCTAATAATACTTCATAAACGCAAAAACTCTTACTGTCGTTGTAGTTTTTTAGTTATTTTGGTTACTTTTGTGGCAAAGAAAACAAAATCTTGAAGCAGACAAGCTGACAAGTTACAAGCAAACAAAAAGATTTGCGAACGATGCCATACGCGGAGCTTACCACGACAAGACATGGCAAAGAGGCTTGTCTGCTTGTCGCTCGTCAACTTGTCACTAAAAAGAAAGAAATATGTTATTACACAGACACCTCGCTTCTTTCGGACGCTACCTGATGCTCATGGGGCGCGCCTTTGCACGCCCCGACCGCTTCAGGATGTTCCTGAAGCAGTACGTAAAGGAGATGTCGGCCCTCGGCGTCAACTCCATCGGCATAGTGCTCTTGATTTCGTTCTTCATCGGAGCGGTAATCTGCATACAGATAAAGCTGAACGTGCAGAGCGCATGGATGCCGCGCTTCGTCACGGGATACGTCACGAGGGAGATAATGCTCCTTGAGTTCTCATCGTCGATAATGTGCCTCATCCTCGCAGGAAAGGTAGGCTCTAACATTGCGTCGGAAATCGGCACGATGCGCGTGACGCAGCAAATCGACGCCTTGGACATCATGGGCGTCAACTCGGCAAACTTCCTGATAATGCCCAAGATACTCGGAATGATGACGCTCATGCCGTTCCTCGTAATCTTCAGCACGGCCTCCGGCATAGTGGGAGCTTACGCCACAGCCTACATCGGACACGTAATCAGCCCCGAAGACCTCACCCTCGGCCTGCAATACGACTTCACGCCGTGGTTCATGTACATGAGCATCATCAAGAGCTTGTTCTTCGCTTTCCTCATAACCAGCATCCCCGCATTCTACGGGTACACCGTAGAGGGTGGCTCGGTAAACGTGGGTAAGGCCTCGACCGACGCCGTGGTGACAAGCAGCGTGATGATACTGTTCTCCGACCTGTTCCTCACGCAGATACTGTCTTAACCCCGCCCCTACCCTCCCGATGGGCAAGGGCTTGATATGCGACAGTAACACAATTAAAGACAACCAAGCTAAAATAATACAACCCGTCACCAACGAAAGCAGCCAAGCTTCCTCCCTTGCAGAGGGTTGAGGCGGGTTATAACCGCAACAACAAATGATTGAAATCCGCAACCTATACAAATCTTTCGGCGAAAAGGAAGTGCTAAAGGACATCACGGCCACATTTGAAGGCGGCAAGACAAACCTGATAATAGGTCAAAGCGGCTCCGGAAAGACTGTGCTGATAAAGAACCTCGTGGGACTTCTCACCCCCACGAGCGGCGACGTGCTCTATGACGGGCGCAACTTCGTGGCTATGGACAAGAAGGAGAAGGCCATGATGCGCCGTGAGATGGGCATGATATTCCAAAGCGCAGCCCTGTTCGACTCGCTCACGGTGCTCGAAAACGTGATGTTCCCGCTTGATATGTTCTCGCAAATGACGCTCCGCGAACGCATACACCGCGCACGGACGTGCCTCGACCGCGTAAACCTGACGGGCACAGATCATAAGTATCCGGGCGAACTGTCGGGCGGAATGCAGAAGCGCGTGGCCATTGCCAGAGCAATATCCATGAACCCCAAATACCTGTTTTGCGACGAACCGAACTCTGGCCTCGACCCGAAGACGTCATTGGTAATAGACCAACTGCTCTCAAGCATCACCCACGAATACGGCATAACAACGATTATCAACACGCACGACATGAACTCCGTGATGGGCATAGGCGAGAAAATAATCTTCATACACGAAGGCCGGAAAGAGTGGGAAGGTGTCAGCGCACAGGTGATGGGCAGCGACAACAAGAACCTTACGGACTTCATCTTCGCCTCGGACCTGCTCAAGAGTATGCGCCAAGCGGCTCTTGAGAAAATTAAGAATTAAGAGTTGAAGATTAAGAAAGGCGGCATTATAAGGTAAACAGCAAAGCACATTTTCTTAACCGGCTTAATGCAGACTTACAATTCTTAGCTCCTAATTCTTAATTTAAATACATTTATAATCCCTTTAAAACATTTTGCTTATGATGAAAATCAAGTTTTTGGCCATGATAGCACTCGCTGTTACGGTAAAATCCGGCATGGCCTGCACCGGAATAACGCTGAAAAGTCAGGACGGCGGCACCGTTGTGGCGCGTACGATAGAATGGGGCGGCAGCGACCTGCGCAGCCGTTACGCCATAGTGCCGAGAGGTTACACGCAGCGGTCTTACGTCCCAGGGGGCGTGAAAGACGGCATGGAGTTCACCGCAAAGTATGGCTACGTAGGCTTGTCGGTGGAGCAAGAGGAGTTCGTCGCAGAAGGATTGAACGAGGCGGGGCTTTCCGCAGGACTGTTCTACTTCCCCGGCTACGGCGGATATGAGGACTACAGCGAAGAGCTGAGGACAAGGAGCATTGCCGACTTGCAGCTGGTATCATGGATATTAGGGGGCTTCAGGACTGTGGACGAGGTTATAAACGGACTGAAAGACGTGCACGTCATTGCCATAGACCCGCGCGCATCTACCGCCCACTGGCGCGTGGCCGACCCGTCGGGAAGGCAAATCGTGATAGAGATTGTGGACAAGAAGGTGAACATTTACGAGAACAGACTCGGCGTGCTGACCAACTCGCCGGGCTTCGACTGGCACATGACGAACCTCAACAACTATGTGAACCTGTATCCGGGCACGGCGAAACAGCGCAAGCTGGGCGAAATAGGGATAGCATCGCTGGGAGCGGGCAGCGGCTTCCTGGGCATCCCCGGCGACGTCACCCCGCCCTCGCGCTTCGTCCGCGCGGCATGGTTTCAGGCCACGACGCCCACGCCCGCCACAGCTGACAAGGCCGTAAGGCAGTGTTTCCAGATACTCAACAACTTCGACATCCCCATCGGCATAGAGACGGCCGAGGGCGAGACGGCCGTTGACATACCAAGTGCCACGCAGTGGACGTCGGCCACGGACATGGCAGGGCACAAGATTTACTACCGCACGATGCGCAACAGTGCGATACGCATGATTTCGCTCGGAGGCATCGATTTCGGCAAAACAAAATACCAAAGCATACCGCTTGACGACGTGGAGGAACAACCGTTTTACAGAATACCCACCCCAACCCTCCCGAAGGGAGGGAGCTGAATATGCCTTGAACAAACAAAAAAACGGTGCGTGAATATTGATAAGTATTCACGCACCGTTTTTTTATTCTCACAAAAATCAATTCTTAATATCTTTATATTATGCAGATACAGTTACTCCACTTTATTATGATAGCATTAAAACACGCCTTAATTTGTATTTAAGCAGCGAAAACACATCAAGCTCCCTCCCTTCGGGAGGGTTGGGGTGGGTTTCATTTCGGCATTTCCGGCGTGCCGAAGGGCACTTCGCCTATGCTTGGCACACCCTCAGGCATTATCATTGCGCCGCCGCGCCGTTTGCGGTTGTGCACGGCGTTGTCTATCAACTCCTTAACCATCCACCCCACGGGCAGTTCGATGGTAAACTTTTCAGCCACACGCACTTTAGGGGTTATTATGGGCGACGTAACCCAACGCCCCGCAAACGTGTCGTAATAACGCTCCACGCCGAGGTCCATGCCGACGGTTTCGCCCATGAACGTGACGAAGCCGCCGTAGCCCGAAGTGCCCATGTAGGGCATGGCGGCCATAGAATAAAAGGAGCGGTTAGAGCTGTAACGGCCGAAGACCGTGGCCGACCAGTTATCGTTGAAACGATAAGTGGCCGCTCCGGAGAATGTGTAAGCGGTGCGGTTGCCGCGCCATAGGAGGTAACGGTCGGCGGAGACGTTGCCCGTAATTGTGAGGTTGCCGACATTCTGCACCACGCCGACCGACGCATTTTGGCGCGACATGAGTGCGGGCATTGTTGTACGGAAGGCCGAACCCACGACGGCTCCGCTCCGCCACGACGTTATTACGCCGCCCGTGGAGAAGTCGAAGGCGTAAGGGCTGCGCGTGAACAATGGGGCTGCCTGTGCCGGCGACAGGAGGCTGACATTGCGTGCGGCCACGGCCTCCACCGCCATACTGTCCGCCGCAGGCCACGAGGACAGCATATCGGCGGGGGGAACAATGTGCTTGACGTGCATCATGAACGACAAAGAGTCACGCAAATAGCCCGGCTGCGGCGCAAGCCGGTAGGCAGAAGGCACACCGGACCGGTGCAGACCGCCAAGCGGAGTGCCGTAAACCTCTTGGGCCGACACAGCCTGTGCCGACAACGCAAGATAAAGAAGGCATAAAGCCGTCCGCCCCACGATACTATCGAAAATATGTTTCAACGCCTTTACCATGTATTTGCAAAAATACAAAACAATCACCACCGCAGGTCAAAAGGCGTTATAAAATTAGTTAAACATGATTTTTTATGAACAGGAGTTAAAGCAATTAACGTTCCCTGCGGTCGCTAAAGAGTTAAAGACAAATGCCTTGTTGGAAATATTCATTAAGAATGATGATTAAAACTATTACCGACATTCATCATGTTTTTACCATAAACATCACAACAGCCAGAGCTGAATATGCTGAAAACAGTAAGTAAAACGAGCGGTTTAGCTTACAAAACACACGAACAGACACATTCCGGAAGATTAACTAAAAGCAGAACAACGGTGTTTACTTACAATCTAAACGGGGCACCTTTCGCGGCTCAAAAGATGCCCTTTTACAAGGCAAAAGGCGCCTAAACGCAAAGCCGTTAGTGACAAACGGTCTCAACATTTCGCGCCCGTCGTGGCAAAGTTCGCAATAAATCGCTAACTTTGCAGACACAACATATAACGAAAATTACGCTTATGGCTTTGATAAAAACAATCAACGGACTTGCCCCGCAATGGGGCAAGGACTGCTATTTCAGCGAGAACGCCACCATTGTGGGCGAAGTGAAGATGGGCGACGAGTGCTCTGTGTGGTTCAACGCCGTGGTGCGCGGCGACGTGGCACACATCAACATCGGCAACCGCGTGAACGTGCAAGACGGCGCTTGCGTGCACGTCACCAACACCACCGGGCCCGTGGAAATTGAAGACGATGTAAGCATCGGGCACAACGCCACGGTGCACGCCTGCACGATACGCCGCGGCGCGCTCATCGGTATGGGAGCGACCGTGCTCGACAACGCCGACATAGGCGAGGGTGCTATAGTGGCTGCGGGGGCTTTGGTGCTGCAAGGCACTAAGATAGGAGCGCACGAAATATGGGGCGGCGTGCCTGCCAAATTCCTGAAAAAGACAAGCCCCGGCCAGGCTGAGAGCTTCGCCGCGCACTACGTGGATTACTCAAAGTGGTACTTAAAGAGTTAAGAGTGATGAATGTCCGCAAAGTTCCCATTCATCAGGAGTTAAAGACATTTGCCTTGTTGATAAAGTCCACTAAAAAGAGGATTGGGGGATTGAGGACATTCATTTTAAGAGTTAAAAGTTAAGAGTTAAGAAAATATGCCTTGAAGGTTATCAGTCCAACAAGGCATATTTTCTTAACTCTTAATTCTTAATTTCACAGACTGTATCCTGTCCAGCCGAAGATATCGGTCTGGCAACCTGTGTTGCCTGAGGTGATGTTGACCGTTGCGCCGGCAGGATTGTCAGGATTAGTGTCGCGGCCAACGTTGGTTGCGCTCTTGGTAACGTTGACTACGGTACCTGCGTCAGCATCGTCCTTGCTGTCGGTAAGGTCAACAATGTCCTCTATTTCACCAGAACCAAGTACGAGGGCGTTCTGGATGTCGGCCTTTGCGAGGCGGCGCACCTTGATAGCATCCTGCATGGCCTGGGTCGTAGAGAGGTTCTCTATCGTCATGTTCTTGATGGTGAAGTTGGCTTGCGGCGTATGCTCGTGGCCGTTGCCGTCGAGGTTGCCGTCGGCCTCAACGCCGCGCGGGTCTTCCTCTGAGCTGGTAAAGCCGGCCTCCCAACGCCCGTAGCAGTTAGTCAGCGTGCCGCAATAACCCTGGGTAAAGTCGAAACAGTCGTCGTCACAGTTCACTGCAAGCAGGTTTGTAACGTTCACAGACCCTCCGAAGAACTCTATGGCGTCGTCGGCACCCTCGGCTATATAAATATTTTCTATCTTAGTGCCGTTGCCTACACCGTTAAGCGTCAGTCCGTTGTGCTCTATGTCGGCATTTGAGCGTGCACCTGAGTAAAGTATGCGGACATAAGTCAGCACGCCTGAGTTGTCACCATTGTCATTGCCTCCGTACATCACATTGTTGTCTATCTCCGTAGCGCCCTCGTTAACGCTGCCGGCAGGACCTGAAATTACGGCCTTTCCGTTTATAATGATACCGCCCCAATATCCTGCTTCAGCGTCAGCAGCGTCGGCAGTGAATGTGATGGGAGCCTCGGCCGTGCCTTCGGCGAAAATCTTTCCGCCGCGCTCTACCAAGATGAAGTTAGCAAAACCGTTACGTGCCTTTATCGTCATGCCGGCAGGTATGCGCAGCACGCCGCCGTCCTTCACGTGCACGGAGCCGTTGATGTAATACTGCACGTCACTGCTCAGCGTCACTTCGCCGGTGATTTCGGTAGGCAGGTCTTCCTCGGCCATTGCGCTTTCGGGGAACTGGTAGCCCGTCCAAGAGAGAGCGTTGATGTCGGCGCCTGTGTTACCGGCCACGATGTTCACGTCAGCTCCGGCCGGGTTGCCGCTGTTTGTCAGCTCGTCTACGTTCGTTGCATTGTTGGTAACGTTGACAACAGTGCCCGCGTCGGCCGGGTCTTTGCTGTCAGTGAGGTCCACAAGATTTTCTATCCGGCCCGAACCAATGACAAGCGCGTTGTTAATTGAGGCTTTGGCGAGACGGCGCACCTTGATTGCGTCCTGCATAGACTGCGTTGCCGAATAGTTGGCGATTGTCATGTTGTTGATAGTGAAGTTAGCCTGCGGCGTATGCTCGTGCCCGTTGCCGTCGAGATTTCCGTCGGCCTCAACGCCGCGCGGGTCTTCCTCTGTGCTGGTGAAGCCTTCTTCCCAAATGCCGTAACAGTTGCTCAGGGTGCCTGAGTAGCCCTGGGTGAAGTCGAAGCAGTCATCGTCGCAGTTTACGGCGAGCAGGTTTGTGACGTTCACTGTGCCGCCGAAGAACTCAATAGCGTCGTCAGCGCCCTCGGCGATGTATATATTGTTGATGGTTGTCCCGTTACCTACACCGTTGAGTGTGAGGCCGTTATGCTCGATGTCTGCACTTGAGCGGGCACCGGTGTAAAGCAGTTCCACGTACTCTATAACACCGCTGTTGTCGCTTGCATCGGTGCCGCCGTAGGGTTGGTTGTTGTCAATCTCCGTAGCACCGACAGTCCCTGCACTCGCTCCCGACAGCGGAGCCTTACCGTTAATGATAAGTCCGCCCCAGTAGCCGGATGTCGCATTGTCGGCATCGGCGGTGAATATTATGGGCTTGTCAGCCGTTCCGCGTGCATTGATTTTACCTCCCTGGGCCACGAGGATGTACTTGTCGAAGCCCTGCGCCGCCTTGATTGTGGTTCCGGCAGGTATTTCGAGGGTTGCCCCGTCGGGCACTATCAGTGTGCTTGTAAGGTGATACGTAGTGCCGGCATCAAGCTTCATTATGCCAGTCACGGTGCCTCCTATCTCCACGGTTGCACCCGATTGACCGCCGCCACCGCCGTTGTCGTCATCGTCGCTGCAAGATGTCAAACTCATTGCGCCAATCATGGCGAACATCGCCATCGCGCTCATAAATAACTTTCTCATGTTGCTAAATAATTAGTTTATGAATTGTTAATATGTCCTTTATCGCTTACCTATTGGTTATTAAAGATTGTATGACAGTCCGAGGCTGAAGTCCAGGCCTTTCTTGTATTTGCTTAACACCACTTCCTTGTTGTCGGCGTTGCCCTTGCGCGTCAGCTGGTGGGAAGAGTCGAGCAAGTTGCGCGCCTTAAGGCTTATTGCGAAGTGCTTGCCGAGCTGCGCCGACGCCACGAAATCAAGCGTCGGGATACCGTTCTCGATGATGTCTTGATAGCCTTCGGTGCCGATTGTGTAGATACGGTCGCTGAAATAATTGAACACCAAGGCCGCTGTGAACGAATTGCCGGCCGTCCTGTAGAGGTAGTTAAGGTCTGCATTTACTATCCAGGGGGCAGCTCCTTCAAGCTGCGAGCCTGTCGGGTCGGTTGCCAAGGGCACCTTTGCACAGGTGTAGGTGTAAGCTCCGTTCACTCCGAAACTCAACCGGCTGAGCCCGTCGTTTTGCAACCGGCGCGAGAATATGTGCTTTTTCAGTTCCACTTCCACTCCTACCGCAGTGGCATGGTCGGCTATATTCTCGTATGAAAGGAAGCCTCCCGCACTGGCTATTTCTATCCTCGAAATGGGCCGTTTGATGTATTTGTAGAAGCCGGTGACGGAGAACAGCTCGGAGGGAGATATGTACCAGTCCCACTTAAGGTCGAAGTTGTAGTTGTCAGAGGGTTTCAAGTCGGGATTACCTTGGCTGTTGAAGCTGACGCTTACATATCTGAACGGCGATATTTCTTTTGACTGCGGCAGGGTGTAAGTCTTGCTTGCGGCGAAGCGCAAGGCGTGCTTTTCGTTGAGACTGTAGCGCAGATTGATGCTCGGCAGGAAGTAAGACTTGTCTATTTCCTGGCTTCCCTTGCTGCCGCCGCGGTTCACGTTATAGTCAACATTGAGGCTCACGGCGTCGTATTTCAGACCGAGGTTGGCAATGAAGTGCGGCGTGAACTGGTATGTGGCCTCAGCGTAGGCCGAGTGGATGTTCTTCTTCACCGTGTATTTGTCTATGTTGCGGTCAAGTTGGAACATCCCTGCGGCGTAGTTATCCTGATTGTAATATTCGTCGAAACGCACGTCGGAGATGTCAAACGGAGTCTGTCTCACCACGGCCATGTCGTACTCCACTGCGTCGAAACCGTCGTCAACGATGCGCCCGATGTATCCTATCTTGACGTTGGAGAGCTGCTCGTACTTGTCGCTCAGTTTGTAAGTGAGGGCGGCACGCAGGTTGAGGTCCTTGCCGTCAAGCTCAGAGAAGTAACGCTGCTGCACGCCGGTACCCTTCATCGGCACATATCCGTCAGAGGTTTTCACCAAGTTATTGATGCGGCGGTCGGGCTCGTTGCCACTTATTATGTTGTAAGACGCGCCCGCGTCAAGGCCGAACCGATTGCCGAGCTGCCACTTCGTGTCGAGCTGGTTGACAATGAGCATATTGTCGTTCACCTGCTGACGGCGCATGAAACCTTCGTAAGTGTCTGACGACTGATATTCGGAGTCCATTCCGAGATAGTCGCCAACGCTTTCTTTCGTCGAGTGAACGAGCATGAAGTTGTACGCTATGCGGTGTTTGCGGGCGTGCCGGTACTCAACGTTGGCCATCGCCAACTGACTTGTTTCCGCCTGTGAAATGTCGCCCGTCATGTCCTGCGAGAGCGTGCCGCTGGTCGTTGAGTTACGCACCTCCTCGGTGTAATGGGTGTAATTCTTATTGTGCGACGCCACGATGTAGAACGACAGGGGGTTGCCACCGATGTCAAACTTCTTTCCGCCCGAAACCGAATAGCTCTGATTTACCTGCAAACTTTGCTTCGAGGGGTCGAGCGAATTGGCAAAGCCGTATTTATCAAGATTTGTACCGGGCTGCGACTTGTCAGCAAAGCCGAAGGCGTTAACACCGTCTAAGCGCATGAAGTCTGACGTAAACGTATTGGTATTGAAGCCGCCCGACACGCTGACGCCCAGCTTGTAGTCGCCCGTAAGCTCCTTCGACGTTATGTTAATGTCAGCCCCGGCAGCGTCGGCGGGCGTACCGCCGTGGAATGCCTTGTTCACCTCAATCGACTGGATGACGTCCGTTGAGAAGAAGTCAAGAGCGATGTTCTTATACTCCGGGTCTTCCGAAGGCAGCGGATAGCGGTTAAGGGTGGTGATGTTGTAACGGTCGCCGAGGCCGCGCACAAAGACGTTTTTCACCCCTTCCTGCTTGGATATGCCCGAAACCTTGGCAACAGCAGCCTGCGCGTCGCTCACGCCCTTGCGCGAAAGCTCCTGCGCCCCGATGGTTTGCACAGCCACAATAGACTGTTTCTGTTCCATCATTGTGACGTTTTCCGACTCGCGGTTGGCCTTGGCCACCACCTCAACGCCGGCCAACTGGCGCTCGTCGGCCACCAATTCAAAGTCGAGCGTCATTGCCTTACCGTCTTCAATCTTTACCTGACGCTTCACCGCCGTCTTATATCCTACATATTTAATCTCAATGTCATAGATACCGTCACGCAGCCCGGAGAGGCTGAAGTTGCCGTCAATGTCGCTCACAGCGGCAATGTCGCTGCCCACCACATGCACCGTGGCACCAATAAGAGGCTCCTTCGACTGGCGGTCTTTCACGCAGCCCTTCAAGTCAACGTCAACATCGTTGACGCCTGCACCTGCCACGGGCGTCACCACAAACGACATACAAGCCGCCGCGCACAGCAAACGCCTCAATGCTCCCGTAACAAGATTGGTAGTCTGTAATCTTTTCTCCATAAATTCATCTTAAATTTCACGCTGCAAAAGTAGACAATGCGTATTGCAAAGACATTGCCCGGCGGTTATGAAGAATTGACAATACCGTTTCAACAGTCGTCACGAGTTATACAAGAAACATCCAAAATTGATACAAACGGATTACGATGGCGCAACAGCCTGAAATCAATTACCAATTAAGTACGGGTACATTAATATATAAAGAAAAACACCATTTACAAGCCCTTCCATACAAGCGCGTAACCTACTGATAATCAACAGCTTTACAAAAGGGCACATTTTAGCGTGCAAAAGATGCCCAAACGCAATGCAAAAAGACACCTTTCGCAAAACGTTTTGGCACCAACGGGGAATACATCTTCAAGTGAAGCGGATGATTGACAACATCAATCCCGCCGCCGTAAAACAAACAAGGGAGGCAAGATGCAACGATCTTACCTCCCTATTGGTCTCAACAGCTACAGCTGATTTACTTCTGTTTCTGGCTTAATACTCGTCCTCGTTGAACAAGAAATCCTCTTTCGTGGGATAGTCTGGCCATATATCCTCGATGCTTTCATACACATCGCCCTCGTCTTCTATCTCCTGTAAGTTTTCCAGCACTTCAAGGGGTGCGCCCGAACGGATGGCATAGTCAATCAGCTCGTCCTTCGTAGCGGGCCACGGCGCGTCTTCGAGTTTTGAAGCCAATTCAAGTGTCCAATACATAACCGATAAATTTTTAAGTGTTTTTTAATCAGACGCAAAAGTAATATATTTTTTCTTATTTGCAAGATTTCTGCCATGTTTTTTCTCTCACACCGTCAATAAAGTTTAATTTGCGCGCCAACACAAACAGATAGTCACTCAGGCGGTTCATGTATTGCAGCACTTCGGGGTCGAGCTCTGTGGTTTCGGCCAAGAAAAATATGCGCCGCTCGGCGCGTCGGCACACCGTGCGGCAGACGTGTGCGTAAGCCGCCGTGTGCGAACCTCCGGGCAGGATAAAGCCTGTCTGCTGCGGTATCTCGGAGAGAATCTTGTCGATTTCCAGCTCAAGGGCTTCCACTTCGGCAGGATCAAGCGTGTACGACGGGGCCAGCTGCGTCTTCGTTTTGTCGGTGGCGAGATAAGAGCACACGGTAAACAAGTCGCGCTGTATGCGATAGATGACGTTCTTGTCCGGGCCGTCTTTCATGAACGATGCCAACAGACCGAGGTTTGCGCTAAGCTCATCCACCGTGCCGTAAGCCTCTATGCGCGAATTTGTCTTCTTCACCCTGACGCCTCCCACCAAGCTGGTGGTGCCCTCATCGCCCGTCTTTGTATATACCTTCGTTATTTTCATAGTCGTAAACGGTTAAAAGTTTATAATGTAATTCTGTTTGTAACGCTTCTTGTCAAAGCACACAAGGCCGCACCAATAGAGGTCGAACGTAACCACGCCTTGCCGCCCGGCCACCACCTTGCGCCACAACCGGCGCATGGGCTTGCTGCCGTGGATGCCGATGAGCACCGCCACTGAGCCGTCTGAGGCACCGTCCGCCACAGCGCGGTAAACACCGCCGAAATCTCCGCACGGCGCAATGACGGCCATAAACGCCCTTCCACCGGCCTGCGCCACGCACTCATCTGCGCCAACGGACAGCCGCGTCCGCCGGCATCCGGCCTGTATATACGCGCCGAACATCGCGGCATCAACACCATGCAACAAGGCGGCGGCAGGCTGCACACGGTTAGCCAGACGCAGGCACAGCTCCAAGAGCTTGCGCCCAACGCCGCCCGTCTGCGGATATTCGCGGCGCAACGGCCCGTAAGCGTAATACGGCCAATGTTCGTTGATGACATAACGCACCATATCGTAAGCCCACGGCGACTGTACCCCGAAGCCCCGGCAGCGGTGAATCCGCCCCAACCAAACAAGTATCCGTCTTATGCGCGTCATTTATGCAAAGATAGTGCAAGTTGAGCGAAATGCAAAATAAAAGTAAGTGAAACGGACTTTTATTTTCATTTCCGAGACGAAGCCTATCTTATCCAAAGATAAGGCAAATCAAGCGAAACACAAAACAAAAGCGAATGAAACATACTTTTGCACATGACTGTCATAAAAAAACACCGTCAAGTTCTAACTTGACGGTAGCTATGAGCTTAAAAAAAGAAAAGGGGGCGTGCCTTCACGTGGCGCGCCCCCTTACATTGTTATTATAGAGATGAGTAGGATACGGATTACTTGCGGAGATACTTCTTGCCGTTAACGATTACCAAGCCCTTGGCGTCCTTGCTTACGCGCTGGCCGGCGATGTTGTAAACGGGAGCGTTGGCGTCAACCTCATCCTTAACCTCTACACCTGCGATGCCTGTACCGCCACCATTGCCGGGAACTTGGCCAGCCTCAAGCAGGGTGTTGCCGTTGGTTGTCGTGATAGTGGCGTCGCCTGTCGTGTCAAAGTAGAAGCCGCCGATAGACATCTTAGAGCCTGTTGCCATTGCCTGATATGTCTGGCCGGCATAAGCCTTGAACTTGAGGATACCGTTACCGTCAGACTTTGTTTCTGTACCTGTAACAATTACAGAAACTTTGCCGATTGCATAATCTTCCGTAACATAATAGTCTTTAACCGCCTCGTCGAAGTATGTCGCACCTTCAAGATTCATCATGTCATAAGCAAAAACAGTGAGACTTGGATCTGCATCCGTAACGTCCTCTGAAGCATAGATGTACGGCATACGACTTAACTCGTTTTCATAAACGACATACTGCTTGTTGGCAGATGCAGAAATCATCAGGTAAAGATAACCGTCCTGGGTCGGAGCGAACTCATAAACGCAGCCGGCACCGCCTTGTGCGGCGAAATTGGTTGACGTTGCGCAATCGCCCTTACCGTTGCCATTTCCCTGAATAGCCGAACCTTCAGGTATAGAAACTTCTTCACCGTTAATAATGAAGCTACCTTCCTTCATGTTGACTAACTTGTAACTGTCATCAAACTTAATCGTAGCTTTGACACTTGCAGTGCTTGCGATTTCAGTTCCTGCGGCTACAGGAGTTACAGCATCAGCATTAAGGCCGAGTGAAGATCCATTGAACACACAAAGCTCACCCTGTGCGTTAGCAGACAATGCAGCCATAATCAAGGCCGCGCTAAGTAACATTTTCTTCATAATGGTAATTTTTAAATAGTTAATTAATAAAAATATGTTGCATTAAAAGGAATGCCTAAGTTGTTTAATTAAGTGCGCCGAAACGCCAAGCTCCGGCGCACCTTGAAAATCAAATTATTGCTTACGACCATTAAACGTGTAATGATAAATGTACGAGTTACGCCCCGACCTTACACTGCGGTCGAAAGAAGACTCGATATTACCAGCTCCGTCTATACGCCCTGTAAACGCAACCCCCATACCATTATTAGTTGAGGTATTATAGAACATGAAGCCGTCATTCTCGTAGGAGATGTTGGCAACCGAAGTGCCGTTATAAGTCACATCACCCGAACAGTCGTAAGTGATGTCGGCGCAATAGGCCGAATCCGTAGGAACAATCGTCACCGTACCAGCTGCATATAGAGTGTCTGTCTTACCATCTTGCACGTAAGACATCGTGCCTGAATAGACGCCTGCCGCCGCTATCTCCGGTGTGGTGGCGTGGATGCTGCCACCGTCGTCATCGTCATCGTCGCAAGCGGCGAAGCTGAATCCCAAGGCAAGCGCCATAAACAAAGGATACAATATCTTTTTCATATCGATTTCTTGTTAATGTTAATCGTTAATTATTATCTATTAATAGCCAGGGTTCTGATCTGCATCGGTCAAAGCCGTGTTGTTGCCCATCTCCTCTGCAGGTATCGGACGATACCACTTGATTTCACCCTGTGCGTTGCTCATTGTGGCAACGGAAGGCACGTCGTTATTGAACGCCACGTTATAGCGCACGAGCTGGCGTGTGCGGCGCAAGTCAATCCAACGTCCGCTTTCGCCATACTCCTCACGGGCTTTCTCGTCGAGGATAACATCGAGCGGAGTAATCGCACCGAAGGTTGCAGGCACAGTGTACTCGTGCTGATAGTCAGAGAAAGCGTTAAGATGCCCGGCGTTAGAGCGGTCGCGCACTGTATTTAGACGTGCCAAAGCCTGACTCTCGTTACCTGCCATGAGATAAGCCTCGGCAGCAGTGAGATACATATCGCTTAAGTGGAACACAACGATGTCACGGTAGCCATTGGTGGTATTAGTATTCTCCTGCGGCGTCTGCGGGTCGTCGAATTTCTTAACAGTAGCCGGGAAGTTCAGGCCAGAACAAACCTCGCTATAAGAAGCTGTGCTTTTAGTATATGTGCCGTTGGCACTGAAAGTGTATCTTACGACAGGGTCAGACATAATGTAAGCATAAACTGCATTTACATTGTCACCACGGACATACCGGGAAGCATTGGCGGCAAGCTCGGCCTCAGCTTCCGACTCAGTTACATAATACGGGAAGAAGCGGAAGGCGATGGGCATAGAGTTGAGGTTAGAGCCGTTGTAATAAGCGTAGTAACCTGTAGTGCCCCAAGTACTGCCGTCATAGTTGTACATCGTGGTCATGAAGGTTGCGTCGAAGCGGGCGTCACCTGGTCCCCAGAGATAGATGGCCTTTGTAGACATACCCGAACGTCCACAATACTTCTCCCCCGTAGATTTAGGCTGGCCGAAATAACCACCGATTTGGTTTTGCATACCGTGGCCGCCCTCGCTAAGATTTCCGGGGAAGCCGTTGCGCTCATACTGGAGCGAAAAGATAGTCTCATTGTTTGAGTTTTCATTCTCCGGTGCCCATTTTTCCTCGAACGTCATCGTAAGCCCTTGGCCGGCAATGGCGGCGTCAGCATACTGAGCAGCCTTGGTAAAGTAGCCCTCAGTGTCGTTGACGGTGTACGTTCCGGCAGCGGCATCGGTGAGGGTTGTACCCAAATCCCAACCAGCAGCGAGGCAAACCTTTGCAAGCAAAGCCTTAACGGCGCGCTGACTTACATATCCATAACCATCATCGGATTCGGGGTCGGCAGGGAGGTCTGCGTCATTCATTATACCCTCAAGCTCGGCAATCATGGCCGGATATATTTCAGACAGTGGAGTACGAGGATAGTTACGTTCGGCGTCCTGCACGAACCATGTAACATAAGGAACGGCTCCGAACTGCTGGGTAAGCAGGTAAAAACCGAAATTGCGGAGGAATATACCTTCTGCGGCAACCCTGCCATTCTCACCTGCCATCTGAACCAAGTAATTAGCATTGTTAACGAGCGAGTAAAGGTTTGTGTAATATTCCGAAATCGTACCAGACTGCGGAGTGAAAGTGTACATACTCAACTCACCGAGGTTTTCACCATGTACGCCGCAATAAAGGTCTGTGCCACGCTCATAAAGATCGGGTGACGACAAAACCGGCTGAAGTCGTGAATAGGCATACGTGCGCAACCCTTCAAGACCTGCTTCTGTTGCGAAGTAAGAGTCAGAGTTGATGTTTGTCTTGTTTTCTGCCTCAAGGAAGTCAGAGCAGCCGGTCAGAGTGCCCGCTCCCGCCGCAATAGCAGCAACCAAAGCTATATTAATAAGTTTTTTCATTTTCGTAGAAATAATGATTGGTTAGAACTTGATGTTAGCTCCAAACTGGCAGGTGATGGTACTGGGACCGTCCTGGTCGAGGTCGGCACTTGCCCATTCAGGGTCGAAGCCCTTGTAGTCTGTCCAGACGAACGGGTTGGTCACCGTGCAATAGAGGCGGAGGTAAGAGCATCCGAACTTCTCGGTCCATTTCTTCGGGAAGGTGTAGCCGAGGGTGATGTGCTTAACCTTTACGTAAGATGCGTCGGCATACTTGTTGACAGCTGCCGCGCCGTCGCCGCTGATCCAGTTGCTCGTTGCAGCGAAACCATTGCTTCTTGCATAATTCGGGAAGGGATAGCTTCCGTAATGGGTCTTTTCCTGGTAAACGGGGTTGATGTAAGTGCCGTCAGGATTTATGCCGTCGCAATCGAGAAGCGTACCTGCGGGAATATAGTTGTCAACCACGAGGCGGGTACGTCCGCGCTGGCTGTAGTCAAGATACTCGCCGTAGAAGGCCGAGTTAACCCACATACCCTGCTTTGTGTAGAGAGAGGCGGAAAGATCCCAGCCCTTGTAAGTAAGGGTAGTAGAGAAGCTGCCGGACCACTTCGGGTCGGTATTGTAAATCTTCTTATCGTCGTCGGTAAATGTTCCGTCGCCGTTGCGGTCAACGATGATAGGCATACCCTCGGCCCACTGGTAACACTTAAAGTAATAGTCGTACTCACGAACCTGTTGCCCCGGAGTGAAGCCATTGTCTTTGGCCACCTGGTTATCGGGCACAGTCATCATGCGGTCGCTGACGATGCCGTCCCACTCGAAGCCATAGAAGTTGTTGAACGTCTCGCCGATGAAAAGGTTGCCTTCTTCCTCACCGGTTATCAGGTTACCGCCAACACCGTTGATTTCACGCACTTCGTTCTTATTGTGGGCGAATGTGAATGTAGTAGTCCAACGCCAATCCTTTGTGCGGATGTTCTCAGTAGTAAGAGAAACCTCGACACCGGTGTTGCGTACAGAGCCGACATTGGTAGTCATATCGATACCACCGGCCTCAAGGGGAAGGGGCACCTCAAAGAGAAGATCCTTAGACGTCTTGATATACCAATCGACAGAACCGCGGATGCGCTCGTCGAAGAAGCCGAAATCAAGACCTACGTTAAATTCGTGAGACTTCTCCCACTGGAGTTCCGTATCAACGATACCGTTAGGATAGTAACCTTGGAGATAAGAGTCGCCGAAGGGGTAATAAGCAGGGCCTCCTACAATAATCTGCGTAGCATAGTCGCCGATGCCTCGGTTGTTACCAGTCACACCATAAGAGAGACGTATCTTGGCGTTAGAAAGCCACTTACGAGCCTTAGCCATGAACGGCTCTTCAGAGAGACGCCAAGCAAAAGCGGCCGACGGGAACGCGCCCCAACGGTTGCCCTTGCGGAAGCGTGAAGAACCATCCCAACGGATAGAAGCCGTCAACATATAACGCTCCTTGAATGTATAGTTTGCACGGAAAGCATAAGAAATCATGCTGTTTTCAGAGTACCTGTCACCCAAGAAGTCATAACCACTTGACTCTAAGTCAGTAATAGGAGTTCCGCTGTTGAGATTCCACCACAATGTTCCATCAAGGACGCCATTGTAGGCAAAGAAATCATCTTCAACATCTGTGTGCATCATCGAGAAAAGCCCCATGACGTTGAGGTGATGGTCTTTACCAAAATAATTGTCGTAAGTAACCATGTTGTCCCACGTCCAGTCAAGTTGACGTGATGTTTCTTTTGTGGCAACGTTTGCATCGCCCTCGTCTACAGCCGGCGCATCGAGGAAATATCCCTCGCGGTAATAAGTAAAGTTGGGAGAGAACGTAGACTTGATAGTCAGGCCTTTTACAGGGTTGATTTGCAGGTAAACATTACCAAGGGCGCGCCACGTCTGACGGTTGCGAACTTCATTGTTGTCAGCAAAATAGAGTAGCGGGTTTATACCGTCTGAAAATTGGTTGTTTGACGTGGAGCCGAGAGCAAGGTAGTTACCCGGAGCGGGGTTGAGGTCGCCGTTCTCATCATAAGGCTGGCAATAAACGTTCTGACGGTAAGCGTACCGCACACCTATGTCGCTGGTATAGTCATGGTTGACACGGGCGAGGTTGAAGCTGAAACCGGCGCTGACGTACTTGTTAATTTTGCCGTCAAGACTGCCCTTAAAGTTGAACTTGTCCTGCTCGTCGCCGTCATAAATTCCGTCTTCGCTTGAATAACCGATGCCCATGTGATAGCTGAGACGGTCAGTTGATCCGCTGACAGATAGGTAATGGTTCTGTTGGTGACCGCTTCCTGTAACAAGGTCGGGCCAATCAACAGTTTCGCCATTGGCCATCATCGACTTCAAACGGTACTCACCCGTATCATCGTTGTGGATAGCCATCTGGTTGTAAGCGGTGTTGGAAGCTATCTGGTACATGGGATGCGCAACTTCTGTGCCATTAGCATAAGTCAAGAATTTGCGGAAACGGAAATCATAGAACTGCTGGCCGTCCATAAAATCAGGCATACGCGTAACCTTGGTGAAGCCCCAATATCCATCATAGCTGATGGTAGGCTTGCTTTTAGCTCCACCTACGGTTGTTCCGCTCTTGGTCGTTACGATTACAACGCCCGCCGTAGCGCGTGAACCATAAATAGCAGTAGACGATGCGTCCTTGAGCACATCGATACGCTCGATGTCTTGCGGGTTGAGCCAGTCAATATCGTCAGAAGCCACACCGTCAACAATATAAAGAGGTGTAAGGCTTGAATTTGTAGATGACTTACCGCGGATTTCTATATCAAAGCTGTTGCCGGCACGTCCCGTGGTCTGTGTGATGTTTACACCGGGGACGGAGCCTTGCAGGTTTTCAAGCACGGAGGGCGCGCCCTTTGCGTTGAGCTGCTCGGTGTTGACGGATGAGATTGAGCCTGTAAGGTCGCTCTTCTTCATCGTACCGTAACCAACCACTACGACTTCGTCGAGTGCCTGGTTATCTTCTTGCATTACGATGTCGATGCGCGAACGGTTGCCCACGGAGATGGTCTGCTCCTGATAACCGATGTAAGAGACAGAGAGCTTGGTAGACTCCGTGGCGTTGGGGATGCTGAAGTTACCATCAATGTCGGTTATGGCACCGACCTTGCCGTCGGCCATGACGGTGACTCCTATCAGCGGCTCGCCGTTAGCGTCTTTCACGGTGCCGGTGACGGTGCTCTGGGCGTAGGCCACAAAGCCGCTCATCGACAACAGTGAAGCCAATAAGACTTTTCTGAATTTGTTGGTCATAGATGTTTGTTTTAGTTATTAAATATTGATGGCTCATCTGTTTTAAAGATGCCTGCCTGTAGTCGTTAAGGTAGTTTTCTATTTGTCGCCTCGGCGGTTGAAATATGCAGCCGGCAACATCGTATTGCTCCACACTGTCATTATTATGGCTGCCTCAGTACATCTTGTAATGTATCGCTGTGCGCAAAATTACACAATAACTTTAAAAATATGTTATATGTAAAGGTTAATTTATATTAATAAGCGAGATTTTAACACAGTTATGACATCATTCACAACTAAATTGTCATTTTTATGAGGTAAAGGTGATTTATTTAGTAATAATGATTTTACAGATATTATAGGTTTTAACTGAACACGGACCGTACTTTATGACGTTCTATATACGGCTGACTGTAACCGGCTGACAGTCAATGGGGTTACAAAACGTGCCCTTTCAGCCTGTAAAAGGATATGTTTTAACAGGTAAAAGGGCACGTTTTACAAGCCAAAAAGACTGTTACCGTAATTTATGCAGCAGTTTCCTTATTCAGAGGTGCTAATTTTCAAAGTTCCCTTGCACCCTTCGGGTCAAGAATCTTGGCAAGCCCTCCTGAACCGGTTTCTTTATAAAGCGACGGTATGTCGTGGCCTGTCAGCTTCATAACGGTAACAACCCTGTCGAACGACACACGATGACTGCCGTCAGAGAATGCCGAGTAAAGATTGGCGTCAAGGGCGCGCGTCGCGGCAAATGCGTTACGCTCGATGCAGGGTATTTGCACAAGTCCGCACACAGGGTCGCAAGTCATGCCAAGATGGTGTTCCAACCCCATTTCGGCGGCATATTCAATCTGCGACGGGCTGCCGCCAAACAGCTGGCAGGCCGCCCCGGAAGCCATTGCGCAAGCCACTCCCACCTCGCCTTGGCAACCGACGTCGGCTCCCGATATTGAGGCGTTTTGCTTGGCCACGTTACCGATGATACCGGCCGTGGCAATGGCGTGCAGAATACGGTTGTCATTAAAATTATGCCCCTTAGACAAATGGTAGAGGACAGCCGGCAATACGCCCGATGCGCCACAGGTGGGCGCAGTGACGATGGTGCCGCCCGATGCGTTCTCTTCACTTACGGCCAAGGCGTAAGCGTAAACCAGGCCTCGCGTTTGTAACGACTGTTTGTAACCGGAAGCCTTGACATAATACGTCGGAGCTTTTCTCGCCAGATTCAGCGGCCCCGGCAGACGGCCTTCGTGGTTGATACCCCGCTCGACGGCAGCCTGCATCACTTTCCAAACTTCCATCAGATAGTCCCATATGTCGGAATCCTCGCATTCGTCTACATATTCCCAATAGCTGCGCCCCGTATCCTCACACCACTTCATGATTTCGGTCATTGAGTTCATTTCATACACCTCTCTCGTGTTAAAAATATCTCCTCCGACCTTGCCTTCCGACAAAGCACCGCCTCCCACACTGTAAACGGTCCATTCATCTGCCACCTTGCCATCTGCACCAAGCGCAGCAAACTTCATCCCGTTAGGGTGGTATGGCAGAAAAACATCAGGCTGCCACACCAACTTCACAGGGGCGCACGACTCAAGCACGTCACAAATGGCCACATCTGTCATATGGCCTTTGCCCGTGGCCGCAAGACTGCCATACAACGTAACCTCAAAACCTGCCGCACTGCGGTGCTTATCTAAAAACATCTGCGCCGCCTTTTGCGGCCCCATCGTGTGGCTGCTCGACGGCCCTTTTCCTATCTTATATAAATCTTTTAATGATTTCATATTACTGGTATATTAAAACTCCATGCAAAGATAATGCAAGTAGTGCGCAAAGCAAAATAAATCGTAGTGAAACGAAGGTTTTTACTAAATAAAAGTAAATAAAATCCGAAAATACATTTTAAAAAATTCGAATTCCGTAAACGTCCCATTCTACCATCATCCACGGACATCCCGGTCCTCCCCGCTCTCCCGGCTCTCCCAGAACCTCCCGGTTTTTCCCATTTTCTCCAACAAAAAAGCCCTGCGCGGATTTATATCTCCTCGCAGGGCTTCACTCAAAAAAGGCGGCCTCCTACTCTCCCGCATCGCATTGCAGTACCATCGGCGCAAGCGGGCTTAACTTCTCTGTT
>CALUGX010000019.1 GCA_944320285.1 uncultured Prevotella sp.
TCATCATCAACTTCTGCTCCGCACTCATGGCCTACTCTTTTTTCGACAACAAGCCACAGGCTTTACAGGTTAAAATCAAGAAGGACGACAGGCAGCTTACGATATTTTAACTGATTACTTATCCCGAACTAGAGTAATAAATGTGTCAACTTTTGCCAGGACAAGACATACATCTCAAAATAATTCCGCTACGGGTTCAAATTACCATATGCGATTGACAATTTGCTTATAATGATTGTAAAATATTGTATGTCAACGGGTTAGAATTACAACGAATAGTGTCGTTATTTTCGCCAATATCAATGTGATATTAAATACTTTAATCTGCTTGCAGAATGACATTAAGACAATATAGATTCAGTATAAACAATATACAGCATGGTCTGTTATCCGCATTGTAGAAGGTATATCAAAATACGACAACACTCGTTGCAGGGACATAATTTTGATAAACTTTCCAGCAGGAATGGTTGTTTCTTTGATTTGGGGATATTCAGAAACGCAATATTTTACGCCTTGACAAGAGATTGTTGACAAAATACGGACTTTAAAATTACTTCTTCCGCATTTTAGTCGCTTTGCGCTTGAACATCTGGCGATGGAAACGGTCTTCAGCCTTTAAAATATCGTAGACCTTTTGCGGCGGAAGTACCTGCATGAATTTTTCATGATATGTTTTTTGTATTTGCTTCATCTGGATGTCAAGCGATGCACGCTTGCTTATATTCTTACGGCACTCAGCATCGGTAGTTGGCTTTATGCGCTTCAGTTTCTTGATCTCTTGGTGAACAATGCGTTGCTTTTTCGACATTTCAGAATAAAGAGGGAAAAATATTGACGCCTCTTTAGGCGTGAGGCAGGCTTTCTTTGTGATGTACTGCTCAAGTTCGGCATCGAAACGCTCTGGAGTGAATTTGCTGCGCTTACCTTGTGCACCGGCCGTGCATACGGCAAAAATGAATATAAATAAAACAAAGAGTTTTCTCATATTTTAAATATTAAAATCTGGAATATAGACTTTCTTTACTTTCCATAATGAAAGCAATTACCCACGCAAAGGAAACGGTCCCTATTCATCGGCTATGAAAGAATAAAAGTCATCATTATCCATCATCGCGTAATCTGACAGTTCATCGATCATTATGTCATTATCCATTTGCAAAGACATATCGGCAGAAGACACACTGGCTACTGTTCGATCATTTGACGTGCCGAACATTCCGCCAAAATAGACAGCGGCAAAAACAACTACCGCAGCAACGCTGGCCGCCCACATCACATGGCGCAGACGCCGCAAAACAGTCCTCCCCTTTTGAGCAGGAACTGATGGCAAGTTTGTCATAAAGGTTGTCTGGAAGCTCTCAAAATAACCTTCAGGCACATTGAAAGGCCTCGGCTTGCCAAATTTGCGTTCTATCAAGAGTTCTTCATTCATAAGTATCTGTTAAACTGTAATTACTTTATAATTGAGACGTTGCCGATGGCGAAAAGTTTAAGAGTCCGTTTAATTTTTTCATAAAGTAATTTCCTTGTAAGTGATTGCAGAGAAATGGTTGTCATACTGTTGCACTATACACATTAAAAAAGGGGTAAACCAATCACTCATGCAAATGGAAATAATCCGTGATTTTCTTCACGGCAATATGGTATGACGCTTTCAACGCACCCTCAGAGGTATTAAGTATGGTACTGATTTCACTGTACTTGAGATTGTCAAAATAGCGGAGATTGAACACTGTGCGCTGCACATCAGGAAGTGTTGACACTGCCTGCATTAGCATGGCATGAACTTCGTCGCCGTCAAAATATTCATCTGCCATCAGTCTTGCGGCCACGCCGGGGCTGTCATCAGCGTCGGCGGTCTGCGTGGCTTTACTCTTACGAAGAAAGTCTAATGCCTCGTTTATGGCAATGCTGCATAACCATGTGAGCAATTTCGACTTACCTTTAAACGAAGCAATGTTTCCCCAAGCCTTAAGAAACGTGTTTTGCAACACGTCATTTGCGTCTTCATGTGAAAGGACTATGTAACGTATTTTCCAATAAAGACATTCACTGTATGCCTTTACTATCATCTCGAACGCCTTACGCCTTGTAGTCTCTGACGCGAGCAACTTCAATATGTCGTCATCGTTGTTGGCCATAGTCATCAGATAAAAGGCTTCAGTTGTTCGGCCAACGCCTCATCGAAGCCGTAAACGTCGGGACAATCAACAAGTCGGCTGTTACTGTCAAAATAGATAGTGTAATACGTTATGAAAAGTGGCACTGCCGGTTTTACACTTACAGAATTAACCATACGCCGCCTATCAACCTTGAGTTTCCTGGCTCTGTTGATAGAATCGTTGTCGGTAGGCAGCTCTACAGTCATTGAATATCTTAATTTGTCAATAAGCGTATCATCGCTTCCGCCTAAAAGGAACACAGCAAACTCAAACGGCTTTTCAACTCTTACACAACCGTGGCTAACGGCCCTGTTGGTGCGCTGAAACAGCCAAGGCGAAGATGTGTCGTGGAGGAAAACGGAAAAATTATTGTCGAAACGGAATATTATACGCCCCAAAGAGTTTTTAGGGCCACCGGCTTGGATTATGTACTGTTCACCGTTGATTACTTTTTCATAAGACGCTTCTTCAGGCCGAAGTTTTCCTAACTTCTTGTCATGCACAAACATACCCATCCTGTGCATATAATCGATACGACCGACTATGCCCTTAGCAATGCTTTTAGGCAAAATCCATTGTGGATTGACGTCCATTCGGGTGATATGGCTTGACAGAAGAGGGGTCTTCGTATCGACAGTTCCACATCCTACACGCATAAATAAGACACTGTCCTTGCAATATGCACGCAATGTGAACGAAGGAATGTTGACTTCTACATATTTGTTTAAATCAGCCTTGCCGCGCAACATTTTAGGACGCCACCTGCACCGCTCGATATTACACAACACCTTCAACCGTTCACGGCTTGAAAGTGCTCCGGAATTAAGACGATCGAGCAAGTGTGTGTACAGTTCGCCTTTTGCGTCAACAGTAGACAAAAACTGACTAACACTATCATTGAAAGCCTTGGCCACAAGGTCGTTATAGAAAAAAGTATCAGGACGTTCAATCTTCAAATCGGACAACTGGCGATAACGCATCGTAAGGGAATCAACGGCATATTTCTCAAACCTGTTATAAATATAATCGGGATTAACAAAGCCGTAGCGCATACCTACCGCATATCGGAAATACGCCCTCGTAAGATTGTATTCCAAACGCGCCATAACCAGATTTATGTCTTTCTCATCTTCGCCGATGTCAAGAGTGCGAATGCGGTCAAGATCTTCTTCAATTTGATCAACTCGCAACATCCTAGTGGGTATGCCATAATAATCAGCTTTACGAATTATGCTCAAAAGAGTATCTGCACGCCCGTACAATCCGAGTCTGTTTATCCAGATAAACGGGTTGCCTCCTGAATAATATTTATGAACATTACGATCAATGGAGACACGCATAGCATCATCGTCCACAATGCGGGCAATATTTCTACGTATCTTATGGGAATTGAGCTTGTATTTTTCGTTGCTCAACTTTGAAAAAGCATCCAAAGTAAGCCCACTGTTAACATTGTCAACTTTTTCATGGCATGAAGAAAGCGACAATAAAGCCAGTAAAAAAAAGAGAATGATCTTTGACAAAATATAGGAAGATATTTATTTGATAAACACTTTCCTTACAAATGTTTTACCGACTTTAACAATATAACAGCCTTTAGGAAGATTTAAATCATAACGTCTGTCTTGACCGTCAATCCTTATGCTCATCACACGCACACCGGCAACATTATAAACATAAAGCATCTGGCCATTGGCACCCGTGACATGGATTGTTGACGAGCTGACAGTCACCGATACTTCTTGATATTCAGTATCGATAACACCCATCACCGGACTTGCATAGCATGATGAAGTCGCGCTAAACAATCCGCAAACAACAAAAAACAATATGATAAGTAATTTTTTCGCCATAAAGATCATCTTTTATCGGCAAAGATACTCTTTTTTAGATATAAATCAAAATATTATGATGTTTTTTTACAATTTAAACGTCAAAAACAGCCATTTCATTGGCCAAAAAGGAATTTGGGAAGACTGTGCGTGCTTCTTCAAGCAATGTTTCCTCGTCATTATAACGAGCAGAAAAATGTCCTAAAATTAGTTTCTTAACGCCTGCATCGCGTGCCACAGTAGCAGCCTGCCGGGCTGTGCTATGGTAATAAAGAGAGGCTCTGTCTTCACAGTCGTTGCAATATGTAGCTTCGTGGTAAAGCAAATCGACACCGGTTAGCTGTTTATGAAGGTCTGGAATGTATTTCGTATCCGAACAATATGCGTAGGAACGGGGCAAATCTGCCGGTTCGGTAAGCCTGTGATTAGGTATTATTTCACCGTCAGGCGTAATCCAGTCACTTCCGTTTTTTATGTTATTTCTGTAACATTCAGGTATGCCATAGAAATCAATCATGTCTCTACGGATATGCGGCAAAGTCGGTTTCTCACAAAACACATAGCCACAACAAGCAATACGATGGTTAAGCGGTATAGTCCTCACCAATAAACCCTTATCTTCATAAACCACACTTGATGCAGAAGTATCAACACCGTGGAAAATAACTTCATAATCCAAACTGTCACAAAAGAACTTAATTTGCCTGTCCAAAATGCAACCTAAATCATTTGGAGCGTAAATGTGCAACGGAGCTGTACGCCCCAACATTCCCAATGTAGAGATAAGCCCTATCAACCCAAAACAATGATCACCATGAAGATGTGTTATAAAAATTGCTAAAATTTTGTTGAAATGCACTCGTGAACGCCTAACCTGAATCTGTGTACCTTCGCCACAATCAACCATGAACATTTTTCCCCGCAATTCTACGAGTTGCGACGAAGCAAAATGTTTCAATGTCGGCAACGCACTGCCACACCCAAGGATACGAACATTAAAGGGTTGCATAAATCACCTCCACACCATACTTATTGCTTTGAAGCTTTTTTGCCGTCGTGTGATTGTTTAGGCATACGTTTATAACCGTATATGCCTTGGCCGTTCTCTAAATATAAAGAATCCGGTCCCAAAAAATAAATATCGAAAGTGTCTGGCGACAACACGAGTTTACCATTTAAGATTTTCCATTCTGTATATGGCGTGGGTTCACCAGAAGTACTTACGACCGTTCCACCTTCAATGATTTCAAAATTTTTATCAAGACTGCTCCAAGTGCCGAGCAATGATGTAAGATTAATAACCTTATCGGCCAACATATCCTCATTCAGACCTTCAACACGCTTCCCTATGACTGCAAGCCTATCACCGACAAAGAGACCTCCTTGCACATTGGTACAAGTGTCTTCACCCTCTAAAGTATAAACAATGGTATCGCCCTTGTCGGTTATAAGTTCTAATGTGTGCATTGCTGTTCCGTCGCCACATCTGCCATAAACGGTTGAATCGGTTTCTGTGCTGTCCGTCAACACTTCTATTACAGGAACATTCTTTTTCTTTTCACCACAACCTGCCAATATAAGCAAGCACGCCAAACAGATAAATGTATTAAATGCTTTCATAACTTACTGTCTTTTTCATTGGTATTTTCAAGTGACTTTGCCTCATTCCAAAGTTGATCCATCTCAGCCAAAGTCATGTCTGTTAAATTCTTTCCTGACTTTATCGAATGGTCTTCTATATAATTAAAACGGCGTATGAACTTTTGATTGGTATGTTCCAAAGCATTGTCTGGGTTCAAATGATACAGGCGAGCGGCGTTAATTACACTAAAAAGGAAATCACCAAGCTCTTCCGTTGACTTTTCTTTGTCCCCTTTGTGCAACTCTGCCTCAAGTTCATTCAATTCTTCTCTTACCTTTTTCCATACGTCACCTTTATCTTCCCAATCAAAACCTACGTTGCGAGCCTTATCTTGTATTCTGTAAGCCTTGATTAGTGAAGGTAGCGCGTCTGGCACTCCGGAAAGCACACGCTTGTTGCCATCCTTTTCTTTTAATTTAAGTTGTTCCCAATTTTCACACACTTGCGCCGCCGTATCAGCCTTAACTTGACCATAAATATGTGGATGTCTGAATATTAACTTGTCAGTTTCCATATTACAAACATCAGCAATATCGAAATCTCCCGTCTCGCTGCCAATCAATGAATAAAAACAAACATGGAGCAAGACGTCACCCAACTCTTTGCATATATTCTTTTTGTCGCTCTTGATCAAGGCGTCGCAAAGTTCAAAAGTTTCTTCAATTGTGTTTGGCCTAAGGCTTTCGTTTGTTTGTTTCCTGTCCCACGGACATTCCACACGCAACGTATCCAGTACGTCCAAAAGGCGGCCGAAGGCCTCCAACTTTTCTTCTTTTGTATGCATAAATGTACATTTTAATCATGCAAATGTAGATATTTTCCATGAATATTTTGTATTTTTGCATCGTTTTTTATTGAATTAAGTAAAATTATCATACACAATGGAATTAGCAAGCAAGTATGACCCAAGAGAAGTTGAGTCAAAGTGGTATCAATACTGGTTGGACCATAACTTATTCGACAGCAAACCGGACGGACGCGAGCCTTACACGATAGTAATTCCCCCACCCAATGTAACAGGAGTGTTACATATGGGGCATATGTTGAACAACACTATCCAAGATATTCTTGTAAGGCGTGCCCGGATGGAAGGAAAGAACGCTTGTTGGGTGCCCGGAACAGACCATGCCTCGATAGCTACTGAAGCTAAAGTTGTTAACAAATTAGCAAAGGAAGGAATTAAGAAAACAGACTTATCACGTGACGAGTTCTTAAACCACGCTTGGGACTGGACTCGCGAACATGGTGGCATAATATTAAAGCAACTTAGAAAACTTGGTGCAAGTTGTGACTGGAAGCGCACGGCGTTTACAATGGACGACAAACGTTCGGAGGGAGTCATCAAAGTTTTTTGCGATTTATATAACAAAGGACTTATTTATCGTGGAGCACGTATGGTTAACTGGGATCCTAAGGCCCAAACCGCGCTCAGTGATGAAGAAGTTATATATAAGGAGGAGCACAGCAAATTATATTATCTTCGTTACATGGTGGTGGAAGAACCTGGGAAATATGCTGTTGTTGCGACCACACGTCCCGAAACGATAATGGGTGATACAGCCATGTGTATAAATCCTGACGACCCGAAGAACACATGGCTAAAAGGCAAGCACGTAATCGTGCCATTGATGAACAGGCAAATTCCAGTGATTGAAGACAGCTACGTAGATACCGAATTTGGAACCGGCTGTCTGAAAGTGACGCCAGCACACGACATTAACGACCATGCCCTTGGCATAAAGCACAATCTTGAAACAATAGATATTTTCAACGACGACGGCACCATTGCCGATGTTGCCGGACTATATGTCGGCATGGACCGTATGGATGTCCGCAAGCAAATAGCAATAGACTTGGAAAATGCCGGACTGATGGAGAAGGTTGAAGACTACACAAATAAGGTCGGTTTTTCGGAAAGAACTAATGTACCCATCGAGCCCAAGCTGTCAACGCAATGGTTTCTCAAGATGCAGCACTTTGCCGACCTTGCTCTCCCACCGGTAATGAACGATGAAATCAAGTTCTATCCCACAAAATACAAAAACATATACCGTCATTGGCTTGAGAACATCAAAGACTGGTGTATCAGCCGGCAATTATGGTGGGGACACCGCATTCCGGCTTACTATTTGCCCAATAACGGCGGATACGTGGTTGCCGAGACACCGGAGAAAGCACTTGAACTGGCAAAAGAGAAAAGTGGCAATAACGGTCTGACGATTGCGGATTTAAGGCAAGACGACGATTGCCTCGACACATGGTTCTCGTCATGGTTGTGGCCAATATCCGTATTTGACGGCATAAATAATCCGGAAAATGAGGACATTAAATATTATTATCCTACGTCAGACCTTGTAACCGCCCCTGACATTATCTTCTTCTGGGTGGCAAGGATGATCATGGCCGGATATGAATACCGCGGTACAATGCCATTCAAGAATGTTTACTTCACCGGTATTGTGCGCGACAAGCTAGGACGCAAGATGAGCAAGAGCCTTGGCAACAGCCCCGACCCAATCGAACTTATCGACAAATTCGGTGCTGACGGTGTGCGCATGGGAATGATGCTTTCAGCTCCGGCGGGTAACGACATTTTATTTGATGAGAGCCTTTGCGAACAAGGGCGTAACTTCAACAACAAAATATGGAACGCATTCCGCCTGATAAAAGGCTGGGAGGTTGCCGACATAGAACAGCCGGAGGCTAATAAAACTGCCGTTAAATGGTTTGAAGCAAAGCTGAGAATTACGAATGTAGAGCTTGACGAACAGTTTAAGAAATACCGCATCTCAGAAGCTCTCATGGATGTTTACCGCTTGTTCTGGGACGAATTCTCAAGCTGGTATCTCGAAATGATAAAACCGGTTTACGGCTCGCCAATCGACCGTGTAACATACGACAAGACTCTCAACTTCTTCAACGACTTGTTGAAAATGCTCCATCCGTTCATGCCGTTCATTACAGAAGAACTTTGGCAACATATCTATGACCGCAAGGATGGTGAGAGCATAATGCTTGATCGTTTGTCCATACCTGCGCCTACGGATGAAGACAAGCAGATAGTTAGCGACATTGAGTGCGTAAAACAAATTATCGGTAACGTAAGAACCATAAGGAACCAAAAAAACATCACGCAAAAAGAAGCCCTTGAATTGCAGGCAATTAACACAAACAGATATGCTGCATACGATGACATAACCATCAAGATGGGAAACATCAGTGCAATAAATGTCGTGGCAAACAAATCTGATGACACTGCCCAATTTATGGTGGGTACTGATGAATACGCCGTCCCTGTAGGTAATCTGATTGACGTTGACGCAGAGATTGAAAAGCAAGAAGCGCAGCTGAAACACCTCGAAGGCTTCTTAGCCGGCATAAAGAAAAAACTGTCAAACGAGAAATTTGTTGCCAATGCGCCTGAAGCTGTCGTCGCTTTGGAACGAAAGAAGCAAAGCGATTCAGAGGAAAAGATTGCATCGCTGAAAGCGTCTTTGGCCGCACTAAAGAGCAAACAGAAATAATATCATGTTTAAAGTCGTGCTGAGACAAAAGTATGTTCAGGCACGACTTTATTTTTGTTATTGCCTATCATCATGAAACAACTCTTCCACAGATACAAAACTCTTTTGTTATTATCCTTAACAGCCATTTCTTTAATGTTATCGTCATGCAGGGACGAAGACGACACGCCGGATATTCCGCCAACAGCCAAACAAACGGTACTGATGTATATGCCTTGGTCGG
The DNA here is from genome assembly GCA_944320285.1 of uncultured Prevotella sp. GTDB lineage: Bacteria > Bacteroidota > Bacteroidia > Bacteroidales > Bacteroidaceae > Prevotella. The sequence goes on from CALUGX010000019.1 coordinate 9,387, forward strand.
ATAATGGAATATATCCGTATTTCCTAAAAAACATATCATCGTTTGAAACTGCCATAGAAAACAATCAAGGCCTTGGCGACAACGCTTTAATCGTATTCATATCTGAAAACAGCACCACGTCATACCTCATAAATATAAACTACGAGCATGGAGGATGCGTGCGCGACACGCTGAAAACATATTCATTTGTCGAATGTGACTATACCACAGCTTCAGGCATAGCCTCAATCATAGAAGATGCAATGTCTGCCTCACCTTCTGATAAATATGCTATGGCTATAGGATGTCACGGCATGGGATGGATACCGGCAGGTACACACGTGCCGACACGTGTGGCAATGGCCGCAAAGCAAAAACATGGCATACAGCTGACACGCTTTTTCGGCCATTCGTCTGACAGCGATTACCAGACAGACGTCACGACGCTTGCTGATGGCATAAAACTGGCCGGTAAGAAAATGGAATATGTACTGTTTGACGATTGCTATATGTCAAACATCGAAACGGCATACGACCTGCGGGGAGTCACAAACTACCTTATAGCTTCTACCTGCGAAATAATGATAGACGGTATGCCTTATGCCGAAATAGGTATCGACCTTATGAACAATAACTACAAAGGTGTAGTTGACGGTTTTTATGAGTTTTATTCTAATTTCGACCCGCCATGTGGCACCATTGGCGTAACCGACTGTCGTGAAGTGGAACAAATGGCACTTATTATGCAACAGATAAACATGGCATATCCCACAGGTGTTCATGACTTAAGCGGATTGCAAAAACTCGACGGATACACACCTACGATATTCTATGATTTCGGCGATTATGTGTCAAAACTCTGCCAAGACCCGTCATTGCTGGCAGCATTTCACAATCAGCTAAACTTACTTGTTCCTTATAAAGCTGCCACTAAGACATACTATTCAATGCTGACAGGTTTGGAAACGGAAATCAAAAATTTTTCAGGGATTACCGTTTCAGACCCGACAATCAATAAGAATATCAGCAACGAAGTGAAGCAAACAAACTGGTATAAAGCCACGCACTAAGAGGCTTCATAATATGTTTGTAACAGCCTGATTTACAGTTATCTTATAAAATGCCGTGTATTGTGCTTCAATATACGGCATTTTATAATGCAAAAAGCCACAAATCAAATTGCAAAACGGCGTTAATTAGCATAAATGAGCAACCTGTTGGTAAGCCACAAAATGCGAAATCTAAATATCATTTGTTAAAAGACAGGTAATCATTGCCGCTTATCCAAAGAAAAGTAATACCTTTGCGGAACATAAACAAATGGAAATGAAACACATAAGCACACTTCTCGTAACAATAATCATCAGCTGCTTACAATGTCTTGCACAATCGGCAGAGGTAAAAGAAACGGCAAAGTCTGTATTCAAACTTACAACATACAACGCAGATGGCACAGTCTTAGCCGAAAGCAATGGTGTATTCACAAAGGCCGACGGTACGGCTATAAGTTCGTTAAAGCCGTTTATCGGAGCAGCTAAAGCTATCGTAACCGACTCGAAAGGGCGCCAAGGGGAAGTGTCAAGAATGATAGGTGTCAATGAACTTTACGACATTGCAAAATTCAAAGTAGAAGGATTGAAACCGACACCAATGGCTGTTGCTGCATCTCCGTCAAAAAACGGAGATGCAGTATGGTTGGTAACATTCTCCGGGGAGAACGAAGCCAATCCGATAGGAGCTACCGTGAAGAGCGTGGAAACGTTCATGGATAAGTATTCTTATTATATAATATTGTTGCAGGCACCGGATAATTCAACAGCTTGCCCAATTGTCAACAACAACGGCCAAATGATAGGGCTGATGAAGTTGTCAAACACATCGTATGACATCCACGCTACAGACGCAAACTTCGCAATGAATCTCAGCACACCAGGACTTGCGCTCAGCGATCCTGTACTTCGCCAGATAGGTATAGCACCCGCTCTGCCAGAAGGCAAAGACCAGGCCAGACTGGCACTGATAATGGCAGAACAGGATAACGACTCAATAAAACTGTCTGCCATTGTAGATGATTTTATCGCAAAATACCCCGACCTCGTTGACGGATATGCAACAATGGCGCGTGTACAGGTTGGTAAAAACGACTTTGACGGAGCGGGAAAAACGATGGATGATGCAATAAAAAACGCTGCAAAGAAAGACGAGGCCCATGCCGAATACGGAAGGATAATTTACAATAAGATATTATACAAGGCCGGACAAGAATATCCAAAATGGACGCTGGACAAAGCCGAAGAGGAAGTTGACAAAGCATACGCCATAAATCCCCTGCCAACATACAAACACCTAAAAGCTCAAATAACATTCACCAAAGGAAAATACCAAGAGGCTTATAACACCTTCACAGAACTGCTTGGGACAGAGATGAAGAATCCAGAACTGTTCTATGAAGCATCACAATGCAAAATGATGCTCAATGCCCCGAAAAGTGAAATAATAGCCCTGCTCGACAGTGCCATAAACAACACTGACAGCTTGCGTATGCACGACGCAGCCCCGTATTTCCTTGCCCGTGCCGATGCGTACAATGCCATTGACAGTTTCCGCTTGGCCGTGTTCGATTATACTCGTTATGAGATACTTGTAGGGCAACCTTTGGATGCTCAGTTCTATTACTTGCGCAGCAAAACTGAAGTGAAGGCAAAACTCTACAAACAAGCATTAGGCGACATGGCTGCTGCTATAATCCGTTCGCCACAAGAACCTACGTATTATGCCGAGATGGCTTCGTTGCAGTTGAGGGTAAACCTACATGACGGAGCCATAAAAACAGCCGAACGCTGTATAGAACTGGCACCGGAATACTCTGACGGCTATTTATTATTAGGATTGGCACAAATCAGTAAGGGAGATAAATCGGCGGGAATGACAAATCTTGAAAAAGCCAAACAGCTCGGCAATCCGCAAGCACAACCATTAATGGAAAAATACAAGGAGAAATAAATATTACCCGTTGGCAGAATTATTTGTACTCATTGTGACAGCTGCTTACGGTTTGTTATATTTAAATGGTTTTTATTTACAGTTTCCACGCGCTTTCGACGAGTCTGCAACAGGCATCCTTTTACCGTGTAAAAGATAGTCTTTTAAAAGACGAAAGACCATCTTTTGCAGACCGAAAGGACACCGTTTAAAACTATAACAATCGCCGTATTGTCTCAAAATAATTCCGCTAACGGGTAAAATATTTTGATTTTCTGCAAAAATAACATTAAAACAAACCGGTATTCACGTTTCAATTTATCGGATAATTACACCCACAAGTAAAAGTAATCCGGCTTTTTATAATCATAATATCCGTTTCCGCCGCTTTTATTTTGCACTTCATCCAATTTGTGCTATCTTTGCAGAAAATATGCTGCATCTTGGAAGTAAAAACAAAAACATACTTCACACACTTTTTGTTTTACACTTCACTCGATTTGTATATCTTTGTCCACGAACAAATACAAGACGACATGAAAAAATCAGTTTTCACAACGTTTGCCGTGTGTGCGGCAATGATGTTTGCGGCCTCATGTGGAGGCAACTCCGGCAAGGGACATAACGGCAAAGACAGTCTCAGTTTCGACAGTCTGAAAGTAGACTCTACCGTATCACTGACTGAAGACACCGCAGGGCCGAAATGTCACGTAAGCTTATGCCTGACTTATGCCGAAGGCAAAAACGCCGACTTGATAAACGATTCAATAATACGTTCAGGCATACTCAGTCCCGACTATTTCTCGATAACATCACAGAAGCTGTCACCAAAGGAAGCAGCCGACTCGTTCGTAACGAGATACCTGGCCGAATACAAGAAAGAATATGGCGAGATATATAAGGCTGCGGGAGGAAGCGGCGCGTCGTTCAACTGTGAGTATATCGTAAAAACGCACGTGATTGACAATAACGAAAAATATTATACCTACATCGCCAACGTATATATGTATGGCGGGGGTGCACACGGCAACTCCATTGTAATAGCAAGAAATATCGACACCGCCACGGGTAAAATAGTATCGTTGAAAGACATATTCGTGCCTGGATATGAACAAGGGCTTAACGACATCATTGTAAAAGCGCTCTGCGAGAAATATGAAGTAAAAGACATAAAAGGACTGCAGGACAGAAGCATATTTGAATGGATTGACGTTTACGCACCTGACAACTTCATAATCGGAGAAAAAAGCATAACATTTATCTACTCCCCGGACGAGATAGCCAGCCATGCAGAGGGTGAAATCAGAGTTGAGATAGGCAACGATGACCTGAAAGATTTGCTAAGAAAGTAAATTCAAACGTTTTGATTAAACAATAACAAAGCAAATTTATTTGTTTCCCAAGCGTTAAAAACGTGGAATTAAAAACGACAGACACTTATAATGGACATAATATCAAAATACTTTCCTGAACTGACTGAGACACAGCGCAATGTGTTCGCCGCCCTTGACGGACTATACCGTGATTGGAATAGCAAAATCAATGTAATATCGAGAAAGGACATTGACAACCTTTACGAGCACCACGTACTGCACTCTCTCGCGATAGCCAAGACGGTAAACTTCAGGACTGGTACACGAATACTCGACCTGGGTACAGGCGGCGGCTTTCCCGGCATACCGCTCGCAATAATGTTCCCTGAAGCCCATTTTAAGCTGATAGACGGCACTGGTAAGAAAATCCTCGTGGTGAAAGAAGTGGCCAATGCCATAGGCCTTACCAACTGCGAAGCCGCACAGATGAGGGGTGAAAACGAAGATGGAAAATATGACTTCGTTGTAAGCCGTGCCGTCATGCCACTGCCAGACCTCGTAAAACTCGTAAAGAAAAACATCGGTAAAACACAACGCAACGCCCTTCCCAACGGACTGATTTGTCTCAAAGGAGGAAACATCAACGAGGAAATAAAACCGTTCAGGCACATTGTTGACGTAACCGACCTCAGCACTATGTTCAGCGAAGAATGGTTTAAACAGAAATACATCATTTACCTGCCGTTATAATAAGTTAACAAGCGTCATATTGGCAACCGAAAGTCAACGAACAAACAAGTGACAAGTAACAAACTGACGATTAAACAATCTTATATGCATTGTTACTTATATGTTCGCCCCTTATCTGGTTTCTGCTGTGAACTTATCCGTTTGTTAGATTGTCTGCAAAAAAGAAAAACAAATGCTCAACATCCAAAGATTTGTCTGCAATATGTTCCAAGAGAACTGCTACGTTGTCAGCGACAACACCGGCGAATGTGTCATCATTGACTGCGGAGCATTCTTTCCCGAAGAAAAAACAGCCATTGCCAATTACATCAACGACAACAGGCTGAATCCCGTAAAGTTGCTATGCACACACGGACACGTAGACCATAACTTCGGCAATAGGTTCGTTTACGACAAGTATGGACTACCACCCGAACACCATAAGGCGGACGCCCCGCTTATGGGAAGCCTCGGCAGCCAGGCCAAAGCCTTTATTGGCTCAGACTGCGTGGAGACCGTCCCTGCCGCAGCAAAACTTTTTGATGACGGCGAAACAATAACTTTCGGCATTCACAAGCTGGGCGTGATAAGCACGCCCGGCCATTCACCGGGATCTGTCTTTCTCTATTGCGAAGAAGAAAGTGTGGCTTTTTCTGGCGACACTTTATTCTGTATGAGCGTAGGACGCACGGATCTTGAGCTTGGCGACTACGACTCGCTGCTGCGCAGCCTGCATCTTATAGCAGACAAACTGCCCGACGACACAATAATTTTACCGGGACATGGAGGACGTACAACAATTAAAGATGAACTGGCGCACAACCCGTACATGAAAAACGCCGTGAGCTACAATGACTGAAAAAATAATAATGGGCATAGACCCCGGCACGAACGTGATGGGCTACGGACTACTGAAAGTACGAGGCAATAAGGCAGCAATGATGGCTATGGGGGTGATTGATATGCGCAAGATACATGACCCATACCTACGGTTGGGAAAGATTTTTGAGCGCGTGACAAGCCTTATCGATGAATTTCTGCCTGACGAGATGGCGATTGAAGCACCATTTTTCGGGAAGAACATACAGTCCATGCTAAAGCTCGGACGAGCCCAAGGGGTAGCAATCGCAGCCGCCATACACCACGACGTACCAATACATGAATACGCTCCGATGAAGATCAAGATGGCAATCACCGGCCAGGGAGCAGCCTCAAAAGACCAAGTAGCAGGGATGCTGAAACGGTTGCTCAACATAAACGATGAAGACATGACGCCGTTTATGGACGCGACAGACGCCCTCGCCGCCGCATATTGCCACTTCATGCAAGAGGGGGTCCCCGTGACTGACAGAAAATATGGCAGTTGGAAAGATTTTGCCATAAAAAACAAAGACAGGATAAAATGCAACGGATTATAACGATAGCACAAGGCACGGCGCGTATGCCGCAATGGAGTATGGCCGAACCTGTGGATTTTGAGTTATGCGCCGGCGAACACATCGCCGTAATCGGGCCTAACGGAGCGGGCAAAACCATGTTTGTTGACATCATTACAGGACGACATCCCGTCGCCGGAGATTGTGCTAAATACGACTTCCGTCCGAGCGAAAAGCCCTTTATTTCCGACAATATAAAATACATCACCTTCAAAGATTCTTACGGAGAAAGCGACGGTGCGTACTATCTGCAACAACGCTGGAACCAACATGACATAAGTGAAAACACACCTACAGCGGATGAATTGCTTGAAGAAGCCTACCGAATGGCTGGGAACGGCACGCAGGAAGACTATGCCTTCAAATGCCGTTTGTACTCGATGTTCGATATGGAGAACCTGCTCGACAAATATGTCATACTTCTTTCAAGCGGCGAACTTCGCAAACTACAACTAATAAAGACGCTTCTCGCCCGGCCGAGGCTGCTGATTATCGACAACCCGTTCATCGGTCTTGACGCAGAAACACGCAAACAGCTCGATGAGCTGTTGACTTCGCTCTCTGAAGAGGCGTCGTTACAGATAATGACTATCCTGTCAAGACCGAAAGATATACCATCGTTTACCACGCACGTGGTGAGAATTGACGGCATGAAAGTAGGAAAGAAAACTACCATCAGAGAATATCTCGCCTCCGTAAAGCCGCAAACTTCAGCAATATATGTCGGCAATAATACTGAGAAAAGCACTAAACCACAATTAATAAAATCACCGGACGCAGGCATTGAAATAGTCAAAATGAACGACGTAACAATACGCTACGGGGAACAGACGATATTAAACCACTTTAACTGGACGGTAAGACGTGGTGAACATTGGGCTGTGTCTGGTCGTAACGGAACGGGAAAATCAACCCTTTTAAGTCTTGTCTGCGCCGACAATCCGCAGGCTTATGCCTGTAATATCTCACTATTCGGGCGTAAACGCGGGACAGGCGAAAGCATCTGGGAAATCAAAAAACGCATTGGATATGTGTCACCTGAAATGCACAGAGCCTACCATAGCGACATACAGGCAATCATGGTGGTCGCCAGCGGACTAAAAGAAACTGTGGGACTGTACGCTAAACCTAATGCCGAAGAAAACGAAACGTGCCGCCGATGGATGGACGTGTTCGGCATAAAAGCCTTGGCCGACAAGACTTTTATGAAAATGTCAAGCGGTGAACAACGCTTGGTTTTACTGGCAAGGGCTTTCGTAAAAGACCCTGAATTACTGATTTTGGACGAACCGTTCCACGGTCTTGACGACATCAACCGTGCGATGGTGACAGACATAATTGAAAAATTCTGCCGACGTCCGGACAAAACTCTCATAATGGTAAGCCACTATCCGGAAGAATTGCCGCGCTGCATCGACCATCGTTTGACCATGAGACGTAACGCCTAAAATAACCTGTCACACAACATGAACAACTCTGAAACCATACAAACCGTTATTGTAACCATTGCAATTGTGTGCGCGGCGGCATACGCTTCATGGCGTTCATACAAGACACTGACGTCAAAAGACGATGCCTGCACAGGCTGCCCGCTAAAAGACACGTGCAAAAAGGGGAAAAGGAAACGGAAATAACGCAACCCATCAGCCTATCACCTTAAATCTTGCAAACTTTACAAGAAGTTGTTTTACGCCGGCATTCGTGAACTGCACGGTGGCTTTCAAATTCTCACCTGAGCCCTCAAGACGTATTATCTTACCTACACCGAAACGTTCATGCTCTATCACACAATCTTCGTGCAGACCGTCAATAGGGGGCTGTTTACCTGCCAATGACGCTCCGCTACGGCTTTTCATGGCCGAAACAGCCATCATCCGCTTAAATCCTGGTGAAAAAATATCGGCTATCCGGGCATCGTCACGGTGCTCCACCTCCCTGATTTTCGGGTCGGCACGGAACTGCGATGCCACCGGGCGACTATTTTGCCAACGGTCAGAAGCGCGTGAATGCGAAGAAAACAAACTCCCTGAAAATGACATTTGAGCATCTCCCCCACCCTCTACTTTCATTAATTCAGGACTGATGTCACGCAAAAAACGGCTTGGCGACTGCATTTCCATACGTCCGTAGCGGTAACGGCTTTTAGCATAAGTGAGTATGCAATGGTGCTCGGCGCGAGTTATGGCCACATATAGCAAACGCCGCTCTTCCTCAATTTCACGCCGGCTGTTGAGCGACAAAAGACTTGGGAAAATATTTTCTTCAAGCCCTACGACAAACACAGTGGGAAATTCAAGCCCCTTGGCACTGTGAACCGTCATTAACGAGACACGGCTTGCATCATCGTCGGCGACATCGTTTTCTAAGTCTGTTTGCAAAGACACTTCTTTCAAAAAATCAGAAAGACCTGTCTCATTTTCCTGCCCTTCCTCCCTACGGCTCTCCACAAATTCCTGCATACTGCCGAGAAGTTCCTCAAGATTTTCCTGCCGCGAGAGATTCTCAGGCGTCTTGTCTGCGTAAATGTCAGCTGAAATGCCACTGGCCTTTACCAGTTCAATGCCCAAAGCATAAGCATCAGTTGTCACAAGTTTGCCAATGAAATCACTGATAAGCTGTCTGAAACCATCGATCTTGCCCATTGTGGCCCTACTGACTGACAAGCCGTAACGTTGAGGTTCGCAAATCACACGCCAAAGGCTCACCCCGCCGACCGACGCAAGCCCCGCAATTTTAGCAACAGTAGTGTCACCGATGCCCCGCTTCGGGTAATTTATGATACGCTTGAACGCCTCCTCATCGTTAGGATTGACAACCATACGGAAATAAGCCAATATGTCTTTTATCTCTTTACGCTGGTAAAAGCTAAGGCCTCCATATATTTTATAAGGTATCCCTGACTTGCGCATGGTTTCCTCGAAACTGCGGCTTTGCGAATTTGTGCGGTATAACACGGCAAAATCGCAATACTCGCAATGATCCGCCCGGCGTATGCGCTTTATCTCGTTGCAAACAATCAGCGCTTCTTCTCTGTCGCTGTAAGCCTCACGCAGCACAAGACGTTCGCCCACGTCGTTACGGCTGAACACATCTTTCGGTATCTGCCGCTCATTGTGACGTATCAGACTGTTTGCCGCCTGCACAATGCGCTGCGTGCTACGGTAATTTTGTTCGAGCTTAAACTGCCGCGTACCGGCGAACTGTTTTTCAAAATCGAGGATGTTGTCAATATTGGCTCCGCGGAAAGCATAAATGCTCTGGGCGTCGTCGCCTACCGCACAGACGTGCAGATGCTCCTTAGAGAGTTGCCAGACGATTTTCTGCTGCACGGAGTTAGTGTCCTGATACTCGTCTACAAGGATGTATTTAAACCTGTCAGCGTACTTCAGCCGCACATCGTCATGCTCACAGAACAAAGCGTATGTGTTTGTAAGCAGGTCGTCAAAGTCCATCGCGTTGGCTTTCTTACACCGTGTGCAATAAGAAGAGTAAATACGGCTGAACGCCGGTACACGTTGCTCACGGTCTCGCTCAATCAAATTTTTCGTCATGCCATACTGATCCGGCAGCATAAGATTGTTTTTAGCCATACTAATACGCGAATGAATTGACGCCGGTTTGTATGTCTTGTCGTCAAGCTGCATTTCCTTGATGATGGTCTTTACAAGACTGCGCGAGTCGCCTTCGTCGTAGATAGTAAAGTTCGATTCGTAACCCAACAGCGGCGCCTCCACGCGCAATATCCGCGAAAACACACTGTGAAACGTGCCCATATTGAGCCTCCGCGCCATGTCGTTGCCGACGAGTGCGCCTATGCGTTGCTTCATCTCGTTGGCCGCCTTATTGGTAAAGGTGAGTGCAAGGATGTTCCACGGCTTCATGCCACGGCTCAAAAGGTAAGCTATCTTGTACGTGAGCACACGTGTCTTGCCCGACCCCGCCCCGGCGATAACAAGTGAAGGACCGTCACAATACTCTACCGCCGCGCGCTGGCTTTCATTCAAATCATCAAGAAAATCCACTTTATAAAAAATTAGAAATTAAGAATTAAGAATTAAGAAAATGTCTTATAAGTCAAGAGTTAAGAATTAAAAACTAAGAATTAAGCGATAAGCATTCAAGAACAAAGCAAATTCTCTTAATTTTTAATTCTTAACGTTCTCACTTCCGATACACTCCTCCTGCCGATGTCTTAGGGTCATAGTCCTCGCCTTCTTTCGGGAACGACGGTATAAATCTCATCTGTGCCTCAATCTGGCGCTTGCGCTTCAGCATATACGCACTGGGATTTTTCGAACTGAACTTCAGCGGGTTTGGCAATGTTGCGGCTATGAGCGCACACTCGCTACGGAACAAGTCGGCAGCGTCTTTCCCGAAATTATCGTGCGCCACGGCTGCAACGCCGTATATACCGGGGCCCATTTCTATCGAGTTAAGATACACCTCCATTATGCGGTGCTTGCTCCACATCAGCTCTATCAGCACCGTAAAGTATGCTTCAAGCCCCTTGCGCACCCACGAACGCCCCGGCCACAAAAACACGTTCTTAGCCGTCTGCTGCGAAATAGTGCTGCCGCCGCGCACCTTGCCGCCCTTCATATTGCTCAACGCAGCCTTCTCTATCGCCTCGTAGTCAAACCCGTGGTGAAGCAGGAAACGCTGGTCTTCACTGGCCATGACAGCCACAGGCATATGGCGCGACATCTCTTCAAGCGGCACCCACTTATGATGCAACTTTACTTCCTTTCCATCAGCCATCTGCTCTGCACAGCGGATGAACATCAATGGAGTGAAATAAACCGGAATGAACCTCAACGTCACAACAGCAAGAATGGTGGAGCCGAAAAAGGCTACCACCACCCAGCGCAATATTTTGCCAAAAATTCGCATCTTTCAGTTTCCCATAAAAGAGTGAAACAAGCAGACAAGCGACACGGCTGTCCTATATGGAAGATTGTCGCCCGTCCGCTTGTATGCCCGTTTACTTGTCAGCCGATTTTACTGCAATGTGCCATTATTAGCTGCGTCGATCATCTCTTGGCTTGCATAGAGGTACACTTCCACGCGGCGGTTCTGCTCACGTCCGGCCTCTGTGCTGTTGTCAGCGACAGGATTCGACTCGCCAAGACCCTCAACTGTCTCTATCTGGTCGGCTGCTGCGCCACACGCCATCAGGTAAGTGGCCACGCTCTGTGCGCGCTCCTGTGACAGGTTAAGGTTTTTCTGCACGCTCTGCTCCGCCGTTGAGTTTTTCCAACCTTGGTTGTCCGTGTATCCGTAGACATTGACATCCACTGCCGAATTCTTTTTCAACACATTATTTGCAAACTTACTCAACGATGATTTTGCCGACGAGCTAAGTGTCGAACTGCTTGTGGCAAACAGTATGCCGGAGTCGAATGTCACCTTTACGGCCTTCAATCCGTTAGCATCAGTAACTTCCTCAACAGTTGCAGCCTCGGCAAGCTGCGCCTCAGTCTCGGCCTTCACCTTATCCATATGCTTGCCTATAAGCGCACCGGTACCTGCGCCAACGGCGGCACCGACAGCTGCGCCAACAGCGGCATTACCTGCAAAATGGCCTACCAACGCACCAAGAGCCGCACCACCACCGGTGCCTATGAGCGCACCGGTACCCATCTTTGTCTTGCAACCTGCAACAACGAAAACCGCACACAGGGCTACAACTATAACTTTTAAATTTTTCATGTCCTATAGTTTTAAATTAAACTTACCCACAAAATTACAACTTTTCGGCAACATTACAAATACGGTTAAATATGTTTTTACATAAAAAATATTATTAAACAGTATTATGTAACCATTTTCGCGAACTAACGGACAACAAACATGGCCTAAAAGAGCAAATTTCACACGTTTTGCAATTCATGGCAAAACGCATTGCAAAAGGGCATCTTTTAGAGTGCAATATGTGCCCAATCACAAGCTAAAAGGTGCCCTTTTGCAAAACAGATAAAATCATGCGAAAATGCAATCAGTACGGATCCAACAAAAAACCGCAGAGCTGGAGCTCTGCGGTTTTCCTTTGCTTTTTACTGTTGTAGCTAATTATTCAGCAGCAGTTGTTGTGTCAACGCTTGCAGTGTCAACGCTTGCAGAGTCAACAGTTACAGTTGTTGTGTCAACAGTTGTTGTGTCAGCAGCCTCAGTCTGAGCTGTTTTGTTACCACAAGATGCGAATGAAATAGCTGCGATAGCTACGAACATCAAAACTAACTTTTTCATTTTCTTTTGCTTTTAAATCTGTAAAACAATTCTTTGTTTATTAAAACGCTGCAAAGGTAAGTATTTTTTTAATACGTTGTTCTATTTCTATAGTATTTTTTATAGTGTATTTTGTAACTTTTTTGCAACCACCTGAAAATCAACAAGATACAAACTACTAACAACTGTTAAATTTTATAACCTTCTTAAGAAATGTTGTACTGATACACTTATATCGACTTTTTTTAGTACCTTTGCAATAGGTAATCAGCTGCAAACAACCGACATATCACAGCCACGGTTTCACCTGACCGGCAACGGCTTATATATTAATAAGGTAAAAAGAAGAAAGCTGTTGCCGCACACTGTTCAAATCCGATAAATTACCACACATATATAATAGTAAGATGATAGACACGTCAGCATTTCAAGGTAAGTCCGCCACATATTTCACACTTGGCTGCAAGCTGAACTTCTCGGAAACGTCAACATTCTGCAAAATGTTGGAAGGCATGGGCGTGCGCACCGTTGACAAGAATGCCGACATCTGCATCATAAATACGTGTTCGGTCACTGAAGTTGCCGACCACAAATGCCGCCAAGCAATACACCGAATGGTGCGTGAAAATCCCAGTGCTTTTGTCATCGTAACGGGATGTTACGCCCAACTCAAGCCTGAAACAGTAAGCAAAATTGAAGGTGTAGACCTTGTTTTGGGAGCTAACGAGAAAGCCAACCTGATACAATTCCTTTCCGAAGCATGGTCGGGAGCGAGGTTGGATACGTCACTGCACCGCTTCCACACGGAAAAGACAAAAGACATAAGAACCTTTGCACCGAGCTGTTCACGCGGCAACCGCACACGGTATTTTCTGAAAGTGCAAGACGGATGTAACTATTTCTGCACGTATTGCACCATCCCATACGCACGCGGTTTCAGTCGTAATCCAAGCATAAAGTCTCTTATTGAGCAAGCTGAACAGGCCGCCGGCGAAGGTGGAAAAGAGATAGTGCTTACCGGAGTGAACATCGGCGACTTCGGTGAAACGACCAACGAAAGGTTCATCGACCTCGTAAAAGCCCTTGACAAGGTGGAAGGTATATACCGTTACCGCATAAGCAGCATCGAACCGGACTTGCTTGACGACGAGCTAATAGAGTTTTGCGCCGGCAGTCGGGCGTTCATGCCACACTTCCACATTCCTCTTCAAAGCGGTTCTGACGAAGTGTTGCGCCTCATGCACCGCCGTTACGACAGCTCACTATTCGCCCACAAGATTGAACTTATCAAGAAAGTGATGCCTGACGCGTTCATCGGCGTAGATGTGATGGTGGGCACTCGCGGAGAAAAGCCGGAACTGTTCGAGGAGACTTATGACTTTCTTCAATCGCTGGACGTCACACAGCTACACGTCTTCCCCTATTCAGAGCGCCCCGGTACGGCTGCGCTGAAAATACCATACACTGTTTCTGACCAAGACAAGAAGTTGCGCAGTAAACGTCTGTTGGAGCTTTCTGATAAAAAGACCAAGGCTTTCTACAGCAGGTATATTGGCAAAGAAGCCGAAGTCTTGTTTGAAAAAGCAGCCACGGGAAAGGCCATGCACGGCTTCACAAAGAACTACATCCGCGTGGAGTTGCCTCCATCGGACAACAACGACCGCCTTGACAACCAAATCGTCAACGTCAAGTTAGACGACTTCAACCATAATCATACTGCATTAAAAGCTATATTTTGAAATGGATAAGACGGCTATCGTCATACTCAACTGGAACGGGGTGAAGATGCTCACACGCTTCCTGCCAAATGTGTTGGATTACTCACGCGACGAGGCCACTGTCTACGTGGCCGACAACGCATCAACTGACAACTCGTTGGAAGTACTGAAAAGGCACTTTCCTGAAGTCAAAATTATAGTGTTGGAAAAGAACTGGGGCTTTGCCGAAGGTTACAATAAAGCACTTGAGCAAATAGAAGCGAAGTATTACGTCCTGCTCAATTCCGACGTAGAAGTACCCCACCATTGGCTCACACCGCTAATTGAGTTCATGGACAACCACCCAGACACAGCTGCGTGCCAGCCCAAATTATTATCTGAAAAAAATCGTGACGCATTTGAATACGCCGGAGCTTGCGGCGGTTTCATAGACCGCTACGGCTATCCTTTCTGCCGTGGCCGGGTGTTCGAGACAGTGGAAAACGATAACGGACAATATGACTACGCAACCGAAGTGTTTTGGGCTACAGGGGCGTGCATGGTTGTAAGGGCCGACGACTTTAAACGTTCCGGTGGTTTTGACGCGCGTTTCTTCGCGCACAACGAAGAGATAGACCTCTGCTGGAGGCTTCGTTTATCAGGCAGGAAGATTTATTGCATACCTGACAGTTTCGTTTATCACATCGGCGGAGGCACTTTACCGAAAAACAACCCGATGAAAACGTACCTGAACTTTCGCAACAATCTCACCATGCTTTACAAGAACCTGCCGGATGAAGAACTCCACAGAGTAATGCGGATACGCGCTTTTTTAGACTATGTAGCAGCATTCCAAGCATTGCTCTCCGGCCGGCGTGGCGACTTCAAAGCCATACTGAACGGACGTAAGGCGTTCAAACAATGGCTGCCTGAATACCGGGAAATACGCAAAAAGATACAAAACAGCCGCAAAGAAGAAAACATTACGGGCATTTACGGCCATTCGATACTTTGGCAATATTATGCCAAAGGACATAAGAAGTTCTCAGATTTGGACAAATAATAAAACGAAAGGGTGAGAAAGTAGGACTGCATTATACCCCAAGCAACGCTTTTCCACCCTTTCACGGTTTCATATTTGTTTAGTAAATCCCAACGACATCACACTGAACTTGACGTCGCCGCATTTCATAAGTTCCTCCGCACAAGAAATAACCGTGGCCCCGGTGGTGACAACATCATCCACTACAAGAACGTGTTTACCTGCAAGTCCTTCGGCGCGATTAAGCGTAAAAACATCCTTAACATTATCATTACGCTGCCAACGGTTCATTTTCGTCTGACTTTCTTTGAACGACTTACGCTTAACGGCCTTACTTTCAACAGGCAGATGTGTTATGTCATTCACTCCGCGGGCAATTTCAAAACTTTGGTTGTAACCACGTTCGCGCTGCCTTTTCCTTGCCAATGGCACCGGTACAACGACGTCAACACCCTCGAAAAAGCCAGCTGCCATAAACTCCGTAGCCGCCATACGCCCCATAAGTTCGCCTATCTCAGGGTGGTCGTAATACTTCATCTGGTATATTATCCGGCTTGAAACCGAATGGGCACGATAATAAAACAACGCGGCTGCACGTTCCACGGGTATCCTGCCCCAGAACAATTTGGCCATATCGTTGTCGTAAGGATGCGCAGAAAAATCTGTGCGCGGCAGGTCGATATTGCACGAGGCGCATATCACATCCTCGCTCGCGGCAAGCCTGCAACCGCACATCGCGCATTGCTTTGGCGCAATGAGGTTGAACAAACTGACAATATAATCGACCGGTGAAAGCACAAACACTTATTTTTCAAAGGGGAAATAAAATTAAGAACTAAAAATTAAGAATTAAGAAAATTACCTTCATCCAATGAGAAAAGCATATTTTCTTAATTCTTAATTTTTAATTCTTAATTCACATTAGTAGCTTCTTGCTATGATGACACGGTGTTTGGCAGGTTTGCCCGAAACCATGTCAACGCCTTCGGTCTGCTCTACTCCGAAGGGCACGCAACGTATCGTGGCCTGCGTTTCTTCCTTGATTTTCGCCTCGGTCTCGGCTGTTCCATCCCAGTGGCAGAGGAAGAAGCCACCGTCCTTGATGCGCTCCTTGAACTCGTCGTAGTTGTCACACTCGTAGATGCGTGAGTCGCGGTAGGCCTTGGCCTTTTCAAACATATTCTGCTGGATGTCCTTCAACAGCTGCTCAACACGCTCCACGATGCCGTCAACGGGCACGGTGTCTTTCTCCAACGTGTCGCGGCGCATTATTTCGAGCGTGTTGTTCTCCAAGTCACGGCCGCCCATAACCAAGCGCACGGGCACGCCTTTCAGCTCATAGTCGGCGAACTTGAAGCCCGGACGCTTGTTGTCGGCGTCGTCATACTTGACAGATATTCCGGCCTCACGCAACGCATTGATCACCGGTGTCAGTTTATCGGTGATAGCCTTCAGCTGCTCCGGTCCCTTGGTGATCGGCACGATGACAACCTGGATGGGCGCAAGCATAGGCGGAAGGACAAGTCCGTTATCGTCAGAATGCGTCATTATCAACGCACCGATAAGTCTCGTAGACACGCCCCACGATGTAGCCCAAACGTATTCGGGCTTGTTCTCCTTATTAAGATAGGTCACGTCGAACGCCTTGGCGAAGTTCTGGCCGAGGAAATGGCTCGTTCCGCTCTGCAGGGCCTTGCCGTCCTGCATCATCGCCTCGATGGTGTAAGTGTCAAGTGCGCCGGCGAAGCGTTCGGTTTCGCTCTTCACTCCCTGGATTACGGGCACTGCCATCCACTTCTCGGCGAAGTCTGCGTAAACGTGGAGCATCTTCTGTGCCTCAGCCTCGGCTTCCTCGCGTGTGGCGTGGGCGGTGTGCCCCTCCTGCCAGAGGAATTCCGACGTGCGGAGGAACGGACGCGTGCGCATCTCCCAGCGCATCACGTTGCACCACTGGTTGCACATCAGCGGCAGGTCGCGGTAAGAATGTATCCAGTTCTTATAAGTGTTCCAGATTATCGTTTCCGACGTCGGGCGGATTATCAGTTCTTCCTCAAGCCTTGCCGCCGGGTCAACCTCAACGCCGCTCTTGTCCTCCTTTGCGCGCAGGCGGTAATGCGTCACAACGGCGCACTCCTTGGCGAAGCCCTCTACGTGCTCGGCCTCGCGCGAGAGGAACGACTTCGGGATGAGCAGCGGGAAGTAAGCGTTTTGCGCGCCGGTCTCCTTGAACATCTTGTCAAGCTGGTGCTGCATCTTTTCCCAAATAGCGTAACCGTAGGGTTTTATCACCATGCAGCCGCGCACGGCGGACTGTTCGGCGAGGTCGGCCTTGGTTACAAGATCGTTATACCACTGGCTGTAATTGTCAGCCCGTTTTGTCAAGTCTTTCAGTTCTTTAGCCATGATTAAAATGCTTTTTCTACCTATTTAAGGTGCAAAATTAAACATTTTCCGTGTAATACTGAAATTATCGGCTGACGAACTCATTTAAACTTTTTCCAATAGTCAGCTTTTGCCCTCTCTTTGAGTTTCTTTTTTGCCTGTTTCCATGCTGTCATTCGCCACGTAGCCCGCTACGCTCCTCCTGCCAACACGGGAACAGTCTCAAAAACAATTCTCAAAACCGAGGGTGGAAAAGTTTAAATGAGTTCGACTTTTGAGCCACGCCGTGCCCCTCAATCTCCAACAGCCTGACTTTTCTGTCCATCCCTCCGGCATAGCCGGTAAGGCTGCCGTCGCTCCCGACAACCCTGTGGCAGGGCACGAAGATGCTGACAGGATTATGCCCAACAGCACCGCCGACTGCCTGCGCCGACATCCGCGCCACGCCCAGGCGGCGGGCTATCTCACTGGCTATCTGGCCGTATGTCACAACCTGCCCGTATGGTATTTGCCTTAAAATGTCCCAAACAGCCATGCGGAAGGCCGACCCTTCAAGCCTGACAGCGGGCACTGCGCCGGGACGGTCGCCACGGAAATAACGGTCTAACCACGCCGCGGCCTCGCCAAACACCGGCAAGTCGGCCCCGCGAGGCTCACCCGCCAATGTAGTGCCGTAATACTTCTGTCCGTCAAACCACGCCCCGGTGATGGCGTCGCCGTCGCTGGCGAGCGTCATGCCGCCAAGCGGCGAACTGTATTTATAAATGTATTGCATCGGAAAAATCATTGTTTTAAAACCAAACTATACAGCAATAAACGCATTGCAAAATTAACCAATAAAACCTGAAAAACAAGTATTCCGCCGTTTTTTTAACCCAAATCGGTCGTTAAACTTTAGGCTGGTTATATTAGCGGTCTGATGGCCGATTTGGGGTTTAACATCAGCCAATACATTAAATTATAAGCATTCAAGACACCATCGTGCCGTATCGCATAAACGCCTGATAATCAAGGCGTTGGCAAGAGGCCATCTTTTACGTTGCAAGAGACGGCTTTTCGCAATGCAAGAGACGGTCTTTTGCATTGCAAAAAACCGTCTTTTGTCCACCGCCTTAATTCTTTATGATGCCCGTGTCCGCATTGCGCCTCACGGCATTACGCTCCGGATGCTTGCGCTCGCGCCCCTTCGTTATGCGCCAACTAAGGCTAAGGCTTACCATATTGCCCATGTCGCCGCTGAACATCCGCTGCGTCTTGTGCACATATCGGTTGAGCAGCTCCGCCTCATTCGTCCTAACCTTGTTCTGGAAACAATGCTGCCAATAAAGCGAAAGACTAAGATTGCCAAAGCGGTAAGACGCCGTAAGGTAATAAGCATACGTCTGACGGTTGCGCGTCTCTCCTTCAAGGAAGCTCCAGCCATTGTCAACATGGGCCGACAGCGACAACCGTCCCAAATAGGCATTGGCACCGGCTCCCCAGTTGAAGGCTGAGAAATGATGGGTGTAATCGTCACCATAATTAAAACAACGGTAAAGGCCGCCCCAGAAAGTCAGCGACAGCTTATCCGGCAAAAGGTCGTAGCGAGTGTAATTGTCAACGTAAAACATACTTATGCGGCGTTGGTTTGCCCGTGAGAAAAGGAAATAGGTATCGCCGTCGCCGGCAGTCACACGTTCTATTTTTTGCATCCATGTGTTCAGGTGTGAGCGGTAATGCGTGGATATGGAAGTGTAAAACGACGGCAACTGTAACGACGCCGTGAGCGTCTGCTCCACCACCCTGTTGGGGTGGATGCCAGGGTTTCCGACGGTAAACTCCAACCTGTTGTTCCTCACCACGGCGTCGCCAAGATAAGCAAGGCGCGGCGCTTCCTGCCTTACCGACAGGTTGTAATCCAGCCGAAACAGACGCCACGGCGACCAAGACAGTTGCAACTCCGGCCTGCACAGCCAGTAATGACAACCTTGCCCGCCCTGACGGTAACGCAGGTAGCTGACGCCCACGCCAGCCGTATATGAAAGGCTGGCCAGCCGTCCCTTAACCTGCGCGAAGGCGTAGAGGCTTTGCGTAGTTATGTCGTTGGCCGCCTCGGTGTCGCCGCGGTAGGTTATTTCAGTATTGTTATGGTTGAACGTCACGCCGGCTGACAATGTGAAAGGGCGCAAACGGTTCTCGTATATCGCCTCGGCGAAAAGAGAACGCGCCGTGCTTGCCGAGGTGTAGGCGTAAGGCGAAGCGCCTCCGTAAGCGTATGAATAATCTGACAGGGCGTAACTTCCCGTGGCATTCACCGTCAGTGTCTGCCGCTGTGCGAGATTGTAGTTGAAATATAAGTCGGCCGTTGCCTGTTTCGTGTCGTCGGTCGAGCCTATAATGAACGTCTCGTCCGCGCCTCCGTATGTCTCCGTGCGCATCTTCGTGTCTTTCGGAACACGTGACAACGCCCCGCCGAGGGTTGCTTGCAGGGTGTAACGCGCCGAGTCGGCAAGGACGTATTGCAGTTGCAGGTCGTGTGAAATGGTTTTGGTTCGCCAGTTGTCGTCGCGCCGCCCTATTGTAAAGGCGGTGTTGTCGGGCATCAGGTAGTCAGCTGTTTCCTCATATTCCTGCTCCTTCATGTCAACGTACCCGAACGAATAGTTTACGCCAAGTTCGCCCTTGCCACGGTTAACCTTGGCAAACACGTCGCCGCTTGAACGCATCGTAGTAAGCGTCTGCATCAGTTCTGCACCCACGGTGTAGCCGTGTCCGGCTCTTTCTGTAACGATATTGATTACAAAATTGACTCCCTGTCCGTAACGGACGCCGGGATTCCGGATAAAATCAACATACCTGACTGACTTAGGATTAAGCGAAACGAGGTCGTGCCTGTCGGCGACTACATCATTAATCCTAACCTGAAGCTGCCCCAAACTGGGCGGTACGGTTATTTCTTTCGTCACCTCATCCACCGTGACGTTTGGCAACGCAAGGCGTGCCAACAGGCCGTAGCCAGTGGTGGTTGCCGTTTTCTGCGCTTCGGAAGGCATCAGCCGCAGGGCGTCGCCTTTATCAATAGTGCGCGAACTTTCAACAACAACTTCCTCCAAAGCTATCGAGTCGCTTACGGCCTTGCCGCCGTCATTGCCATCGGCGGCGTTTTGCGCGTCCGCCGTGTATGCTGCAACAAAAGGGATAAGGAATAAAAACAGTCTTCTCATCTTTGCTTTTTCGTGCAAAGATAAGTGCCTGACATCATCAAAATGTAATTTTTACGCTGACAACTTACTGACATTTCACTGACAATAAGCCTGACAATGGACAATTTAGAATTGATGATTGAGAATTATGATTACCGCAATTCTTTGCTTGGTAAAAGCCAGGCGTTGGTAATCATAATTCTAAATCACCAATTCTAAATTGTCAATCTATACGCCCGCCCGCGCTCTGACTCGATCTTCATACCCGTGTTTTGCTCAATAACAGGTTTCAACCTTTTTATCAATGTGTAAAGGGTCTCGCTGGCGTCGTCCTTTCCCGGCCATAACGTTGAGCAAATCTCGTCTTTCGTGAGCCTGTGTCCTTCGGCGTTGAGAAACATCCGCATAAGCTCCGACTGCATCGGGGTGAAGCGTACAACCTCGTCTGACGAGTTGTAAAAGGCGTTTGACTTGTCGTCGTAACGCAACATCTCGGAACTGCCGGCATACGCTGCGGCCATGCTTTCCCTGCCGTTCCAACGCATATACAACATTGAGAAAACGTCCCAAAGCATCGCCGCAAATAATAAAGTCACGGGCAGACGCTGGTCTGAAAGGCTCAACACCGTGGCGAAAGAACAGTCGGCATTGGCACGCAAGGCCACTTTCACGCCCTCGGCACGGGCTGTCTGGGGGTATATTATCATCGTGTCGCCGCTTATTGTCATGCTGTCACACCATGCAGTTTCTTGCCCCGCATCCTGTGGAAGAACAGCCATCGAGATGTAAGACTTGCCTCGAAGTTCCCTGATAGACAATCTCTCGCTGAAGCGTTTGTCACGTATCATCATGGCCGCAATGCCTGACGACGCCGTATTTAACTGCTTGCAGACGCGGATAGTGTCGTTATTCACCCACGCCTGACCGTTTTCTGCAACGGCGCAAACGAGCGCACGGTTAAGGTCTGACGCTATCTGTCCGCGCGCGTCAATATAGTTGCCAGTGCCTGTGGCCACGGCCGAAAGCGTGAGTA
>CALUGX010000020.1 GCA_944320285.1 uncultured Prevotella sp.
ACAAGAAAATCTTAAAAATATCCCGATTTTAACAGTCATTCACAAATATAACGGAACAACACATTATTAATAAATATGGCCGCAGAACGCAAATTCATCCGCAGTTATAGCTGGTAAAGAAGTTTTTATAGGAGTTAAGGAGTTATGCAGTAAGGGAGTTAAGACATCAGATTTTTTGCACCGATGTTTAATTTATTAAGTGTTAATTACAGAGAAAGCGGTTTCGCTCACTAAGGAGTTGAAGACATTTGCCTTGCTGATAAAGTCCACTAAAAAAACGGATAGGGTGATTGAGGACATTCATATAATATTATTAAGACTATGACTTCAAAAACACTTTAATCCTGAACTGACCACAAAGGGGCACCCAGCAAAAAACATACAAAACCAACGCTTTTGCAAAAGGGCACCTTTCGCAAGCCAAAAGATGCCCTTTCAGGGGACAAAAGGACACCTTTCACAACACAATCGGATACCTTTTGGCGAACAATGGGGAAACGGCGTTACAAAGGCACGCATACGGCGACGCGGAAAGCCGAGGCGGACGGCACTTACACCTATTTATATATTAGGGATAAGACCATAAAAATTTTTCACATTTATTTTGTATTTCGGGCAAGTTACACTATCTTTGCATAAGGCTTAACCGCACGCGGGGCATTGTGGACATTGTTCATGTTGCGCCCGTTTGCGCCGCCTTTGCGCATAACAAGGAACATTTTTCCACGTAAAAAGCCCCGCCGTATGCAAACAAGATGCCACTTGTCAGTGCTTGTCCACGAGCAAGCCAAGAAGTACGACAAACGTCGTGCGCTGATTTACCGTGACTTCGGTGACAAGAAATGGAAGCCGGCAACTTGGCGCGACTTCTCACGCAAGGTGCGCCACGTGTCGAATGCCATGCTCAACATCGGTGTGCGGGTGCAGGAAAACGTAGGTGTGTTCTCGCAGAACTGCGTGGAATACCTCTTCACCGACTTCGGAGCGTTCGGCATCAGGGCCGTCACCGTGCCGTTCTACGCCACAAGCAGCGAGCAGCAAATCCAGTTCATGATAGACGATGCGCAGATTCGCGTGCTCTTCGTGGGCGAGCAAGAGCAATACGACAAGGCTCAACGCGTGTACTCACACTGCCACACACTTGAGCGTGTGATAATCTACGACCGCCGCGTGAAAATCGCGCCGGCTGACAAGAACTCGATATACTTCAACGAGTTTATTAAGCTCGGCGAAAACAGCCCGCGGCAGTCTGAGGTGGAAAAGCTGTACGCCGAGGCCAACGACGAAGACCTCTGCAACATCCTTTACACCAGCGGAACCACAGGCGACAGCAAGGGCGTGATGCTGACTTACGGCCAATACCGCGCCGCTTTGGAGGCAAACGATAAGGTGGTGCCCGTGGGCGAGACAGACAGAGTGATGGACTTCCTGCCGATGACGCACATATTCGAGCGCGCATGGCTGTTCCTAAGCATAAGCGAGGGTGCCGAGATAGTGGTGAACACGTATCCGAAAGAAATACAACAGTCAATGCGCGAGACGAGGCCCACGTGCATGAGTTCCGTGCCGCGGTTCTGGGAAAAGGTGTACGCAGAAGTAATCGACCGCATTGACCGCGCCACGCCCACGCAGCAAAAGCTGCTCAAGAGGGCTTGGGCGATAGGGCGGAAGCACAACATCGAATACCTCAGCCGCGGCAAGCGTCCACCGCTCTCGCTCAGGATGAAATATGCGCTGATGCACCGCACGCTATTCAAGATTGTGCGCGACGAGCTTGGGCTCGACCGCCCCAACATATTCCCCACGGCAGGGGCCACGGTGTCGCCTGAAATAGAGGAGTTCGTCCACTCCATCGGCATAAACATGATTGTGGGTTACGGGCTTACCGAAAGCCTCGCCACAGTGTCGGTAGACCGCCGGGGCAGGCCGTTCACCGTAGGCTCGGTAGGCTTCCCAATCGAAGGCCTTGACATAAAATTCGGCGAAAACGACGAAATACTGCTCAAAGGCCCCACCATCACCAAGGGCTACTACAAGCGCGAGTCGCTCAACAAGACGGTGTTCGACGAGGAAGGATACTTCCACACGGGCGACTCCGGATATATGAAGAACGGAGAACTGTTCCTGAAAGACAGGATAAAAGACCTCTTCAAGACATCGAACGGCAAATACATAGCCCCGCAAATGATAGAGTCGAAACTGCTGGTGGACAAATACATTGACCAGATTGCAGTCATCGCCGACCGCCGCAAGTTCGCCTCCGCGCTGATAATCCCCGACTTCGCCCTGCTCGAAGAATATGCCGCGAAGCACGACATAGCCTACGGCAGCCTCGAAGAGCTGTGCGCCGACGACCGCATCCACGAGATGATGGCCGAACGTATGGAGACCCTACAGCAGCAACTGGCCAGCTACGAGAAGATAAAACGCTTCACCCTGCTGCCAAGACATTTCACGATAGAACGCGGAGAGCTGACAAACACGCTGAAAATACGCCGCAAGGTGCTAGACAAGAACTATGCAAAAGAAATAGAAAAGATGTACAAGGAAGAGGATACCCAACCATCCCCAACCCCTAACACCCGCCCCAACCCTCCCGAAGGAAAGGAGCCAGATTAGTCTTGATGGCTGTAGCGCATGATATATCCGGCCTGTCCGCCACATCTGTCCTATTCCCCAACCGCATAGCCCTATAACCGTAAAACCATATAACCCCAAAACGCATAAGCGAAAATACAAATGATAACAGCAGAACAACTTAAAGACGTGACGGAGCGCGCCGATGCGCTGCATCATTATCTTGACATTGACAAAAAGAAAATAGAATTAGAAGAGGAAGAACTGCGCACCCAGGCGCCCGACTTCTGGGATGACCCGAAGGCCGCGCAGGAACAGATGAAAAAGGTGAAAGGCATACAACGCTGGGTGGAAGGATACAAGGAAGTGCGCACACTGACCGATGAGCTGAAGCTCGCTTTTGATTTCTACCACGAAGACATGGTGACGGAAGAGGAAGTGGACGCCGACTATGACAAGGCAGTCAAAGCCATAGAAGACCTCGAACTCAAAAATATGCTGCGCCAGAAGGAAGACCCGATGGACGCAGTTCTAAAAATAAACAGCGGCGCAGGAGGCACGGAGGCGCAAGATTGGGCGCAAATGCTCATGCGTATGTATATGCGCTGGGCCGAAGCCCACGGCCACAAAGTGACAATAAGCAACCTGCAAGATGGCGACGAAGCCGGCATAAAAAGCGTCACAATGGAAATAGAAGGCGGCGAATACGCCTACGGCTACCTTAAGAGTGAAAACGGGGTACACCGCCTTGTGCGCGTGTCGCCGTTCAATGCGCAGGGCAAACGCATGACGAGTTTTGCCAGTGTGTTCGTCAGTCCGCTTGTTGACGACACAATCGAGGTGTACGTTGACCCGTCAAAAGTCAGCTGGGACCTCTTCCGCTCTGGAGGTGCCGGCGGCCAGAACGTCAACAAAGTGGAGACCGGAGTACGCCTCCGATACCAATACGTAGACCCCGACACGGGCGAGGAAGAGGAAATCTTGATTGAGAACACGGAGAGCCGGAAGCAGCTGGAGAACCGCAACAATGCCATGCGCCTGCTCAAATCACAACTGTACGACCGTGCTATGAAGAAACGTCTTGAGGCCCAAGCCAAGATAGAAGCCGGCAAGAAAAAGATTGAATGGGGAAGCCAGATACGCAGCTACGTATTTGACGACCGCCGCGTAAAAGACCACCGCACGGGCTATCAGACAACAGACGTGGATGCAGTGATGGACGGCAAGATTGACGGATTTATCAAGGCGTACCTCATGGAGTTCCCGGTGAGCGAGGAGGAGTGAACATTTCTAAGTAGTTAGAGTAGTTAAAGTCAAATGCCATACCTGACATTTACGACCTGACTATCTGTTAGTTCTAATGCAACCCAACAAAGCATTTGACTTTAACTACTCTAACTACCTTTAACTACTCTAACTACCATAAAATATAAAAATAACCTTAACTTAAAAACAAAATAACTATGAGTCAGAAGAGCAAAGTACGCCACGCACAGCGCGAGGCACAACAGGAAAAACAAGCAAAGAAAGTGATAACATGGATATTTGCAGCACTCGTGGTGCTCGCTTTGGCGTTCCTCGTTGTGGCGATGATGGACTAAACGGTCATGGGAGGTCTCGAAATAGAACGTAAGTTCCTCGTCCACAAAGCCGGGAAGCCGTACCGCGAGGCGGCCTTCGCCAGCAGCCGCATACGCCAAGGCTACATCTGTAGCGAGCGGGGGCGCACCGTCAGGGTGCGCATCCGCGACGGCCGCGGCTTCCTTACAATCAAAGGGCCGTCCGACGAGGCAGGAACGACGCGCTATGAGTTTGAGAAAGAAATAACGTTAGAAGAGGCCACGCAGCTCATGAAGCTGTGCGAACCGGGGCAAATAGACAAGACACGCTACTTGGTAAGGAGCGGCGGGCACGTTTTCGAGGTAGACGAGTTCTACGGGGGAAACGACGGACTGGTAATCGCCGAAGTGGAGCTGCACAGCCCCGACGAGCCGTTCATAAAACCAGAGTTCATCGCCGAAGAAGTGACCGGCGACCGCCGCTTCTACAACTCACAACTGATGAAGACGCCGTTCAGCCTCTGGCGCGCCACTTTACCAGAAGAATTCCGATGACGGCAGCCAGCGTCGCACCTGCGGTATTGGCCGCGAAGTCAAGCCAGTCGCCGCTGCGCCGGCCGCCGGTGCACGTAGCCTGCAATATCTCTATCAGACCACTCATCAGCACGGGGGCGAGCCATGCCCAGACGAAAAGCCGCGACTTGCTGATGTCCTTGTGTCCACGCAGATATTCTATCCATATCGCCGAGCACGTGCCGCCGTACATCGCTATGTGCGTCCATTTGTCGATGAAGGCCACATTGTCGAGCGGAGTGTGCGGCGGAGTACAGAAACATAATATCCAGATAAGTGCCAAGAACAGGCAAGAAAACGGATATTTTCTTATCAAATGACTTCCAATCTTCATTTTTACTAATATTTTGGCGCAAAAGTAAGATGTTTTTCTTACATTTGCAAAACTTTAATCATTTATCACAACATTTACGTCCGCCACGGCATATGCGGCGGAAAGGAGGAGAAAGCATGGCAAAATTAGAAAGGGCGAGCTTCGGCAGCAAGCTCGGAGTAATCCTCGCGACGGCCGGTTCGGCAGTCGGACTGGGCAACGTATGGCGCTTCCCGTACATGACAGGAGAATATGGCGGCGCGGCGTTCATAATCATTTACATCGGCTGCGTGCTGCTGTTCGGCATTCCGTGCATGGTCAGCGAGTTCATAATCGGGCGCCATGCGGCGGCCAACACCGCACGGGCCTACCACAGTCTGTCCGGAGGCACGCCTTGGGCGGCCATCGGCTACTTCGGCGTCTTCACCGGAGTGCTCATCACAAGCTACTATGCCGTGGTGGCCGGCTGGTGCTTACAGTACATCATAGCGTCCGCCCTGGGCCATCTGCAAGGCTCTCCGGAGTTCTTCGCCGACTATTTCGCCACGTTCGAGCGCGACCCATTCAAGCCGGTTTTCTGGACCGTTGCCATAATCCTCGTCACCCATTACGTCATCGTGCATGGCGTCCGGGGCGGCATAGAGAAGGCTTCAAAGCTGATGATGCCCGCCCTGTTCGTACTGCTGCTTATCGTTGTAGTGTCGTCCTGTATGCTTCCGGGCGCAATGAAGGGCGTGACGTTTCTGCTGAAGCCCGACATCACGAAGATAGGCGGCGACGTGTTCCTCGGCGCCTTGGGGCAATCGTTCTATTCATTGAGTATCGGTATGGGCTGCCTGTGTACTTACGCATCCTACTTCAGCCGGCAGACCAACCTCATGAAGTCCGCCGTACAGATAGGCGTAATCGACACTTCGGTGGCTATATTGGCCGGACTTATGATTTTCCCGGCGGCATTTTCCGTCGGCATAAGCCCCGATTCAGGGCCCGCCCTCGTGTTCATTACCCTGCCCAACGTATTCCAACAAGCCTTCTCCGGTGCGCCCGCCGTGGGCTATGTCGTGTCCATAGCCTTCTACGCCCTGCTGACCTTGGCTGCCCTCACGTCATTAATCTCGCTGCATGAGGTGAGCACGGCGTTCGTCCACGAGGAATTTCACACCACCCGCAAGCACGCAGCCTGGGTTGTAACGGCCGTGTGCTCGGTTATCGGAGCAATCTGTTCACTGTCACTCGGCAAGTGGGACTTCCTGAAAATCGGCGACCGGTCGCTGTTCGACTTCTTCGACTTCATCACAGGCCAGGTGATGCTTCCGCTCGGAGGTTTCCTCACCTGCCTCTTCGTCGGCTGGTATCTGCCGCACAAGATGGTTCGCGACGAGTTCACCAACTGGGGCACGCTACGGGGCAAACTGTTCCATACTTACCTGTTTTTCATCAAGTTCGTCTGCCCAATCTGCATCATTCTCATTTTCCTTCACCAGTTCGGACTGCTGTAAAAGATAAAAAGTAAAAAAGCAAAAAGGTAAAACGGTAAAAAAGTAAAAAAGTAAAACCGCATAAACAAATAACCATGAATTCCTTTTTCTACCTGCAACGCAGCGACCGCCGCACCATCACGGCCACACTCGCCGTGCTCGCAGCTGCCGCAGGGCTGACAATATACTTCGGTTCAGGCGGCAAGACAGAGCCGCGCACCGGCAACGACACCACTGCCGTGCCCTTCGGAAAGAGCCGCAGCGAAGACGGCAAAGGGCGAACCTACGGATACTATGACGCCGGGGAAAAGACGGCAGAGCTGTTCCCCTTCGACCCAAACACGGCGGACAGCACCCAACTGTTGCGCCTCGGCCTCGCTCCGTGGCAGGTAAAAAACATTTACCGATACCGCGCCAAGGGCGGAGTGTACCGCCAACCGCGCGACTTCGCACGACTATACGGCCTCACGGCAGGGCAATACCGGCGGTTAGAGCCGTACATACACATATCCGACGACTATCGTCCGGCCTCCGAGGTCTACCCTGCCGAACAACGACAGACCTACACACGCGACACGCTGAAATATCCCCTGAAGCTGAAACCGGGGCAGCACATAAGCCTCAACACCGCCGACACCACCCTGCTGAAGCGCGTGCCGGGCATAGGCAGCGGCTTCGCCCGCGCCATCGTCAACTACCGCGAACGTCTCGGCGGCTTCTACTCTGCAGAGCAACTGCGCGAGATCAGCAATTTCCCGCCTTCCGCCCTGCCCTACTTCACCGCCGACGCAACCGCCTGCCGACGCCTTGACGTCAACAGCCTGACGCTCAACCAGCTGCGCCGACACCCCTACATCGGCTTCTACCGGGCAAAGACCATCATCGACCACCGCCGTCTGCACGGCCCGTTGCGCGGCCTCGACGACCTCCGCCTGTACCGGGACTTCCCGCCCGAAGCCATCGAACGCCTAAGCCATTACCTCAAATTCTGACGCCGCAGCACACTCCTTTATAAACAGCTGATTATCAACAGCTTACCAATTCGATACGTTTCGCACCGCAAAACGTATCCTTTTACACGCCAAAAGGGCACCTTTCGCAGCGCGAAAAGTGCCCTTTCACATACCATGACGACTTAGTGTTGTTCACTAAACGTCATGTTCCTTACCTACACATATTGTCTAACTACATTTAAAAACCGGTAATTCGTTCAACACCATTGAATGAATTTGCGTAAATTCGTTCAGTTATGCTGAACGAATTACCTATTTTCACCCAACAGCACATAACAGGCAACAAAAAACGATGGCATCTTCCGCGCTGCAAAAGATGCCATCTTACATAAAATCAAGCCTCAAGATATTCGGCCAACAATCATTGCCGTGCAAACAGATATTCACCAATCATCAGTCTGCTCTTTGTCACTGTTACCTCATAATCTATACCGTCTTCAAACATAAGGCCGTACATTCCTGTCCAGATAAACTCAACGAACCAACTGTTGTCACCGCTGTCGTAGAAATACGAATATTCAAACGGATACACATCAAAGCCTCCTTCGTCGTACCAAGCCTCCACACGCCCAGTACCATCGGCAGCAAACACTATTTGTATAATACCAGATTTCCCGTTAACCGTTACTTGCCCCAAGCTCCACGTACCAACAAGTGAACTATTGCCTACGCTCGGCTCGTCACTTTCGTCTTGCCTTACAAGTTCCAATAGGGTATAGTCTTGACGAAGGATGAAGCTATTATCTAAATCAAGACTAAGCATCGGAATAAGGTCATAAGTAACCGTTACACGTTCGCCGTCTGTGAATTCATTAAAAGTACCTCCACCATTATCATTACTTACGCTTACATCGTAATACTCGGCAATGAGTGTCAAGCCTTCAGTTAATGTGTACGACCCCTTAGCAGTAACCTCTGCATTTGAATAGCCCGACCTACCCGAAAGCCTAAACTCTATTTCACCATCCTGCGTGAAAGTAAAATCCTGCGTGAAAGCGTAACCTGCATTGCTTACGTTCCAATGGCCCTGCAGCTTATCAAGCAATGAATTTACATCTGCCAACTTACTAAAGGTCATGACACTGTTGTCGAATGTGGCTAACACAAGCCTTTGGTCTATCGTTGTCGGCATGGCCAGAATATCATAGACTACTACTTTATTGTGACTATCTTCATATCCCCAATAGTAGTTATCGCTTTGTTCTGACCTCACAGTAACGTCCGTATAATCAAGAATCAACCTGTCACCAACAACCGTATAGTCACCTTGCGCAACAATCATGACATCACCATAAGACCCGTCAACAAAATGTTCATACGTTGCCTTACCGTCAGTCGTAAGCCTCAAGCCTATACGAGCTGTGCTGTCGCGTTCTTCCGAAGATATATTCCAATAACCTACAATGCTGGCCTGCTCGCCTCCGCCGCCTTGACCATCGTCTTCTTCATCGTCCACTTGTCCCCAGCCGTCGTCAGGCAGGGGTTCTTCCTCGTCATCGTCGCTGCTGCAACCGCTCATGCCGAAAGCCAGCATGACGGTAATTAAGAGCATTGACGCAAATCTTAATGTCTTCATTTCGCTTTGTTTTTATGGTTAATAATTCCCGTTAATAAGCACGATAAGTAATATACTGATAATCAACAACTTGTAGACACACCACGTTATGCACAGCCAAAAGAGGCATAGCATGGCTTAAAAAAGCAAGCCATACTAAGTTTATCAGTCATAAATTTCGCCCAAACCGCCACAACGATGACAGACACCTGAGCCGTCACAATAGCTACACTCACGGCCAGTAGCCGCTATGCCATCACCACCGCAGAAATAACAATACCCACGTCCTTTACACGTTACGCACTCAAACCAAACGCGGTCATCGTCATCACCGTCTCCTTCATCGCCAGACCAATCATCATCGCCCGTGGTAATATCAGGATTCCTGCGGTCATCGTCGTCGTCATCACTATCGCAAGCAGTAAACAAAGACGTGCAGGCTACTGCCATCAGAAATGACATCAAATAAAAATTAATCTTTTTCATCGCTTTTGTTATTTATTAGTTAGTAAATTAATGCTATTACTTAACACTTTAGCGTAATCATCAAGGGAACATTGTTTCCACACTCCGCAACTACCGGCCACTGTCAGATGTGCCCCGTACCGCCACACTTGCTGCACAAGCCGTTAGTGCAATTAGGACAGGCTACGGGGTCGCCTGTCAACGGATTGATGTATGTACGTTTTCCACCACACGTCCAGCAGTTCTTTGTTCCATGACACATAGGGCACGCTCTTCCGCCCGAAGACGTACCGCTTGAGCCGCTGTACGTAGAGCTTGACGTGCTGAAGTTGGACGTGCCGGCACTGTAAGCCGGCGCGACGTAGCCCGACGACGAGCCGTCGAACGTGAACGATGTGGCCGGAAACGGCATGGTAGCCGCCCCGCCGCCCGTATAGGCCGGTACGCCTCCGCCTACCGAGCCTGACGAATAAGACGAATAGCTGCCAAGACCGCTAAGCCCCGCCGCCATGCCTTGCAGGAAACTGCTGTTACATGACGACTGGACTGCAACCAACACAATACTAATCACTACCGTAAACACTTTATTCATTTTCATGACATGGTATGCACTTGGTGTGTGTCGTGCGCAACTTCTTGTACTTATCAAAACGCCTTTCCAACGCCCTCATTACCAAGCACTTGGCAAAAGGGCACCTTTCAGGGCGCAATACGTATCCTTTCGCAAATCCATTGCCCAATGGCGGCAAACTAAGGACTGCGGATTTATCAGACGCCAATGCCTATACCAACCTCGAAACCGACGCTTAGTTTGTCTACTCCCTTGGCCCATGTGACGTTAACGCCTGCCCAGGGACGCACCTTTCCCAGCCTGAATATGGCCTTGGGCATCAAAGCAAAACCCCAGTTGAACTTTAAGTCTTCATCTTTTCCTTGCCCAAGGTAAGTTCCAAGGAAGTCTAACGAGGCCGCAAGCATCACCCTGTCAAAAGCGTATCCGTAAGCAGGGCCCATCAAGAAAGCGTACCCTGCATAGTCCTTATCTACCAAACCATAATTGAAACCCAAATGGAAGTCCAGTCCCCAACCACTTGGAGCAAGGACAGTACCGCCGAGCATATAATATCCGGTGTCAGCGGCCTCGAACGGAGCGAAGTAAGACAAGCCGTATGTTATATAGTCATAAGGCGTCAGCTTGTCGCTATCAGTAACCGTTTGGACATTGCCGGCGACATATTCCGTAACAGTAGTCTGCGGCGTGGCGGGCCTTGCCTGCGCCACGCTATCGTTAACGGCGGCCTGCGCGGGCTTTTCAGGCAGGTTAAGCTCCATGCCCACGTAGACAAATTGGGCGGCGTCGGGATTGAGCTTTATTATCTCTTCCGTGGTGACGCCATAGCGCGCGGCTATCGACTCCAGCGTCTCGCCGCGCTCGATTACGTGTTTACTTACCGTCTGGGCGCACAACGTGGAGACACACAGAACGACGACCCCAGCAGTGGCGGCCAGCCTTGAGTTGAAAATTGACATTCTCATAACGTTATGTTTTAGTTTGTTTGTATTACGAGCACCCTCGACGCGCCCCAGAACCTTGCAGGGTCGGTGATTTTCAGGGTGTAAGTGCGCTTGCCGGTCTCGGTCAGCGAGTAAGCCGACTGCGGCATATCCGTCAGCACGCGGGGCTTCTTGGCCGTGAAGGTAAGCTCCGTAGTCCGGCGTATGTCTACCTTGGTGAACTTCGAGAGGTCTTTCAGCCCGTCGCCGATTATCTTGCGCCGCCGCGCCACCCCTTTCTGCTTCAGCTCCGCCTTAGTGCCTATCATTATATAGCCGCTGTTAATCTCCTGGTCTTGCCGCGTCAGCGCCGTGGCCTGACGTCCGTTCCGTGCGTCCAGTTCGTTGATTGCCGCCTCCTGCCGCGCCATGACCGAACGCTGCGAAGCCACTTGGCGGCGCAGCCGCGAAATGTCAACGTTCCTGTCGGCAAGCTCACGGCGCAGCGTAGCGAGCTGCGCGTCCTTGTCGGCAAGCTGCTCTTTCATGTG
Source organism: uncultured Prevotella sp. (assembly GCA_944320285.1). GTDB lineage: Bacteria > Bacteroidota > Bacteroidia > Bacteroidales > Bacteroidaceae > Prevotella. Next base: position 11,579 of record CALUGX010000020.1, read on the forward strand.
CTCCACGAGTCCCTTCATGCCCTCGCTTGCCTTACCTGCGGCCACTAATGAGTCAAGTTCGGCAATCTTGGCGTGTTGCCTTTGCAGCACCTGCTCGAACATCTCAAGGTTTGCCAGCACGCTTTTGCGTGTGGGGCTTACCTCCGAATGGCTGTCGCCAAATAGCAAACCCTCGGCTATGGCGATGGAGTCGAAGGCGGCGTTGATTACGCTTATCACGCCGTTGATTTCCTGCAAGTCCTGCCGTTGCCGTTCGCTCAAGGCCTTTAGCGAGTCGCGCTCGGCCTCGACACCTGCCTTGGCGTCGTTGCCAACGCCGCAGCCTGCGGCCAGCAAAGCAACGGCCAAAAGTAATGATGCTGCCGTGCCGACGGGCCAATGGGTGCTGTCTATCTTTAAAAAGCTCATATCCGTTGTGTTTTTAGGGTACGTTTTCAAATGAATAAAAAGACCTTATCATCCTTTCTTTGCCTTATTTATCAAGCATCACAAGGCGTTTCTGAAAAAAGGAAGGCGGCCTCTCCAACACGTAAAAGACCGCCTTTCCACACCAAATTGATTGTCTAAGAAGTTATATTACCAACATTGGAATTCCAAATTTTCCTTATTGTTTTACAAATGAAAGTGAACTCCAATAATCAGCATTAACTGGAGTAAGGAGTAATTTTGTTGCTGTCAAAGATACGCTCCAAGAACCTTGGTAATCACAATCGTCACCAATTATTGAAAGAGCCTTATCTTCTGCATCATACGAATATTCGAAATTCTGAACGTCACGACTTGTTTCATTTTCCCTACTATCATAATATATGTATGTAAGAGAACCTCGTCCTCCAGTCCCAAACACCAAAGTGGTCACTTCTCCGTCTTCAGGCGTTCCGTCGACCCATGTTCCTGTGATTGAAGTTCCCGTAACAGACGTTTCCGAATCGTCGTCATCGTCGCTGCAAGCGGTGAAAGAGAGGCTGAGCATAGCCACAAACAAGGCCATAGCCATGTACTTCAAGTTGTTCAAGTGTCTCATTTTTGTTTACGTTTTAAGTTATTAATAAAATTTAATCAGTTTCCATGTGCAAAGTTAATTACTTAAAACGTATGGGCGAACTGTAAGATGTAAGGTAAAATCAGACGGTCGTGTCACATTTTGTTTGTCATGTCCGTGGCGGCCATATCGTCCGACAAGTCACGGAAGAAGTCGTGTCCGAGGATGCCGGATATGCGGCGGAGCAGTGTGGTGTCGATGCTCTCGCGCTTGAAGATGTCGTAAACGTTCTGGCGGTTGCAGTAGAGCTTGCGGGCAAACCACGCCACGGTGCGCTCCTGCCGCCGCAGTTCAGCCTCGATTTTGCTGCCTATGTGAATCATGGCGTTACACCTTATATTATATAAAGAGAGCCGAACCGCCCAAGCTCTCACCGTTGAACAAATGCTCCGGCAGACATGAAGACGTGGGATTCTGACCTGCATATCCCGTCTTTAGGCCTTCGCACTGCCCTCACAAGTAGATAAGCCAATCAGACAGCCCACGCCCATGCCATATCCACCGGCGCATGGCAGCTGAGGCCTTGCCGCCCGATGCGGGCGACAAGAACCTGCTGCGCGCCAATGTCTACGCGCTGATGGGCGTTGCCGCGTGCTTTATCCCTCTCGTGACGTTGAATGTGCGAAGTTCAAAGACGAAAGATATTGCGCCGGTAACGCCTTGTTTTCATTCCATGATGTATGCCGGGAACGGAGGCCGCCGCCCCCGTTCGGACGTTGCAAATGTATATCTTTTTTTCGAGAAAGCCGTGTATTTTCAGGTTTCTTTTTAAGCAAAGGGGCTTTTTTACATGAGTTCGGCATAGCTATTTGATTGTCATAAAATCATTTAAACACAACTTTTTATACGGCATTCCGCCACCGGCCGGTAACACACTGACTATCAACACGTTGCCAATTCGATACCTTTCGTTGTGTAAAAGGGCACCTTTTACACGGCAAAAGGTGCCCTTTCGGAATTACGCTTGCCTGTCGGTGTCACACAGGCGGCAGTTTATGACAGGCGTAAAGCAAAGTTACGATTTGACATAAAAATATCAATTAAAACCGATTAAACATATCTTTATGTCAACAGATGTGCGATAATATGTTTCCATTTGTCATTAATCGACACAAAAAGAAAATGTTTTGTATCAATAAGCGAAGATTTATTAAAAAACATTTTGTCATTTCAATAATCTTTACGAACTTTGCAAAATGCTACGACGTAAACGCTGCTGCGGCATACTTGGCCGAAAGGAGCGGCGCGACGTTTGGCGTAAACGATGAAAAACAGTAACATATCAATCTAAAGCTAAATATCTTTATTTTATGGCAGAAGAATTGGAAGTAAAGCAATTAGACGATGTCGTAGTGCGCTTTTCCGGCGACTCAGGCGACGGGATGCAGCTGGCGGGTAACATTTTCTCAACAGTGTCGGCTACGATAGGTAACGGTATCTCGACGTTCCCCGACTATCCGGCGGACATCCGCGCCCCGCAAGGGTCGCTCACGGGCGTGTCAGGGTTTCAGGTGCACATCGCAAGCGGCCGCGCCTACACGCCGGGCGACAAGTGCGACGTGCTCGTGGCAATGAATGCCGCCGCCCTGAAAACTCAGTACAGGTTTGCCAAGCCGCAGGCCACAATCATCATCGACACCGACAGCTTCGGACCGAAAGACCTTGAGAAGGCGCAGTTCAAGACGCAAGACTACCTCGGCGAGATGGGCATCGACCCCGACCGCGTGGTGGCCTGCCCCATCACACAGATGGTAAAAGACTGCTTAGCCGACAGCGGAATGGACAACAAGGCCATACTGAAGTGCCGCAATATGTTCGCCCTGGGCATCGTCTGCTGGCTGTTCAACCGTGAGATAAAATACGTGGAGTCGTTCTTGCGCGAGAAATTCGACAAAAAACCGGCCATTGCCGAGAACAACATCAAGGTGGTGAACGCAGGATATGACTACGGTCACAACGTGCACGCCAGCGTACCGGCGACATACCGCATAGAGTCGAAGAACAAGGTGAAGGGCCGCTACATGGACATCACCGGCAACAAGGCCACGGCCTACGGCCTCATCGCCGCAGCCGAGAAAGCCGGGCTGAAGCTCTACCTCGGTTCTTACCCAATCACCCCGGCCACGGACATCCTGCACGAACTGGCCAAGCACAAGTCGCTCGGAGTAATGACGGTGCAGTGTGAAGACGAGATTTCAGGCTGCGCCAGCGCCATCGGCGCATCGTTCGCCGGCGCACTGGCCGCCACTTCCACTTCCGGCCCAGGCATTTGCCTCAAGTCAGAAGCAATGAACCTCGCCGTAATCGACGAGCTGCCCCTCGTCGTAATCGACGTGCAGCGCGGCGGCCCGTCAACGGGACTGCCCACAAAGAGCGAACAGACCGACCTGCTACAGGCCCTCTTCGGGCGCAACGGCGAGTCGCCGATGCCGGTAATCGCAGCCACAAGCCCGACCAACTGCTTCGACGCAGTGTACGCCGCAGCGAAAATCGCCCTTGAGCACCTAACCCCAGTGGTGCTGCTCACTGACGCTTTCGTGGCCAACGGCTCAGGAGCGTGGAAACTGCCCGACATCAACGAACTGCCGGAGATACACCCACACTATGTAACTCCTGAACAGAAGGGACACTACACGCCGTACCAGCGCGACCCGGAGACCGGCGCACGCTATTGGGCCGTGCCCGGACAAGAGGGCTACGAGCACATTCTCGGAGGTTTGGAGAAAGACGGCGACACGGGAGCTATATCCACCGACCCGGAGAACCACAACAAGATGTGCCAACTGCGCGCACTCAAAGTGTTCAAGATACCCGTACCAGACGTCGAAGTTCTTGGCGACGCCGACGATGCCGACCTGCTCATAGTAGGATTTGGAGGCACCTTCGGCCATCTCTACTCAGCCATGACAGAGATGAGGACGGCTGGCCACAAGGTAGCCTTGGCCCACTTCAGCTACATCAACCCGCTGCCGAAGAACACCGCCGCAGTGCTTACCAAATATAAGAAGGTGGTTGTGGCAGAGCAGAACCTCGGCCAGTTCGCCGGCTACCTGCGCATGAAGGTTGACAACTTCTCGCCTTACCAGTTCAACCAAGTTAAGGGCCAACCCTTCGTAGTGGAAGAACTCGTAAAGGCGTTCACCAAGATAATTAGCGCCCCCTCCAACCTCCCCGAAGGGAGGTGACAGCCTACGGTGTTGCCTTCACATAGAACATTACCCCTACCGCACGGCCGACGGAAGCCTGTACGGACGTCTGAAAGAGCTTGCAAGGCGCAACAGGAGCGACCAAACAGAAGCAGAAAGCCTGCTTTGGCTCATGGTTAAATAGAACTGCTTGGGGCGAAAATTCGAGCGTCAGCACATTATCGGCAGCTTCATTGCTGATTTTGTCTGCGTTGAAACCAAACTGATAATCGAGATAGACGGTGGCTACCACAATCTGACCGATCAACAGACAAGCGACAAGGAACGTACAGCATAGCTCGAAAGCCAAGGCTTTAGGGTGATAAGGTTCACAAATGCTGAAGTCATGCAAAATACTACAAATGTATTACAACAAATAAAAGAAAATTTAAAATAATATGGAGCACAACATAAATCCAACTTCCACCCTCGGGGGAAACGCAGGGGGGGCTTATAAGCCTGCCGATTATAAGAAGGGACAGCCACGCTGGTGTCCCGGCTGCGGAGACCATTTCTTCCTGGCTTCGCTGCACAAGGCAATGGCGGAAATAGGCGTACCGCCGTATCAGACAGCCGTCATTTCAGGCATCGGGTGCTCAAGCCGACTGCCGTATTACGTCAGCACATACGCCATGCAGACCATACACGGGCGCGCTGCGGCCATAGCCACCGGCGCAAAGGTTGCCAACCCCGATCTCACGATATGGCAAATCAGCGGCGACGGAGACGGCCTTGCCATCGGCGGCAACCACTTCATCCACGCCATGAGGCGCAACATCGACCTGAACATGATACTTCTGAACAACCGCATCTACGGTCTGACGAAAGGCCAATACTCGCCTACGTCGCCGCGCGGCTTCGTCAGCAAGTCGTCACCCTACGGCACCGTGGAAGACCCCTTCCTGCCGGCCGAGCTGTGCTTCGGCGCAAGGGGGCACTTCTTCGCACGCGCCGTGGCAACCGACGCAGAAGGAACGGTAGAAGTGCTCAAGGCCGCTTATTACCACAAAGGAGCGTCGGTATGCGAGATTTTGCAGAACTGCGTGATCTTCAATAACGGATGCTACGACTCGATTTACAAGAAGGAAGGCCGTGCAAAGAACGCAATCTACGTGCGCCACGGCCAGCCATTGGTGTTCGGAGAGAACAATGAGTACGGCCTGATGCAGGAAGGTTTCGGCCTGAAGGTTGTTAAGATAGGCGAGAACGGCGTGACATTGGACGACATCCTCGTGCACGACGCCCACTGCATGGACAACACCCTGCAACTGAAACTCGCCATGATGGACAACGAGCACGGCTTTCCCGTAGCTCTCGGCGTCATCCGCGACGTGGAAGCTCCTACCTACGAAACGGCCGTTGCGGAACAAATCGAGGAGGTGAAGGGTAAGAAGAAGTACCACAACTTCATGGAACTGCTCGAAACCAACGACACCTGGGAAGTGAAATAAGAATTGAACATCCAACACCCTGACACCTGACACCCACCCCAGCCCCCTGACACCCACCCCAACCCTCCCGAAGGGAGGGAGCTTGATTACCTTTGTAAGGTGAGGTAGGTGGTGTGAAGAAACTAAAAAGGCTGTCCAAGCGTTGCGCTTGGGCGGCCTTTGCTTTATTTATGACTTAAAGACGCCAACATTTAAGGGCTAACTTAATACAAAATGACATACCCAACACAGCATTCTAAGCTCCCTCCCTTCGGGAGGGTTGGGGTGGGTGTTTGGGTGTCAGGTGTTTGGGTGTCAGGTGTTTGGTAGTTGGGTGTTTGTTGGTTTGTGTTTGGGATGCTTATATCCCCTGCCCGTCGAGAAGCTCGATGTACGTGGTTATCGCATCGCCTATTTCCTTAATATATATAAACTCGTCGGCCGAGTGGGAACGGGCCGACAGCCCCGGCCCCATTTTCAGCGACGGGAAAGGCATCAGGGCCTGGTCTGACAACGTTGGTGAGCCGAACGGTGTCTTGCCCATCGCCACGCAACGGCGCACCACGGGGTTGCCCATGTCAATACCGGACGACGACAAGCGGAACGAGCGCGCCTTGATTTCGCTCTTCAACTTGGTCTTTAAGAACTCGAACACTTCCTCATTCTTATACAGTTCGTTTGTGCGGACGTCGACAACGAAGCGGCATTCGTCGGGCACGACATTATGCTGCGTGCCGGCGTTCAGCACGGTGACGGTGGCCAGCGTGGGGCCAAGCAGCGGACTGACGCGCCCGAAACGGTAAGAGCGCAGGAAGCACAAATCGTCCAAGGCCTCGTAAATGGCGTTGACTCCTTCACCCCGCGCCGCGTGGCCCGACCGTCCGCGGGCCACGCCGTCGATAACCATCAGGCCCTTTTCGGCCACGGCCGGCTCCATACCCGTAGGCTCGCCGACGATTGCCATGCTGACGCCGGGCAGCCGGGTGAGTGCAAGGCTGACGCCGTTTTGCCCCGAAACTTCCTCTTCGGCGGAGGCGAGATAAATGAGGTTATATGGCTGTTCGCGCCGCGAAAGGTGGCGGAACGCCTGAAGAAGGGCCACGAGGCCGCCGCCGCAGTCGTTGCTGCCGAGACCGTAAAGCGCGCCGTCAACGATGTCGGGCGAGAAGGGGTCGCGCGTCCACGAAGCCACGGGCCTCACGGTGTCGATGTGCGCGTTGAGCAGCAGCGTGGGTTTGTTATCGTCAAAATACGGGCTTACGGCCCACACGTTGTTGGCCTCACGGCGCGGCGACAGACCGCAAGCGCACATTACGTCCTCCATGACGTCGGCCGCACGCGCCTCGTCTCGGCTCACCGACGGCGTGGCTATGAGCCGTCGGAGCAAACCGACGGCATGGTCGAGATAATCGTTATATTCCATAATACGTAGGCAAAGATACGCAAAAATATTTTAAAAGCCAACCCTAACCTTTCCGAAGATATAGCCGGAGAAAGGCTCTAAACTGCTAACATCATATTATATTTTCTTATATAATGTTAATTTTTTTCGGGGGGGGGTAATAAAATGCCTATTTTTGTAAAACATTATAGGCAGCGGCCGTTCCCGTTTGGGACATTGTGATGTGTAAACTTTATGTCTAACCTTAATAAAACAAAAACCTTATGCTTAAGAAATCAAGAATTATTTTGCTCGCCCTCGTGACGTTGGTAATGGCGTCATGTGGTGACATTGCATCAAAACTTGGCGGAATGAAGACGGATTCGCCTGACGTTTTAAAGAAAGCCCAGGAGCTGGCCAAGGCAAACTTCGACCCTGCTCAATGGAAAGTCGTGTCGGTAGACTGGAGCGAAGGTGCCGGACAGGACGAGCTTACGGGCGAGGTAGCGTCAGTACGCTTCTACATGATAGACAAGGACGGCAAGGCATGGCAGCAGTCATTCCACCCATCTTTGGGATGGAAAGCCTCCGACCTTGACGACACCAGCTTTGCAGAAGGCGACAAATATGACGACCCGAAGGAGTATCCGGCACTTGAACTTGACAAACTCGACGCGGCGAAATACACCAAGATAATAGAAGACGCCAAAGCACTCATCCCGAAGGGGTACACTTACAAATCTATGGAGAGCTTCGAGATGAACACCTTTGACAAAAGCCCGATGGAACTGGTGTTCAACGTCGTGGAGGAAGGCAAGGAGACAGTGACTAACGCAGGGAAGACTTCAACCGTGTACTACCAGCTAAGATATTCGGTAAGCGACGACGGCAAGGTCAAGTTCGAGGGGGCAATTTAGACCACGCACGACACACAGCACGCAACCAACTGATATTCAGCATATTATAAAAGGTGTCCTTTTAGCACACAATATGTGGCCTTTTGCAGAGGGTGCAGGGAGAGATGAGAGAACCGGGAGAGCAGAGGAAGCAGGGATAATAGGGAAACCGGAAAAACAGACAGGACTACGCCCTCTTTCTCACCTTTCTCCCTTCTCACCTTTTCACTCCCCAATCAGAGTCTTCCTGCCTCGGTATAACTGTAATAACGGCCGTCGGTGACGATGAGGTGGTCAAGAAAGTGGATGCGCATCAGCTCGCAAGCCTTCTTCATGCGCTGCGTCAGACGGTCGTCGTCACCGCTGGGGCGGGCGTTGCCGCTGGGATGGTTGTGGCAGAGGGCGATGACCGTGGCGTTGCATAGCAGGGCGTTCTTTATGGCAAGACGTATGTCAACGGCCGTCTCGGTGATGCCGCCGTGAGACAGGCGCACGCAGTTGATGAGCCCGAAGTTCCGGTTCATCAGCATTACCCACGCCTCCTCCTCACCCAAGTCCTGCATCTGCGGGCGCATATACTCATATATTGCCTGAGCGGTGTCGAAGCGACGGCGCTCCTCGGCGACCTCACGCTGCCGCCGCTTGCCCAGTTCGCAGGCGGCAAGCACGGTGACAGCCTTGGCCGGGCCGAGCCCTTTGTAGCGCCCGCTGGTAAGTTCGGCGATGGTCTTCTTGCCCAGTGTGTTGAGGTTGTTGCCGCAGTCGGCCAGCACGCGCTTCATCAGGTCAACCGCGCTTTCGTCCTGCGAGCCCGAGCCGATGAGTATTGCCAAGAGCTCTGCGTTCGACAAGGCACCGGGTCCGAGCCTCATCATCTTCTCGCGCGGGCGGTCCTCCTCAGCCCATTGGTTGATTGAAAGTTTTTGCATGACACTACTAATTGAAAATTGAAAGTTGAGAATTGAAAATTATGATTACCCTTGTTCCGTTACGGTTATATTCCCATATTCTCTTTTGAAGTTTTTATTATTTTTACCAAGATGCGTATTATTTCCGCGTTGTCAGCAAGCATGGATTGCAGTTGTCTTTCTGTGATATAATTGCCGCCATACAATGTTTTCAACCAGAAAGCCGTCTCGTCAGCTTCTTTCAACGCAATATTCAACTTGCTTATGAAGTCAGCTTTACTTTGGGCATTCCGACTTTCCGCCGTATTTGCCCCGATGCTTGTCCCGCTACGCAAAATCTGCTTGGAAATGGTCTGCTCGTGCTTTACATCCGTCAAATACTGATACAGCCTGATTATGCGTATGGCGTAAGCAGCGGTCTTATCTTGTATTACATTTTCTTTCTTTGGCAACATTGTCTGTTCATTCATGCTCAATATCCAACTTTAACATAATAGAATTGTGCCGTCCATCTGCGCCCGGCATCAATGTTCCATATCTATGGAGAACCGAGCGAAACAAGACGGATGACCTGCAATGCCACTGAAGGTAATCATAATTTTCAATTCACAATTCTCAACTCTCACTTATAAAATGTCTTGTCGAAAGCGTGGAACTCGTCTTGACCTTTGACGCACCGTTTCCACCACGCCGTGAGGAAGCCGCAGCCGTAACCGTAGAGCTGGATGAAGGCGGCGGGGACGCTGAGCAGCCCCACCTTCAGGCTCCTGTTGGCGGCAGTAGAGTCTACAAGGATGAGCAGGCAGTAAAGCAGGATAGGCAGCCAAGGCCCGGCGCAAAGCCAATACCAACGGTGCAAATCGTCATAGTGCATCAGTGCGCGGCCTACGGCGGAAGTCAGCACGAGAACCGTGGCGCCGACGGTGAACACCATCGGCAGCAGATGGACGAGCTTGAGCGATTCGGGGTATTTCTTATAAAGGTTGATGCGGGCGATGCCGCTGTTGAACACCTGGCGGAAGAACTTGCGGAAGTCGGTGCGCCGCTTGTGCCACACCCATGCCTCCGGGAACAGGCGGCAGCGGCAACCGGCCTTGAATATGCGTATGCTGAAGTCGATATCCTCGCCGAAGCGCATCTTCGAGAAGCCTCCGAGACGCAGGTAGACGTCGCGGCGCACGCCCATGTTGTAAGAACGCGGGTAAAACTTGTCAAGTTTCTTCTTGCCGCCGCGGATGCCACCCGTGGTGAGGAAGCTCGTCATCGAGTAACTGATGGCCTTCTGGGTGTCGGTGAACAAGTCGTGGGCGCGATCCGGACCGCCGAAAGCGTCGGCGGGCTCGCGGCACAACTCGTCGTCAACAGCGCGAAGATAGCCTTCGGGCAGTACGACGTCAGAATCGAGAACGATGAGATATTCCCCCTTAGCACGCTCCGCTCCGTAGTTGCGGCTCTGGCCGGGGCCGCTGTTCGGCTTCATGTAATAATACAGACGGAGCCTGTCGGCATACTTGTCACAGACCTCCTTGCACGGCGTTGAGCTTCCGTCTTCAACGATGACGACCTCAAAGTCTGTGACGGTCTGCGTCAGCAGGCTTGCCAGGAGTTCGTCTACCTCGTCTGGACGGTTGTAAACGGGAACGATGAATGAGTACTTCATTATAGTTTAGGAGTTAAGGAGTTATATAGTAAAAGAGTTAAGACTAATGCTCTCAATTTCATGCAGCGAAAGGTAAGGAGTCAAGACAGATGCTTCAGGGAGACATTTTCAGCCATAAAGCTGTCGGCAAACAAAAAAATTAAGGAGTAAAGGCGTCAAGACAAATGGTGCATTTCGGCAACGTTTATGCCATAAAGCATTTATCTTAACTCCTTTACTCCCTAAGTTCTTAACTCCTAAGAGACAGGAGTTATTCCTTCACGCGGCTGAGATAGCTGCCGTCGCGTGTGTCGATCTGGATGAGGTCGCCCTCGTTGATGAAGAGCGGTACGCGCACTTCGACGCCCGTCTCAAGCGTAGCGGGCTTGGTAGCGTTGGTGGCTGTATCGCCCTTTACACCCGGCTCGCTGTGGGTAACGCGGAGATTGGTCTTCACGGGCATCTCGGCATAAAGGATGGTGCCGTCCGTAGTGTCGGTTACGACCTCTACAACGTCGCCTTCTTTCATGTAGTCAACACCGATGATTGCGTCGCGGTTGATAGGTATCTGCTCGAAAGTCTCCTGGTTCATGAAGATAAGCCCCGTTGGGTCTTCATACAGATACTGGTAAGGACGGTGCTCTATACGCACGTCTTCGAGCTTGAAACCAATCTGGAACGTGCGCTCAAGCACGCGGCCGTCGGTTACGTTCTTCAGCTTCGTGCGCATAACGGTGTTGCCCTTACCGGGCTTTACGTGCTGGAAGTCGATGCAAATCCATACCTGATTGTCCATGCGGATGCATGTACCTTTCTTAATTTCCTGTGAGTTAATCATATTTATTTGTGTAATTTAATATACTCAAGCCTCGAAGAAGCAAACCGGAAGGACGCCGCCAATGATGTGCGCCTTCACCCAAAATGCTGACTTTCAGGCTGCAAAGTTACTATTTTTTCAGAAAAAAGCATAAAACAACAGGCTAAAAAACACATATTTCTTGGTTATTTAAAAAGAAATATGTACTTTTGCAGCCCAAAGCGTGAAAACAAATAACAATAAATAAATAGACGAACATGAAGAGAACATTTCAGCCGCACAACAGGAGAAGAGTGAACAAGCACGGCTTCCGCGAAAGAATGGCTACAAAGAATGGTCGCCGCGTGCTTGCCGCACGTCGCGCAAAGGGGCGTAAGAAACTCACCGTTTCAAACGAGCACCACGGAAAATAACCGCAGGGCCGTAAGATTTTTTTGAACAGTAAAGAGAAAGAAGTAAAGCAATGTCTTTGCTTCTTTCTGTTTTTTTCATACCTTTGCATAATCATTGCCAACGGCCGGCCGCGCTATGCGCTAACGCCACGACAAACAAACAACAAGGATGCAGACCAAGGATTTCTTCAGAAAAATCTTCAGCACGCGGCTCTGGCTCAACCTCGCCGCGATGCTGCTTGTCGTAATCCTGCTGTGCTGGGGCGTAAAAGCAGGTATCGACATATACACCCACCACGGGGAGAAGATTGCCGTGCCCGACGTAAGGCGCAAACTGTTCGCCGATGCGGAGCACATACTCACCGCCAACGGGCTGAAAGTGGTGGTGAGCGACACGGGCTACGTGAAAACCCTGCCGCCCGACTGCATACTCGAACAATCGCCCGAAGCCGGCAAGGAGGTGAAATCGGGGCGCGTGGTATATGTCGTTATCAACTCGTCGCACTCGCCGACGCTAACGATACCCGACATCATCGACAACTGCTCGTACCGCGAGGCGCGCGCAAAACTGACGGCGATGGGCTTCAAAGTGGGGCCGACGGAATACATACCGGGCGAGAAAGACTGGGTGTACGGGCTGAAGTCGAAGGGCAGGATGCTGCGCACCGGCGAGAAAGTGTCAGTGAACGACGTGCTCGTGCTACAGGTGGGTGACGGTATGCGCGATATGGAAGACTCCGTCGTGTTCGCCAATCCTGACGATTATTTTTACGGAGAAGAGGACTCTGTGGCGCAACCGATGCAAGCGGACGGCGTGTTCTATACAGGGCCGGAAGCAGAAAGTGAAGTTGACGAGTTTGAAGTGGTGACAGGCCCGGAACAATGACGCGAACCGACACGCCCGTTGCAATAAGCTGACAGAACATGGCTGAAGACTATATCGACGAAATAGAAGACGATGAGGGACAGGAGCTTTATGAGCACCTGCGTGTCGTTGTGGACAAAGGGCAGGAACCTTTGCGCATAGACAAGTTCCTGCTGAAGAAATTGCAACACACCAGCCGCAACCGAATCCAGCGCGCAGCCGACGCCGGTTTCGTGCACGTAAACGACCGCCCGGTAAAAAGCAACTACCGCGTCCGCCCGCTCGACGTGATAACTCTGATGCTCGACCATCCCCAATACGACAACACGATAGAGCCGGAGGACATCCCGCTCGACATCGTTTACGAAGACTCGGAACTGATGGTCATCAACAAGCCGGCAGGCCTCGTAGTGCATCCGGGCTGCGGCAACTGGCACGGAACATTGGTGAACGCCGTGGCATGGCACATGAAAGACGTGCCCACATACGACCCCAACGACCCTGAAGTAGGATTGGTACATCGCATAGACAAGGACACGAGCGGTCTGTTGGTAATAGCAAAAACGCCTAACGCAAAGACGAAGCTCGGCGTACAGTTCTTCAACAAGACCACTCACCGCAGCTATAACGCCTTGGTGTGGGGCAACTTCGCCGAAGACGAAGGGCGGATTGAGGGCAACATCGGACGCGACCCGAAGGAAAGGATGCGTATGGCTGTGTTCCCGCCGGACTCCGAAGTAGGCAAACACGCCGTAACACACTATCGCGTGATGGAACGCTTTGGCTATGTCACGCTTGTCGAATGTATCCTCGAAACCGGTCGCACCCACCAGATAAGGGCTCACATGAGGCATATCGGTCATCCGCTGTTCGGCGACGAGCGGTATGGCGGCACAGAAATACTGCGCGGCAACCGCACCGGCAGTTATAAACAGTTCATTGAAAATTGTTTCAAAATATGCCCGCGGCAGGCTCTGCACGCCCGCACACTGGGCTTCATGCACCCCTCCACAGGCAAGCAAGCAGACTTCACATCACCCATGCCGGCCGATATGCAGGAACTATTAGACAAATGGCGGACATATATTAAAGGTAACGCATTAAAACAACAATAACTTTATGAAAAATCTTAAGAGAACCATTGCCATCGTATGCGGGGGAGATTCCTCGGAATATGGCGTCTCTTTACGCTCAGGACAAGGGCTTTATTCATTCTTCGACAAGGAAAGATACAACGTCTACATTGTCGTTGTGAAAGGTCTCGACTGGCACGTAAACCTGCCAGACGGCACTACCGCGCCCATTGACCGTAACGACTTTTCGTTCATGGAAAACGGGAAACTCGTACAATTTGACTACGCTTACATCACGATACACGGCACACCGGGAGAAAACGGCATACTGCAAGGCTACTTCGAGCTTGTGCATGTGCCCTACTCTACAAGCGGCGTGCTCGTAGAAGCACTTACTTTCAACAAGTTCGTGCTCAACCAATACTTGCGCGGATACGGCGTCCGCGTTGCCGACAGCCTGCTTATCCGCAAAGGATACGAGGAAATTGTCAGCGACGACGAAATCGAGAAACGCATCGGGATGCCGTGCATTGTGAAGCCGGCGGCCGACGGCAGCAGCTTCGGAGTGTCGAAAGTAAAGAACAAAGACCAGCTGGCCCCGGCCATACGAAAGGCCATGCTCGAAAGCGAAGATGTCATGGTAGAGCAATACATAGAAGGAACCGAAATCTCGATAGGCTGCTACAAGACACACGAGAACAGCGTCGTACTGCCTGCGACGGAAGTTGTAACGCAGCATGAAATATTCGATTATGACGCGAAATACAACGGACAAGTACAGGAAATAACCCCGGCGCGCCTATCACCTGAAACGACCAAACGTGTGGAGGAAATCACAAGCCAGATTTACGACATCCTGCACTGCAACGGTATCATACGCATCGACTACATCATAAGCCGCGGCAAAGGCAGCGACGGACAAGAGGTTGACAAGGTGAACATGATTGAGGTAAACACAACTCCGGGCATGACGGCCACAAGTTTCATTCCACAACAAGTCAAAGCAGCAGGCCTCAACATCACAGACGTGCTCACTGACATTGTGGAAAACCAGTTCAGATAAATTCTTTTATTACCGGTGGTTAAGAAATAAAGGAGGTAAGAAGTTAAGACAAATGCTTTAATAATTGTAGGAATTTCCGTCTTTTCCAACAAAACATTTGCCTTAACTTCTTACCTCCTTTACTTTTTAACCACTTAAAACAACAAAACGCATATCATGAAAGTTCCCGCAGAATTTGATTCCATACGCCCATTCGAGCCGGAAGAGTTGCCCCAAGTGTACGAGAGGCTTCTCGCCGACCCGCAATTCAGGCAGGTTATGGCCTTCGCCGTGCCCGGCGTACCATTTGAGAAAGTACGTGAGAAGATGTTTGCGTGCAAAACAAACTTAGACTTCCAGCTCAATTTCTGTTACGGCTTCGTGCAGTCTTTGGCCGACAAACTGACTACAGGCTGCGACATGGACGCCTCGGCAATCGACGTGGAAGGCCGTTACACGTTTGTCAGCAACCACAGGGACATCGTGTTAGACTCCGGCTTCTTAGACAAACTGCTCATCGACGTGGGCTTCAAGACCACCTGCGAGATAGCCATCGGCAACAACCTGCTGTCACTGCCGTGGGTAAAAGACTTGGTAAGGGTGAACAAATCGTTCATCGTAAGGCGTGGATTGTCACCGCGAGAAACGCTGGCGGCAAGTCGCGTGATGTCTGACTATATGCACTACGTCATCGAAGTGAAACGCGACAACATCTGGATAGCCCAGCGTGAAGGGCGCGCGAAAGACTCCGACGACCGCACGCAGCCCGCCATACTGAAGATGATGGCAATAGGCGGAAGCAAGGGCAGCGTCGTGGAGAAGCTGCGCTCACTGCACATCGTGCCGCTGACAATCTCGTATGAGTACGACCCCTGCGACTACCTGAAGGCAGCCGAAATGCAACTGAAACGCGACAACCCCGCATGGAAGAAGTCAGCCGAAGACGACGTTACGAGTATGCGTACGGGAATCATGGGCTTCAAGGGGCGCGTCCACTACCAATGCGCGCCGTGCATCGACGCCTGGCTGGGCACAATCGACCCCGGCACGCCAAAAACGGAAGTGTTCGACATAATAGCTGCACACATCGACCACGAGATACACCGCAACTACAGGTTATACCCGGCAAACTTCATCGCGCTTGACTACCTGGCCGGCAACGCTGCGCACGCCGACCGCTATACGGACACGGAACGCGAGACGTTCGACAAATACATAACCGGGCAGATGGCGAAAATCGACATTCCTAACAAGGACGAGGCCTTCCTCCGCGAGCGTATGCTCACCATGTATGCCAACCCCGCCGTCAACCACCTGAAAGCCATACGATGAAAATACTGACAAGACTTGCCCTGCTGTTGCCCGTTGCCGTGTTTGCGGCTTGTGGCACAGACACTTATGACACCGGTGACGGCGCACTTTCAAGGATGCGGGCCGACTTCGTTGAAGCCCGCACGGACGCTTACTCCAATATGGTGAGCATCGAAACCGACGACGGAGCACGCTTTGAGCTTGAACCGCCCGTGGCATTGGAATGGGCGTCGAAGCCCGACACGGTGTATCGTGCACTGTTTTACTATAACCCAAACACCGATGCACAGGGCGCAACGACCGCCGAACCGCTGGCCGTGCAACAGGTGCTCGTGCCTGAAATCATCGACGCGGCGTACGTGGAGGGCGGCATCAAGACCGACCCCGTGACGCTTGAAACGGCATGGGAAAGTGCCAACGGCAAATACATCAACTTAGGCCTGCAAATAAAAACGGGTACAACCGACGGCAAGCAAGACCCGCAGACAATAGGCATCGTGCATGAAGGCACGGACACACAGACCGACGGCTCTAAGCTGATACGCCTGCGACTTTACCACGACCAGGCCGGAGTACCTGAATATTACAGCGCCGGCACGTATGTCAGCATAGCCCTTTCACGCCTATCCACCGGACTTACGGAGGGCGATGTGGTAAGCATCGAAGTCGAGACTTACGACGGAACGGTGGTAAAGACATTCGAGATTTAACACCGGTCTTGTTTCTTCCGGCTGCGCCGCATTTCCGTGCGGCGCAGTTTTTTTATTTCATGAATGGGCTAATTAGCTGACAAACTTAAAGCATCAATCTGCGGATATTTGTTTTTACTTTATTTTAAGCAAAAAAAGTTTATTTCCGTGTCACAAAAACAGCATTCTCCCCGTATTATAAACAGAACTTAAACATTAAAAAAGGAGACATTATGGACATTAAGACATTGACATTGGCCGTCGTCACAGCGGCATTCTCGCTATCAGCCTGCGGCGGCACGGCCAAAGAAGCGGCAGCCGTAGGCATCACCGACGTTGCAGACATGGGCACAAACGGCAACGTCACAAAGACGCTCAACCTAAAGCACTTCAAGGAAATAAACTCGTCGCTGAACGTGGTGATAAGCTACACGCAGGGCAACGACTACAAAGTGACAGTGAGCGGCGGGGCCGGAACCATAGCCGCAACGGACATCTCGGTAAGCAACGGCACGCTGAAAATAGCCCCCAAAAAGAACAATGCCAACATTGACAACGGCAAATCCGGCACTGAACTGCGACTTGACATCACCGCGCCTGCCATAGAGAACATCGAGAACTACGGCAGGATGAGCTTCACCACAGGCACAGTCTCAACCGGCAAAATGAGCGTCAACAACAGCGGAGTATTATCATTCAACGCCATCAGCATAACAGGCAATCAACGTCAGTCATGCTTCAAGATTGAAAACCACGGCAGGGCGGACGTCAAGACGGAACGGACGGACATCGGCACGACTGACGTCAACAACAGCGGAGTGTTGGATTTTGACTGCGGCAAGGCCGCCACGTCAACCACGGAAATTGAAAATCACGGGCGGATGAATATTTCGGGCATCGTTAAAAGCTCATCAGTAAATATCAACAACAGCGGAGCGTGCACGTCGGACGCATCGTATAACGTAAGCGGGAGCTACGACTTCACCAACCACGGGCGTTATAAAAACGACCGCGACATCACCGCCAAGAGCATAACAATCAACAATTCGGGAACGGATACGGAAGGATGCACGCTGAAGGCCGACGTCCTCGACATCACGATTTACGGCCGTTGTAAATACGACATCAACTTCAGCGGAGACACGGCCAAGCTAAATTGCAGCGGCGTCGGCGACTTTAATCTCAACGTAGATTGCAAAGACATCAACGTTGAAGCAAGCGGCAACGTAAAAGTGAAACTCTCAGGCACGGCTGACAACACCGAGTTTAACGGTTCGGGAATATCGAAAATCGACACGTCAGGCCTCAACAAGTTCTGATTCATAAAAAAAAAACATTACTTCCACAAAAACACAGGCATGACAACGGACGACTTTGAACGCGAGGCGGAGCGGCTGCGCCCAATGCTCGTGGCCGTGGCCACCGGAACGCTGGGCGATGCGCGCTATGCCGAAGACGCTGCGCAAGACACGCTGGCTAAGCTGTGGGCCATGCGCGAAGAACTGCGCCTGCCGCTCGACGCCCTGGCCCGCGCCGTTGTCAGGAACCTGTGCATCGACTACTTGCGCCGACGCCGCACCACTCCCGTGGCGGAATGTCCCGAACAAGCCTACACGACTGACGCCAACGCCGGAGAAGACGCCTTTACGCGCGTGATGCAGGTGATCGACAAACTGCCGGCGGCGCAACAGGTGATGATACGCCTGCGCCACATCGACGGTATGCGCACGGCGGACATAGCCCGGCTGACCGGGACTAACGAGGCCGCCGTGCGCAAGCAGCTCAGCCGGGCACGCATGGCCATAAAGAAACATTATCTTGACGATTTGAGACATGAACAATAAGAAGATAAAAGAGATAGAACGCCTCGCCGACCGCTTCTTCGCCGGCGACACGACCAACGCCGAGGAGACCCGCCTATACAGGCTGTTCCGCCGCAAGCGGTTGCCCGCCGAGCTTGAGCGGCTGCGCCCCGTGTTCGCTGCCTTCGCCTCTATGGGCGACGCGCAACCGCACCGCACGCCCATCATACGCACACTGCGCCGCGTGGCCGTGGGCACGGCGGCTGCGCTTGCTCTCGCCCTGTGCCTCGCCCTCTACTCCGACTACCGAGAAAACCGGGCCTTGGCGCGTCTCTACGGCGGCAGCTACGTCATAGAGAACGGGCGGCGCATCGACGACTTGGGCGCTATCCGGGGCGACATAGAGCAGGCCCTCGACGACGCCCGGCGAATAGAGAGCCGTTCGGCCAGCGACTTTATCGACTCTGCCGAACAAGACGTGCTCGACAACATTGACGACCCGGATATGCAGAAGGAAGTGGAACAGATGTTGAACGAATAAACATGAAGGCTATGAACACACTCAGGACAATAGCAACCTCACTGCTGATGGCCGTGGCCGTGGCGCAAGTCGCAGCCCAGAACAGCATAGACAGGATGATGGATAAATTCTCGTCACGCGGCACAAGCCGCTACACTTCAGCCGTGGAGCGCGACCCCGCCACGCGCCGGGTGAAGAAGGTTGTCAACGTGCTCGAGCTGAGCTACACCGGCATGGACAAGTTCATCGACGCCTTCAAGCGCGAGGCTTCCACGGGCAACTTCGCCGAGAAGCGCACCAAAGACGGCCTGACGCTGATGCTCACTGTGCGCACGCCGCGCCAAAACCGCATATATATGCTGCGCTGCACCGCCCCTTACACCCGTCGGAATGGCGAGACCGAATATTATTCGGCCAAGGTTACGGTGATAATAAAATACTGATATTTAGAAACTGTTTTGATTTTTACCGGATTGTGACATTCTTTATTAACATCGAACAAAAAAATTCAAAAACAGTTTCTTATCTGCATCGTGTCCTTTCACGTTCTAAAAGGGCACATATTGCACGATAAAAGGGCACATATTGCACGATAAAATGAGGGTGTATCAAAATTCAGGTACACCCTCTTTTCATATCCAGTTGTGCCGAAAGTCTTTAAGCATTTAATG
>CALUGX010000021.1 GCA_944320285.1 uncultured Prevotella sp.
AATAATCGTTTTCCATACTGCAAAATAATGGATTGTTCTGTAAGCTAACAAATTTATCCCCACTAAAAATCTACTGACCCCTGATAACGCCGTAAGTCACTTGATTTTGTTGTAATTTCGTTGTTTGTTGATTGACTGTTTATTAAAAAAACAGCATAGCCTTGGTGTGGTTACGCTGTTAGTAAAATTTATTTTATGTATCCTTGGTGACGCATCTCGGCAGCCGTGAATGTCAATTCGTCGTACCATGACTGACCGAAGCGGCGCACGAGCGGCTCTTTCAGAAACTCGTAGACGTGCAGACCGATGGCAGCGCCTTTTTTGCGGGCCGCCTCGCAGACGCTCCACTCATGGTAGTTTAGCGCGGTGAGACCGTTGCTCAGCCGCCTTTCGCGTATTGGGTATAGTGCGCAACTGACGGGTTTGCAGAATTTTGATTTGCCGTTGCGGTAAGCCTTTTCGAGCAGACAGAGGCAGATGCCGTCCTCGTGGCAGGTGAATACGCAGTCTTTCGTGCCAACGATACTTGTCACAAGTTCGCCGTCACGGTCGTTGTAGGCTACGCCTTGGCGGTCAACCACGGCTTGTGCGGCGGCTGACATATCACTCCACACGGTGTCAAGTGCGTCCTCGATTTCGCCGATTTCATCGAGCGTGACAGGTGCTCCGGCGTCTCCCTCCACGCAGCACGCGCCTTTGCAGGCGTCGAGATCGCAGCAGAAAGTCTTTGTTATGATGTCTGGCGACACGAGGACGCCGCCCACTTGTATTATAGGTAAATCCATATTTAATTAAGAATTAAGAAGAAATGCTTTGTTTAATTAAGAGTTAAGAGTTTGGAATTAAGAAGAAATGTTTTGCCTATTGCTTACGATGGTATTTTTCTTAATTCTTAACTCTTAATTAAATTCTACCATTTTATCGGTTCTATGCCATATTTCTGGAGGTACTGGTTGGTGAGGCTGAAGTGGTGGTTGCCGAAGAAACCGCGGTGGGCCGACAACGGTGACGGGTGGGCCGAGCGCAGTATCAGATGGCGCGAGGCGTCGATAAGCTGCGCTTTGCTTTGCGCGTAGCTGCCCCAGAGGATGAACACGAGATGGTTGCGTCCGGCTGACAATGCCCTTATTGCAGCGTCGGTGAACTCTTCCCAGCCGTGTCTTTGGTGGCTGCCGGCGGCGTGGGCGCGCACTGTAAGCGTGGCGTTGAGCAGCAGTACGCCCTGTTCTACCCATCTTATGAGGCTGCCGCTCTGTGGTGCGGGCGTGCCCGTATCAGCCTGTATTTCCTTGAAAATGTTGACAAGCGATGGTGGAAACGGCACGCCGTCGTTCACCGAGAAGCACAATCCCTGTGCCTGTCCCGGTTCGTGGTAGGGGTCTTGGCCGATGATTACAACCTTCACCTTGTCGAACGGGCACAGATTGAAGGCGTTGAAAATGAGCTTTCCCGGCGGGTAACACGTGCCCCGGCGGTATTCGTCGCGTACGAATGCGGTAAGGGCGGCGAAGTATGGTTTGTCAAATTCCGCCCCGATGTGCTGTTTCCAGCTTTCTTCAATCTTTACTTCCATAACAGTCCTTGTTTCTTGTCAGCGTAGGTGTTGTGCTTTCCGGGTGTCATAGCCGCGTTTATGCTGCAACGGCGGGTTCTGTAGCGGGCTCTGCTTTGTCTTTCTTCTTGGCCGAATGGCTGACGCTTAAGATAATTCCGATGTACACGCAGTTGATAATCGTGGACGTTCCTCCCTTGCTTATCAGGGGCAGTGGCTGTCCGGTGACAGGTACGAGACCCACTGCCACGGACATATTGAACAGAGCCTGCACTACGAGCAGCATGGCGAAGCCCATTATCAGCAGTGCGGGGAAGGTGTTGGCGCAGCGGTTGGCTATGGTGGCCGTGCGGAACAGCAGCACGATGTAAAGCATACAGACAATTACGGCGCCGATGATGCCGAGTTCTTCAACGATTATCGCGTAGATGAAGTCAGAGAAGGCTTGAGACAGGAAGTCGCGTTCAACAGAGTTGCCGGGGCCTTTGCCTATTATGTTCGACGATGCAATGGCTATGTTGGCGTGTGCCGTCTGTGCATCTTTGCCGAGGATGTCAACCTCCGACGGTGGCACGTAGTCATTACTGAGGAAGTGGTCAATGCGTGCCTTCCATGTGTCGAAGCGGTGGAAAACCTTTTCCAACACGTGCTCGTCTTCCTCTTTCTCCTGCTGTTGCACCATCATCTGCTTGGGTGAGCCGGCTGTTTCGCGCTCCTTGTCGTGGCCGAAAGCCATCACCATCGACACTACCAAGATCAAGGCAAGCATAATAACGCCAAGCAGCCGGCCGAGTTGCGCCTTTGGAACTTTGCCTATGAACATCATCAGGAACACCACAGTGCACAGCAGCACGGCCGTGGAGAGGTTCTCGACCATGATTAGCGGCACAATACATCCGCATACTATCAGGATGTATTTGAACGCCCGCTTGTCGGCCCCGTCAGGCGTCTGCATCGCGCTGAGTATCTGTGCCGTGGCGAGGATGAGCGCGCCTTTGGCTATCTCTGACGGCTGGAACTGTATGCCGAGGAAGTCAAGCCATCGCTGTGAGCCGTTGGTGCTTTCGCCTACGCACAGCACGATGATCAGCATCAGGAGAGAAAGGAGCAGGGCGAAGGGTGTCACTATCTTGAAGTATCGGCACTTTATGTTCATCGTGCAAATCATAACCACCGTGCCGACGGCGAGCAGCGCGCCGTGCTTTATTACCGGGCCGAGGAAGTTGCCGCTCTTGAACGACAGGTTACTTGACGCGCTGAACACCTCGATGATGCTTATCAGGCACAGGAAGAGGAACACTGTCCAGATAACGGCGTCGCCCTTGAACTTGCCTTCGGATGTCTTGTCTTTGAGCATGATTGTTTTATTTGTGGTTGTCAGGAAGATATGGAAGTTAGAGGGTTATGGACGTTAAAGCCGTTATAATTTAAGGTAAGCGGCATTGGCTAATCCGAAAAGCTAACGGCTTTAGCTTCTATAACTTATCTAAATTCTTTAACTTTCATGTTATTTAAAGTTTCCTCACCAGTTCCTTAAACTGTTCGCCGCGGTCTTCCATGTTTTTGAACAGGTCGAAGCTGGCGCAGCAGGGGCTTAAAAGGACGGTGTCACCTGGGCGTGCCATCTCGTAGCAGGCGGCCACGCAGTCCTTCATTGAGTGTGTGTCGCGCACCGGGATGCCCATCCCGTCGAAGAAGTTGTGCAGCTTTGTGTTGTCTGCGCCGAGGTAGACGAGGCCTGCGCACTTCTCTTTAACCAAGTCTTTTATGGCGTTGTAGTCATTGCCTTTGTCCTTTCCGCCGATGATGAGGATTACGGGCGTCTTCATGCTTTCCAGCGCATACCAGCACGCATCCACGTTGGTCGCCTTCGAGTCGTTGACATATTGCACCCCGCCTACCTTTGTCACTTTCTCCAACCGGTGCTCAACGCCGGGAAAATCGCTCAGGCTTTTGCGGATGAACTCTTTTTTGATGCCGGCCACGTTAGATGCTATTCCCGCTGCCAGCGAGTTGTATATGTTATGTTTGCCGGTGAGACTAAGCTCCTCTTGCTCCATATTGAAAGGCGTGGGCTTTTCTATTTTATACTGTCCTTCCTCGATGTAGCCTATCGAGCCGACTTCTTTCAGTTCTGAGAACGGCAGCTGTATGGCGCGGATGTCATACTTTTTCAGTTCGCGTTTTATCACGGGGTCGTCGTTCCAATAGATGAAAGAGTCGTCCTCTGTTTGGTTTTGCAGTATGCGCATCTTTGCGTCCACGTAGTTTTGCATACAGTTCCCGTACCGGTCGAGGTGGTCGGGCGTGATGTTCAGGAGTATCGCGATGTTGGCGCGGAAGTCATACATATTGTCGAGCTGGAACGAGCTTAGCTCGATAATGTAGTATTCGTGCGGGTCTTCGGCCACTTGCAGGGCGAGGCTGTTGCCTATGTTGCCGGCCAGTCCGGCGTCGTAGCCGGCGCTTTTGAATATGTGGTAGATGAGCGAGGTTGTCGTGGTCTTGCCGTTGCTGCCCGTGATGCAGATCATCTTCGAGTCGGTGTAGCGGCCGGCGAACTCTATTTCACTGATTATGTGGATGCCTTTTTCCTCGCATTTCCTCACCATCGGCGCGTCGCATGGTATGCCGGGGCTTTTGATTATCTCGTCGGCGCAGAGGATTTTCTCCTCCGTGTGCCGCCCTTCCTCCCACGCTATGCCGCGCTCGTCGAGCATTTTCTTGTATTTGTCCTTGATGGCCGACGTGTCTGAGACGAACACGTCGAAGCCCTGTTTCTTTGCCAGAACTGCGGCTCCTGCGCCGCTTTCGCCGGCTCCAAGTATTACTATGCGTTTCATGTTGTGAATATTTAGCCCCTCCCAACCTCCCCGGTGAGGAGAAGCAAAGTTTCTTTTGTTGCTCTTTCTGTCTTTATCTGTCAGTCCCATCCCCGTCGGGGAGGACGGGTGGGGGCTTCTATATTCATCGTATCTTCAGCGTTATTATCGTCAGGGCGGCGAGTATTATCGTCACTATCCAGAAGCGGATGGTGATTTTCGACTCGTGTATCGCGCCCTTGGGTTTCTTGAACAGGTATTTGATTTCAGGGTCGAGCTGCTCCTGCTGTGTGCGGAATGTGTCATGCAGCGGCGCCCGCTTGAACACACGCTGCTTCACCCCGCGGCGCGTGCCCATCTTGGCGTACCACACTTGGATGATTACGCTCAGGCTCTCTACGAAGAATATGCCGCACAGTATGGGCAGCATCAGCTCCTTGTGGATGATTATCGCGCAGACGGCTATTATGCCGCCGATGGTCAGCGAGCCTGTGTCGCCCATGAAAATCTGTGCCGGATAAGCGTTGTACCACAGAAAACCGATAAGCGCGCCGATAAACGCGCAGAGGAATACCACAAGCTCCTGCGACCCCGGAATGTACATTATGTTCAGGTAGGCGGCATATTCTATGTGGCTCGACACGTATGCGAAGATGCCCAGGGCCACGCCTATTATTGCCGAGTTGCCCGCGCACATACCGTCCATTCCGTCGTTGAGGTTGGCTCCGTTCGACACCGCCGTCACCACGAGTATAGTCATCACGACAAACAGCACCCATCCTGCCGCCGTCTTATATTTGCCGCAGAAGCTCATCAGGTTGGCGTAGTCGAGGTTGTGCCCTTTGACAAACGGGATGGTGGTCTTCAGTGACTTTTGTGCCTCAGGTCTGTGCTTCACCACCATTTCCTGTCCGTCCTGTTTCTCGATGGCCAGGTTTTCGTTGATTTTCGCGTCCGGGCTGTACCACAGTATCAGGCCGACGATGAGGCCGATACTCACCTGGCCTACTATTTTGAACCGTCCCGGCAGTCCCTCCTTGTTGTGGCGGAATATCTTGATATAGTCGTCAAGGCCGCCGAGAAAGCCCAGCCACAGCGTGGTGATGATCATCAGTATCAGGTAGATGTTGCGCATACGGCCCAGCAGCAACACGGGCACAAGAATGGCCACTATGATGATGACGCCGCCCATCGACGGCACTCCGATTTTCTTCACGCCGAAGGGGTCGATCTTGGCGTCGCGCTGCGTCTCGGTGATTTGTTTGCCCTTGAGGTACTTGATGAACTTCTCGCCGAACCATGCGGATATGACTAACGCCAGTATCAGCGCCAGCAGCGAGCGGAACGATATGTAGCCCCACACGTGGGCGCCAGGGATGCCGAACTGCTCTAAGAAGCGGAATAGGTAGTATAACATAATCTTTTCAGTAGTTAAGGGAGTTAAATGAGTGAACGCTCGCTGTGCTCGCTAAGGAGTTAAGGACGAACGCCTTGCCGATTGCAGAATTTTTAATTTTTATCTGTTAATTTTTAGTTTCGCAATTCGTGGCCTTTTGCCTTGTGAAAGACGGCCTTTCGCGCTGTAATTAGTGTCCTTTTGCAACCTTGTTAGTGTCCTTTTGTAAAGTCGTTGATTGTCAGACGGTTAGGCAGGGCCGCTTTTTAGCGGGGCGAATGGGCAAATGATGCCGATGAGCCGGATAGACATACGCCACAAAAGCATTTTAAGCTCCCTCCCCTTCGGGAGGGGTGGGGTGGTGTTTATTCTTTTGCAAATATTTCCTTGAGCACCTCCTTGTCGTCAAAGTGATGCTTCACGCCGCGTATCTCCTGATAGTTCTCGTGCCCTTTGCCGGCCACGAGTATCACGTCTCCTTTCTTGGCCATCATGCAGGCGGCGCGTATCGCCTCCTTGCGGTCTGTGATGCTGACAACCTTTTTCATCTGTTTTGCGTCGAGTCCGGCCAGCATATCGTCGATGATGGCTTGCGGTTCCTCGAAGCGCGGGTTGTCGCTCGTTATGATTACGCGGTCGCTCTGCCTTACGGCCTCCTGCGCCATGAGTGGCCGCTTGCCCTTGTCGCGGTTGCCGCCCGCGCCGCACACTGTTATCACCTGGCCCTTGCCGCCCAGCACTTCGTGGATGGCTTTAAGTACGTTCTCCAATGCGTCAGGCGTGTGCGCATAGTCTACGATTGCCGTGTAGCCTTCGGGCGAGTGCACGGGGTCGAGCCTTCCGCTCACGCTCTTCAGCGTGCTCATGGCCACGAGCACGTCTTCGGTCTTCTCGCCCAGCATCACCGCCGCGCCGTAGACGGCCAGCAGGTTGCTCACGTTGAACTTGCCGATGAACTGCACGCCTACTTCTCGCCCGTCGATTTCGAGGTACATTCCACCGAAGTGACATTCAAGTATCTTGGCACGGAAGTCAGCCATACGCTGCGTGGAGTATGTCTTCACCGTGGCTCTGGTATTCTGCACCATCACCATGCCGTTCTTGTCGTCGGCGTTGGTTATGGCGAAAGCATCCTTCGGCAGTCCGTCGAAAAAGGCTTTCTTGGCGTCGCGGTAGTTCTCGAATGTCTTATGGTAGTCGAGGTGGTCGCGTGTCAGGTTGGTGAATATCCCTCCCGCAAACTTCAATCCGGCTATCCTCTTCTGTGCTATGGCGTGCGAGCTGCATTCCATGAAGGCGTATTGGCATCCCGCCTCCACCATACGCGCCAGCAGGCGGTTAAGCTCTATCGGGTCGGGCGTGGTGTGGTCGGCCGGTATCTGCTCGTCTTCGATGTAGTTGCACACGGTCGAAAGCAGTCCGCACCGGTAGCCCAGCTTGCGGAACATATTATATAATAAGGTCGCGATGGTGGTCTTCCCGTTGGTTCCCGTTACGCCTACGAGCTTCAACTTGCGCGAGGGGTCGCCGTAGAATTGTGTCGCCGCTTCGCCCGCCGCGTCCTCGGTTGACTTCACCTGCACGTAAGTCACGCCTTCGGCGGTCTCCTCCGACAGCTCCTCACACAGTATGGCCGCAGCCCCTTGCTCAACGGCCTTGCCTATGAAGGCGTGGCCGTCTGTCTGCGTTCCTTTCATGGCAATGAACAGATGGCCGCCGGCCACTCGGCGCGAGTCGATGTCAACGCCCTTGATTTCTATGTCTGTGCTGCCCGTTATGTTAACGGGGCGGAGGTTCCTTATAATCTCTTTTAGTGTCATATATGTCGTTTTTTATATTTCCAGTTTCAGGGTGCAGACGTCGCCCTTCTTTATTTTGCAACCAGGGGCGAGGCTCTGGGCTGTCACTTTTCCGCGCCCGTGCAGTCTCACCTTCACTCCCCGGCTCTCAAGTATGTACACGGCGTCTCTCGCTCCCATGCCCTTCACGTCGGGCACGATGTCGTTGGCCAACTGCCGGCCCTTGTTCAGCGTCACGCCCGACCTGTTCATGCGGGCCGTTCCCCATACGGGCAGGCCCTTCGAGGCCGCCGCGTTCCAGTCGAGATATGTGTTTATGCCCAGTCCGGCCAGCACCTGCCGTGCGGCGTTCATGTCTCCGCCCTTCACATCTGGCACGAGCACTGAGAGCGAGTCGCGTGCGTCCGTGACGTCGAGCTTCAGGCTCTGCGCCATGATGCCTTCCGCAATATTGTGGAACACCAATGCGCTGAAGCCGCTCGAAGCCGGCAGTCCGGGCTTCTGTATGCACACTATGCAGCTGTAACGGGGCGCGTCGGCGGGGAAGAAGCCGACGAAGCTCAGCAGATAGTTCATCGTTCCGCTCTTGTATCCGCTCACACCCTTCGATATTTGGGCCGTTCCGGTCTTGCCGGCCACTTTGAACGATTGCGAGCCGGCCTTCTTGCCGAGGCCCTGGCTGACAACGTGCTCAAGTATGGTGGTTATCTCGCGCAGCGTCTTTTCCTTGCAGATGCTCTGTTTTATCACCTCCGGCTGGTATTCCTTTATCACTTGGCCGTCCTTCATCACGGCCTTTACGAACCGCGGGCGCATCATCTTGCCGCCGTTGGCTATGGCGTTGTAGAACGTCAGCGTCGAGATAGGGGGCACCTGTGTCTCGTATCCTATGCTCATCCAGGGCAGCGCTGTCTTGCTCCAGTTGACGTATTGGCCGCGCTTGTTCTTCTTCGGCATACGTATGCGTGGCGGCGCATAGCCAACGATGGGTAGTTTCAGGTCCTCGCGGATGCCAACGCGGTCGAGCCCTTGGACGAACTTCTCAGGGGTCTTGCCATAATATTTGTCTATTATCCGGCTTACTCCGATGTTCGAGCTGTACTCCAACGTCTGCGGCAAAGTCAGCACCTGGTAGCCTCCGCGGTGCCAGTTATGGTCGCGCATTTTGGCCCCGTACATATCCCAAATGCCGCATCCGGTGTCCACTTTGTAGGTGGTGTCCACCACGCCGTCGTCCAACGCCACCATGAGTGACGCCGTTTTGAACACTGAGCCGGGCTCAAGCAGGTCTGACACGGCACTGTTCTTTATCTCATAATACTCCCCGTCGGCGCATTTGGTCATGTTTACAATGGCCTTGACGTCGCCCGTCTTCACCTCCATCACTACCGCAACGCCCACGTTCCCGTCGACTTTCTTCAGCTCGTCCACGAGCGAACGCTCGGCCAGGTCTTGCATATTCACGTCTATCGTGGTAACGATGTCCGCGCCGTCAACTGGGTCTATCTGTGTGATGTTTAGGTTCTCCCCCCTTATCCTCTGGCGGCGTATTTTGCCGTTCTTGCCGCGCAGGATTGAGTCATACGACAGTTCGAGGCCGAACTGGGCCGTGTCTTTCGCTCCGTAGAGGTCGCCTATCGTTCGCTTCGCCAGTGAACCGAACGGGCGTTGGCGTGCGTTGAACTTCTCGTAGTGGAAGCCTCCCTTGTTGCTTGACAGGCAGAATATCGGCAACTTCTTCACTTCGGAGAATACATCGTAGCTCACGCGCCGTCTCCATACAGGCCAGTGGCGGCTGCCCTTGGCCCGTCCTTCCTCAAGATGTGTCTTAAATTCGGCCGCCGTCTTTTCCGGAAAAATCTCGTGCAGACCCATGCAGATGCTGTCAACCTTGGCCTCCCACAGTGAGTCGCGCGTCTCGTTCTCCTCGCCCCCGGCCTTGAAGTCCATGAACATCCTGAACTCCGGCAGCGAACTTGCCATCAGGCGGCCGTCGCAGCTTAGTATGTTGCCGCGCACGGGCTTAACGTCTACGCTGTCTTTTGTAAGCGTAGAGGCCACGGCCATCCAGTAGCTGCGTTCCACTGTGGCGATATAGATAATCTTGACGAGTATGGCCATGCTCACGGCGAGCATGGCGTAAGCCACGACCTTGTAGCGCTTGATGATTTTTCTCCTGTCGAACATACTACTCATTTTCGGGTACGTTTATTATGTATGGCGGTTGTGTGGGTATTTTCAGCACGCTGTCTTTGTTGTTCTTGAGCATTTCGAGCACGTTGCTCTCGCGGCACATCTCCGTCAGTTCGCTTGAACTGGCCAGGGCTTTGTACTTCGCGTCGATAAGTTCTTTTTCCAATTTTGCTATTTCGAGAAGGTCTTGCTGGCAGCTGAACCTGTTGGATACGTAAATCAGCGTCATGAAAGCGATGAGGATAATCACTCCTATCTGACGCCTCATCACCTCTGCCGTCAGAAAGTCGCCACCCAAAATCTTGCGCAGGGTATAGCCCGCCGATAGCGGCGCGTCCTCTTCTGTAGCTTGTTCCTTGATTGCTTCGGTCAGCTGCGCCGCCGCGGTGTCTTCATTCTCGCGGCTTTTGCCCTCCTGCGGCTGTAAGTTCTTATCCTCTTTGTTGTCGTTCATTTGTCGTTGTCTTTCTTTTCCGCAATTCTCAGTTTTGCGCTGCGGCTCCTTGGGTTGGCCCCGGTCTCGGCTGCGCTTGGGGTTATCACCTTGTTGTTCACCGCCGCGAATGGCGTCTCCATGCGCCCGTAAAAGTCTTGGCAGGCCGTGCCTTGGGGGTTGCCCGTGCGTATCACGTTCTTCACGATGCGGTCTTCAAGGCTGTGGTAGGTTATCACGACGAGCCGGCCTCCGGGCCTCAGCAGCGCGGCGGCGGCCTTGAGCATCTCGCGTAGGGCGTCCATCTCGTGGTTAACCTCTATCCTCAACGCCTGGAACATCTTTGCCATGTCCTTCTTCTCGCGTTCGCGCTTGAACAGCTGTGCCGTCGCGTCAATGAGGTCTTGCGTGGTGACGATGGGCTTGGCGGCTCTCGCCTTGGTTACGGCGGCGGCCATCCGCCGCGAGGTACGCAGTTCGCCGTAGAGATAGAACACGTCGGCGAGGCGTGCCTCGTCGTACTTGTTGAGCACGTCGGCCGCCGTCATGCCGTCACGTTTATTCATGCGCATATCGAGCGGGGCGTCGAAGCGGAATGAAAATCCGCGCTCGGCATCGTCGAAGTGGTGGCTCGACACGCCGAGGTCGGCTATCAGTCCGTCGACGGCCTCCACGCCATAGTATCTCATCCAGTTGGCCAAGTACCTGAAGTTGCTCCTCACGAAGGTGAACCTGTCGTCGCCGATGATGTTTGCCTCGGCGTCGGCGTCCTGGTCGAAGCCGAACAGACGGCCTGCGGCGTCCATCCGGGTGAGTATTTCGCGGCTGTGTCCGCCCCCGCCGAAGGTTACGTCAACGTAGATGCCTCCGGGACGGATGTCCAGCCCGTCAACGCTCTCGCGGAGCATCACGGGCACGTGGTATGTGTCAGCGGTGGTTGTCATTCTCTGTTATCGGTTGTCGTCCGCAGTGCCGTGGCTGCCTGCCGTGCCGGCTGCGGGGTCTGTTCTCATCAGGCTCTCGAATGTTTTGGCGAAGTCTGCCTCATCCATGAACGGCCCGTCGGCGCGCCCGTCGCTCCATATTTCGATTGTGTCATCCATGCCGATAAATCTTACAGTCTGGTTGATGTCTGCCGCCTTGATGTGGCGTTTGGGGATGAGGAAACGCCCGTTGGCGTCTAACGTCACGGCTTCGGCGTCGGCTATGAACTGGCGGAAGATGGCTTGCTGGGTACTGTCCCAGCGGTTGAGGCGCAAGCGCAGGGTGTCGGTGAGGGCATACCACACGCTTGCCGGATAGAGCACCAGGCATGGCTGGAAAATGTCTTTGCGCATGACTAAGCACTCCTCGCCGGACGTTTGCAGTTCTTTGCGGAACGACGCCGGCAGGAAGGCGCGACCTTTAGAGTCGATTTTAGCTTCTATGTTGCCAAGAAAACGCATAGGTTGCTTTCCTCCATGTTTGCGGAGCAAAGGTAAATAAAATTCCCCACATTTCACCACTTTTCCCCACAAAAATGACGATTTTTATTTTTAATAAGGATAAAGGTCTTGGATTGCTTTGCAAAAGGCCGTTAATTGCGACGCAAAAGGGCATGAATTGCAGTGTAAAAGGCCATGTTTTACAATGCGATTCATACCCTTTTGTAAGCCGTTGACGGTCAGGTAGTTACAGACTTTTCGCAAGGCCGTGCGGGCCGGATGTGACCCGGTGTGGCGCAGGCTTCATTGAAGTGGCGTATGGGTGATTTTCAAGGATGTGCCTGAAGATGATAAGTTGGCACAACGGGAAGCGTTCGCAGGAATGGCAGCGGCGATGGCCGGAGCTGACGGCAGGCGGACTTCACTGCGGACTTCAACCGTCTTGCAGGCGGTGCGTGCGCAGTCGTCGGATTGCCGCTTTTGCTTGTTTTTATATGTTAAGTGTTAAAAAAAACATTGTGCAAACATTGCAATATCATTATTATTTCTAATATTTTTGATAAAATAAGAATGTTTTTGGAAAACTTGAATTATTTTTGCATTGTTTTAGCAGAGAAAGCATGAACGAAATCACGGAGAAGACCATTGACGTAAGGGCCATACTCAAGGGAAAGATGGGCGCAAAAGCCAAATACGTGCCCGCCCCGGCGGTGAAATGGCTTGAGCACATACTCCATCAAGACGAGGTAAACGACTTCTTGTGGCGCCATAGGGATGTCACGGGCGTTGAATGGCTTGAGGCCTGCGTCGAATATCTCGGCATGACGCTCGACATCGAAGGCGCGGACAACCTGCCGGCCAAGGACGACGGCCGTCTCTACACCTTCGTCAGCAACCATCCCCTCGGCGGAGTTGACGGCGTGGCCCTCGGCGCCATTATCGGCCGGCATTACGACGGACGCTTCCGCTATCTCGTAAACGACCTGCTGATGAACCTCCCCGGATTGGCTCCGCTCTGCATCCCGATTAACAAGACCGGGCAGCAGAGCCGCAATTTTCCCGCAATGGTTGAGGCCGGTTTCCACGGCGACAACCACATCGTGATGTTCCCGGCCGGCATCTGTTCGCGTAGGATAGGCGGACAGATACACGACCTGCCCTGGAAAAAGACTTTCGTGACAAAAAGCGTGGAGACGCGGCGCGACGTGGTGCCGATACATTTCGGCGGACGCAACTCGGATTTCTTCTACAACCTTGCCAACATCTGCAAGCGTTTGGGCATAAAGTTCAATGTGGCGATGCTCTTCCTCGCCGACGAGATGTACAAGAACCGCAACCGGACATTCCGCGTGGCGATAGGCAAGCCGATACCCTGGCAGACATTCGACAGGGCGAAGACGCCGGCGCAGTGGGCGCAGTACGTGCAAGACATCGTTTACAAACTATGACACAGGGCGGGCAGCCGCCTGAAACAGACTACAACGACAATATTCAACATTTCTCACAATGGAACAGGAAATAATAAGGCCGGTAGACACACAGCTCTTGAAAAACGAGCTGACACCCGACAAGCAGCTCAGGATGACGAACAAGAGCCATAACGAAATATATATCGTGACGGCCCACAACTCTCCCAACGTGATGAGGGAAATCGGACGTCTGCGCGAAATAGCCTTCCGCGAAGCAGGCGGAGGCAGCGGTAAGAGCATGGACATCGACGAGTTCGACACGTGCGACAACTGCTACAAACAGCTCATCGTATGGAACCCTGAGGAAGAGGAAATCATCGGCGGCTACCGCTATCTGCTCGGAAGCGAGGCCGACATAGACGCCGACGGGCAACCCGTGCTCGCCACGAGCCATATGTTCCATTTCTCGGAGAAGTTCATGAAGGAGTACCTTCCTTGGACGGTGGAGCTGGGAAGGTCGTTCGTGGCCCCGGCTTATCAAAGCTCAAAGATGGGCGCTAAGAGTCTTTTCGCCCTTGACAACCTATGGGACGGTCTCGGCGCACTCACCGTGATACGCCCCGACATAAAATATCTTTTCGGGAAGATGACGATGTATCCCTCTTACGTCCGCAGGGGCAGGGATATGATATTGTATTTTCTTAAGAAGCATTTTGACGATCCGGACAACCTCGTTATCCCGATGAAACCGTTGAAAATAGAGACCGACGAGGCCGAACTCGAAGCTCTTTTCAGCGAAGACACATTCAAGGAGGATTACAGGATACTCAACCGTGAGGTGCGCAAGTTGGGCTACAACATCCCGCCTCTTGTCAACGCATATATGGGTCTAAGCCCTACGATGAAGATGTTTGGCACAGCCATAAACTACGGTTTTGGCGATGTGGAGGAAACCGGCATACTCATCGCCGTTGACGAGATACTCGAAGAGAAGCGTATCCGCCACATCGACTCTTACATCAAGGAACATCCCGAAGCCTTGAAAATCACCTCCGGCGCGAACACCGTCATCTATAAGGAAAAAGAGAACTGTGGAAATTAAGAATTAAGAGCTAAGAGAGTAATTCTTAACTCTTAATTCTTAACTCCCATTGTTTGATTTCGCTTCGGCGAAATCAAACAATGGGAAGGCTTATTCCGTTGATTTTCTGGTAAATATCGAGTGCGTATACGTCAGTCATACCGCTGATATAGTCGATAACAGCCATGAGGCGTGTCTCAAGGTCGGGCGATGCTATGTCGTATTGGCTGCTCACCCTGCTGATGAGTTGGCGCGAGTAGAAGCGCGTGGGATTGACGGCGGCCTCTGTCATAGCCTCCATCAGCGTGGCCATTATGCGGAAACCGCTCAGCTCAACGTCAAGCACAGGCTTGCTCTTGTATATCTTTTGTTTCGATAAAATGGTGCATTTTTGGTATGCTTCGGCGAGCCTCGGCTCAATGTTGTCGATTAGGCAACCTTTCATTACGCCGTTCATGATGTCCTCCTCGTGGCACATGAAGGCCTCCACGCACGCCCTTTCGAGCGCGCCGATGACACAGGCACGCATATACACTACCTTCTCGTTGTCGTCAGTTATGCCCTCGTCGGTGATGCGCCGCCGTATGTGGTCTTGCACTTTTTCGTCGAAGAAATCGAGGAAAAGACGTTCCGTCTCCTCAAAAGACACTATTTTCAGTTTGTGGGCGTCTTCAATGTCCATTATTTCATAGCAAATGTCGTCGGCAGCCTCGACGAGATACACTAAAGGATGACGCGCGTATTCCAACGGACAGCCCTCTGCCGACTTGCAGATAATGCCCAATTCATCGGCGATTTTCTTGAAAATATGGCTTTCGGAACAGAAAAAACCGAACTTCCCGTGCCCTTTTTCTGCGAGCAATGAGGCGAATGGATACTTCACTATCGAAGCAAGCGTGGTGTAAGTCATTACGAAACCTCCCTCGCGCCTACCCTTGAAGCGGTGGGCAAGCAGTCGGAAGGCATTTGCGTTGCCTTCAAAATGGGTGATATCCGCCCAGAACTCCGGGCTTACTTTATCTTTCAGAGCATTGCCGGCACCCTCGGTGAAGAACGTTTGGATAGCCTTCTCGCCTGAATGTCCGAACGGAGGGTTGCCCATGTCGTGGGCCAGGCACGCCGTGCTCACAACCGTTCCTATTTGCGGTAGCAGCGTGGCTGCCAGTTCAGGGCGCGTTTTCATCACGGCGTGGGCTACGTCGTTGCCCAGCGAAAGTCCTACGCTCGCCACTTCGAGACTGTGTGTCAGCCTGTTATGGACGAACACGCTTCCCGGCAACGGAAACACCTGAGTTTTGTTTTGCATCCTGCGGAACGGCGCAGAGAATATCAGCCTGTCGTAGTCACGTTTGAACTCCGACCGGTCATCGTGGCGTTCGGTGTGCCGCAGCTCCTGTCCGAGTCGTTTGTTGGATATAAGTCTTTCCCAGTTCATAATTTTTTGTTTAGCAATAAAAGGCCATGCGGCAAGAGAAAAAGCAGAAATGTTTTTCCTTCAAGAATGTTGATAAAACATAATTGCCTGTGACAGACCTACTTGTGTCTTACGTGACAAATCATTTCTACTTACTCCTTTGCTTCTTACTCCTTTACTTCTTGAAAATATTTTCTCCGCAAAAGTAATCTAAAAATGGCTAAATTCTTTCTTTTTAAACGTAAAATAGCCGTTATCTGAATATTATTCGCTATTTTTGCACCTTATAATATTTGCAGACAACGATGGTACAGGTTAAAATAATCAACAAAGGGCGGCAGCAGCTGCCGGCGTATGCCACTCCGCAAAGTGCCGGCATGGATTTGAGGGCCAACATTGACGAGCCGGTGACGTTGCGCCCTATGGAGCGCAGACTCATCCCTACTGGGCTTTATATGGCCTTGCCCGAAGGCTATGAGGCGCAGGTGCGCCCGCGCAGCGGCCTCGCCTTGAAACACGGAATAACCGTGTTGAACTCTCCGGGGACGATAGACGCTGATTACAGGGGCGAGGTAATGGTACTCTTGGTCAACTTGTCTGACTGTGACTTCGTTGTCAATGACGGCGAGCGCATAGCCCAAATGGTTATTGCAAAGCACGAAACCGCCCGTTTCATCGAGGTATCAGAGCTTGACGATACGGAGCGTGGGGCCGGCGGCTACGGTCACACGGGCGTGGAATAGGTCGTAATTTAGCAGCAAATAGGATTGATGAAAGGTGTTTTCCAACATATTATAATCAGCCTGTCAACGGCAGCCATACTCGCAGGATGCGGCACACAGAAAGCCTCATCACCGCAATCTACGGCGGCGGAAGCTGCTGTTGATGCGCCGTCGGTTATCAGTCATAACGACAGTTTGCGGTTCAAGATGTATTATTACGAGGGCATAAGGCAGCAGATAAGCGGCAATTTGGACGCCGCTTACGACCTTTTCCGCCACAGTCTTGACATCAATCCCGGAGCGGCGGAGGCTTATTTCATGCTGTCTTCATACGAGGGCGTGCTCCAAGGAGACTCTGTGGCCCTTGAATACATTAAGAAAGCCTCGGAACTCAGTCCCGGCAACAACGCCTACCTTGATCGTCTGGCCACGGGATACATCATGATTGGTGACATAGACGAGGCCGTGAAAGCATACGAGAAGCTGGCACACAACAGTCCGGAACGCGCCGATGTGCTCAACATCCTTGTGCAGCTGTATGGCCGACAGAAGAATTATGATATGATGCTTGACGTGCTGCAACGTATGGAAACACTCGAAGGAGGCAGTGAAGACCTTACTCTCGCCAAGATGAGAGTTTATTCGATGCAGGGCAAGAAGGAAGAGGAGTTTAATGCGTTGAAGGCCATGTCGGACAAGCATCCCAACGACTTGAATTACCGGGTGATGACGGGCAACTGGCTGTTGCAGAACGGCAAACCGGACGAAGCATACGCCGAATATATGGAAGTGTTGAAGGCAGACCCTGAGAACATCCCTGTGAAGATGTCGATGATTGACTATTACCGCACGTCGGGACAGAAGTTGCGCGCCGATTCGCTGCAAGAGGCGTTGCTCGTGAGTACCAAAACGCCTGCTGAAAACAAGGTCTCGTTGCTGCGTCAGGTCGTTGCCGACAGTGAAAGCAGCGGAGGTGACAGTACGGAGGTGCTCTCGATATTCAAGAAAATACTCCGCCAACCACAGGAAACGTCAGACATAGCCGAGCTGTATGCCGCTTACCTGACGCTGAAACAGATGCCGCAAGACACCATCACGAAAGCACTTGAAGGTGTGCTGGCCATCTCTCCCGACAATTCCGCAGCCCGTTTCCAGCTGCTCCAGACTGTGTGGATGGAGCAAGACTTCGACCGCGTAGTTGAAATAGCACGCCAGGGACTTGACTATAACCCCGATGAAATGGCGTTTTATTACTTCCTCGGACTTGCATACGTGCAAAAAGACGACGATGACAACGCTCTCGACGCCCTCCGCCGAGGCGTCAGCCAGATAGACGATCAGAGCAATCCGGACCTCGTGTCGGACTTTTACGCCATAATGGGCGACATCCTTCATGACAAGGGATATGCCGATGAAGCATACGCAGCGTATGACAGTTGTCTGCAATGGAAGGACGACAACCTTGGCTGCCTTAACAATTACGCCTATTACCTGTCTGAAGAGAACAAGCATTTGGAGAAGGCCGCACAGATGAGTTACCGCACGGTGCAGGCCGAACCGGACAATAGCACTTTCCTCGACACTTACGCTTGGATATTGTTCAAGCAGAAAAAGTACGCCGACGCACTGCAATACATCGATATGGCGGTGGAGAACGACACGACGAAAAGTGCCGTGATAATCGAGCACGCGGGTGACATCCACGCCATGAACGGCGACATCGACACGGCATTGAAGTATTGGAAGGAAGCCTTGGACGCCGGTCCGGACAACGCCAAGGCCATAAGACGTAAAATAAAAGAAAAGAAATATGTGGAAGAATAACGGCAAATTGTTGTCAATCGTGGTGCTCGTGGCACTGTCGTTGACTGTTGTTTCGTGCGGCACGAAAAAGACTTTGGCCGACGCCGTGTCACCTTCGTCAGGTACAGTGGCCGGCTCTGTGTCGGATAAAGGCCGCAATCTTGACTTCATGAGGAAAGTCTACGACAATGAAGTCTATGCCAGGAACATTTCTTCAAAAATCAAATTCACCATCGTTTCAGGCTCTAAAGACTTCTCGGTTGGCGGTTCTTTGCGGATGAAGAAAGACGAGGTGATACGCATACAGATAACCCCGTTCGGACTGATGGAGGCCGCACGCATCGAGTTCACAAAGGATTATGTGCTCTTTATGGACCGTATCAACAAAGAATATGTCAAGGCGAGCTATTCAGATGTTGACTTCTTGAAGGCCAACGGACTTGATTTTTACACACTGCAAGCGTTGTTCTGGAACCAGTTGTTTATTCCTGGCACGCAAAAAATCACGGATTCATCGCTAAAAAGGTTCTCAGTCATGGCGGGAAACTCCGCCTCTGACGCCATAGTGTCGTTGGTGAGCGGAGACCTGGACTACCGTTGGACTACGGACAAGGCCAGCGGCAGGATTAAGGCCGTGGGCGTGATGTATAGCGGAAAGACGTTGGGCACGACGACGGTAACCTGCGATTACGGGGCGTTCAAGCCGTTAGGAGCCAAGCAGTTCCCTACCGACATTACGCTGAAGATGCAAAGCGATGCCGTGAAAGGCGGCAACGGCAAATCACTCAATATCTCAATCAGCGACATCGACACAGACGGCGAATGGGAAACATACACCACCGTGTCAGGCAAGTATAAACAGATTGACGCCATGAGCCTTGTCGGTAAATTATTTAAATAATAGATGAAAAGACTCCTCATATTCCTATTTGCACTTGCGATAGCCTTTCCCGGACCGGCCCAGACGAAGAAACAGACCACCCGGAAGAAGGCCAAGACCACCCGTGTGGCAAAAAAACGCGCCACAAAGAAAAGTAAGAAGACCACCAACTACTCTGACAACTCAATCAAGGGACTGCGCAACCAGCGTGCCGGAGTGCAGCGCAAGATAAAGCAACAAGAGCGACTGCTGCGTGCCAATAAAGCTGACGTGAAAAAGCGGCTTGGCACATTGGTGGCCCTCGGCACGGAGATTGACCGCCACCAAAAGGCCATCGACACCATACAGGGAGAAATAACCCACATAGACGGCAACATAAGTATGCTGAAAAGCCAGCTCGCCACGCTTGAGCAACAGCTTGCAGACCGCAAGGCGAAATACATAAAATCAATGCGTTACCTCGCCGCCAAGCGCACGATACAAGACAAGCTGATGTTCATCTTCAGCGCGAAGAACTTTGCGCAGATGTACCGCCGTCTGCGTTTCGTCCGCGAATACGCCGCTTACCAGCGGTCGCAGGGTGAGATGGTGAAAGCCAAACAGCTCCAGATAGAGGCCAAGCACAAGGAGCTGCAACGCGTGAGGGGGCAGAAGAACGCTCTGCTCAGCCGTGGCAAGCAGGAACAGGCGGCCCTGCAAACCAAGCAGGCGGCGCAGCAGGAGATGGTGAAGTCGCTGCAAAGACAGCAGAAGACGATAGAGAACATAATAGCCGAACAGCGCAAGAAGGATGCAGAACTGAACGCCCGCATAGACCGCCTTGTAGCCGAGGAGATGGCGCGTGCCAAGGCGCGTGCCGAGGCCGAGGCCCGGCGCAAAGCCGCAGCTGCGGCCGAGGCGAAACGCAGGGCCGAAGAGCTGGCCCGCAAGAAGGCTGAGGCCGAGGCCCGCGCCAAGGAGAACGCACGGCGGGTGGCCGAGGCGAAGGCCCGCGAGGAGAAGCTCAAAGC
The DNA here is from genome assembly GCA_944320285.1 of uncultured Prevotella sp. GTDB lineage: Bacteria > Bacteroidota > Bacteroidia > Bacteroidales > Bacteroidaceae > Prevotella. The sequence goes on from CALUGX010000021.1 coordinate 19,939, forward strand.
CGAGGCCCGCGAGGCCGCCAAGAAAGACGCCGCAGCCCGTGAAGCCGCCGAGCGCAAGGCTAAGGAGGCCGAGGCCGACCGCATAGCGGCGGAGCGCAAGGCGAGGGTTGACAAGGAACGCAGCCGCCGCGAAGTGGCCAAGGAGACCAAGCGCGCCACGGCTGCGGCAGAGCTTGACGCCGCCGACCGCAAGTTGAGCGGCAGTTTCGAGCGCAACCGCGGCAGGCTGCCCATGCCCGTGGCCGGTTCGTGCAAGATAGTGACACACTTCGGCCAGTACATCGTGCCGGGAATGAAGAACGTAAGGCTCAACAGCAACGGCATCAACATCCAGGGACAGCCCGGCGCGGCAGTGCGTTCGGTGTTCAACGGCGAAGTCAGCGCGGTGAGCAACGTCGGCGGCATGATGATGGTGATGGTGCGCCACGGCAATTACATCACGGTGTACTGTAATCTCGGCACGGTGAGCGTGCGCAGCGGCCAGAGCGTGAGCACAGGCCAGACCATAGGCACAATCGGCTCGGACAACATCCTGCAGTTCCAGTTGAGGAACTGGAAGTCGCCACTGAACCCGGAAAAATGGCTCAGGAGGTGACGGCCGTGAAATGACATAATGAAATTCAAAAGCCCGCTCCGGCCGGCAAAATGTCATGCGGGATTATGTCGCCGGCACGGTGCAAAACAGTTGCCGTAGTATCTCCGGCAGCGTATGTGTGGCCGTGCGGACAGCTGTTTTTAAGACATTTCAGTTGAACAACATACCGTCAAGACGGGCATTCGTGCCCGCTTGACGGTTTTTCGTGCTTTGACCAAGGCTGCCGGCCGTGCAATATGCCGTGAAACGTGGTGTAAAAGGGCACGTTTCGTAGCGTAAAACATATCCTTTTACATCGCCGCTTGTCATGCTTTGTTGCACGTTTTATGCCCTTACGGACGTAAAAGACATACAGTCAGGCAGTTGCCTTTGCACACGTTTCCGGGCGTTTTTTTACATCCTTCCCGTCTTTTTATATGAATACGCCAATCCTGCGGTGTTTGCAAAAGTCACAAAGTAAGCAGATTACGGTAAATGATGACATTCTGTAAATATGTGACAGGCTACTCCTGCCGCACATTCTGCATTCTTCGCAGCTGCGTCCCGCCGCCATGCACACTTTGCGCGTAAATGTGCACGCCTGTATCCGCCACCGTTTATTTTCCGGGCTTGCCGGAAAAATATCCCTTAAAATTGCAGTAAAAGAAAAAAATTGATTACTTTTGCCGAATAATAAGGTACGAGGTTTTATGGATGAAAAACTAAGGATAATCATCAGCGGAGGCGGCACGGGAGGCCACATCTTCCCCGCTGTTTCGATAGCCAACGCCATAAAGGTCAAGCATCCCGACGCCGACATCCTGTTTGTAGGCGCCCTGGGGCGTATGGAGATGCAGCGCGTGCCCGCTGCTGGCTATAAGATTGTGGGGCTGCCCATCTGCGGTTTCGACCGCAAGAACCTGCTGCGCAATTTCGCCGTGCTGCTGAAGATATGGAAAAGCCAGCGTATGGCCAAGAAAATAATACGCGACTTCCGGCCTATGGCAGCCGTGGGCGTGGGCGGGTATGCCAGCGGTCCCACGCTGAACGAGTGCGCCAAGCACGGCGTGCCCTGCCTGATACAGGAGCAAAACTCGTATGCCGGCGTCACCAACAAAATCCTCGCCAAGAAAGTGCAACGCATCTGCGTGGCATACGACGGCATGGAACGCTTCTTTCCGGCCGACAAAATACTGAAGACGGGCAACCCCGTGCGTCAGCAACTACTCGACACCAAGCTGACACGGGCCGAGGCCCTGCGCTCGTTCGGGCTGGACGAGGGCAAGAAGACGGTGCTCATAGTAGGCGGAAGCCTCGGCGCGCGGACAATGAACGAGAGCGTGCTGCAACATCTTGACGACATAAAGGCCTCAGGGGTGCAGTTTATTTGGCAGACAGGCAAATACTATAACGCCTCTATCAACGAACGTCTGAAAGGCCGCAACGACCTGCCGATGCTGAAAGTCACCGACTTCATCGCCGACATGGGAGCCGCTTACCGCGCCGCCGACCTTGTGATCAGCCGCGCCGGGGCGAGCAGCATCTCGGAGTTTTGTCTCATAGGCAAGCCTGTGATACTGGTGCCGTCGCCCAACGTGGCCGAAGACCACCAGACGAAGAACGCTATGGCCCTGGTGGAAAAGGACGCCGCGCTCTACGTGAAAGATGCCGATGCCCCCGCCGAAGTTATCGGCCTGGCGGTCGGCACAGTGAATGACGACGCGCGGCTGGCCGCGCTCGCCGCCAACATAAAGAAGCTCGCCCTGCCTGACTCGGCAGACATCATAGCAGACGAGGTGGTTAGGCTGGCAAGGAAGTGACACTCACCCCGGCCCTCCCAAAGGAAGGGCGCTTGATGTGCCTTGAGGGTGAGTGCCGCAAGTAGGCAAGCAAGAAAGGAGCGAGAGGCACAGCTTACTGATTATAGAGCAATAAGAATAAGGGTATGCACCCACCGCTGTATCACGGAAAGCATACCAAGCTCCTTCCCTTTGGGAGGGGCGGGGTGGGTGTTCACTTGACACACGACAATGGAACTAAAAGATATAAAAGCAGTGTATTTCGTAGGCGCCGGCGGCATAGGCATGAGCGCCATAGCCCGTTACTTCCTGCATAGGGGAGTGGTGGTGGCCGGTTACGACAAGACCCCTTCGGCCCTGACTGAACAGTTGGAGCGCGAGGGAATGTTGCTTCATTACGAAGAGAACATCGACGAGGTGCCCCACGCCTGCCGCAACCGCGAGTCCACACTCGTGATATACACGCCCGCCATACCCGCCGACCATAAGGAACTTGTGCATTTCCGCGAGAAAGGTTTTGACGTGGAGAAGCGTGCCCAGGTGCTCGGTATGCTTACGCGCGCCCACAAGGGCCTCTGCGTGGCCGGGACGCACGGCAAAACCACCACGTCGGCCATGTGTGCACACATAATGCACCAGAGCCATATTGACTGCAACGCCTTCCTCGGCGGTATATCGAAGAACTATTCGTCAAACTACATACTCAGCAAGGAGAGTGACTACGTGGTGATCGAAGCCGATGAGTTCGACCGCTCGTTCCACTGGCTGCGCCCCTGGATGAGCGTAATCACGTCGGCAGACCCCGACCATCTTGACATCTACGGCACGAAAGAGGCCTACATTGAGAGTTTCGAGCACTACACGGAGCTGATACAGCCCGGCGGCGCGCTCATCATCCACACCGGTCTTGAGGTGAACCCGCGTGTCAGGGACGGCGTGGCCGTGTACACCTACGGGCGCGACTGCGGCGACTTCCACGCCGAGAACGTGGCGGTAGGCGGCGGAGAAATAACGTTCGATTTCGTGTCGCCGCTCGGCAGCGTGGCCGGGATACATCTCGGCCAGCCCGTCCCCGTGAACATCGAGAACGGCGTTGCTGCTATGGCTATGGCCCAGCTTAACGGTTGCACAGCCGAGGAGCTGAAGTACGGTATGCGGACTTTCCGCGGCGTAGACCGCCGTTTCGACTTCAAGCTCAAGACTGACAAGATTGTATTCCTGAGCGATTACGCCCACCATCCCAAGGAGATACGCCAAAGTGCCATGAGCATACGCGAGCTTTACAAGGACAAGCGGATAACGGCCATATTCCAGCCCCATCTGTACAGCCGCACGCGCGACTTCTACAAAGACTTCGCCGAGAGTCTGAGTCTGCTCGACGAGGTGGTGCTCTGCGACATTTACCCTGCCCGCGAAGAGCCGATACCGGGCGTTACGTCGCAGTTGATTTACGACAACCTCGCCCCCGGCGTTTCCAAGACAATGATACATAAGGAAGACGTGCCCGCGTACGTGCGGGAGCACGACTTCGAGGTGCTTGTCGTCCTTGGTGCCGGTGACCTTGACAACTATGTGCCGCAGATAGAGAAAATACTTACTGAAAAGTACAAGTAATGAAGTTGAGGCTGAAAAGAATACTCACGGTGGCGCTATGCGTTGTTCTCGCCGTCTACGTGTTGCTCGCCATGACATCCTTTAACAACCCGAAGGAGACCTATCCCGTGTGCTCCAAAGTGGTGATAAACATCGAGGACGAGAGCACCAACGGCTTCCTAAGCGCCGACGAGATAAGGCGCATCCTGGAGCGCGCCCGGCTGTATCCGTACAAGAAACGCATGGCCGACGTCAACCCGCGCGACATAGAGGAAAAACTTAAAGGCGGCCCGTTTGTCAAGACTGCGCAGTGCTTCAAGACCAAAGACGGCTGCGTAAACATAAGTATAACGCAACGCCTGCCCATAGTCCGCGTGAAGAATGTGGCCGGCGAAGACTACTATTTGGACGACCACGGCGGCATAATGCCCAACTCCAACTATACGTCGGATCTCGTGATAGCCACCGGTTACATCTCTAAGTGGTACGCACGGAACTATCTTGTCCACCTTGCCAAGATTATAATGCAAGACGACTTCTGGCGTAACCAGGTGGTGCAAATCAACGTTCTTCCCGACCTCGGCGTCGAGATTGTGCCCCGCGTGGGCGAACACGTGGTATTCCTCGGCGGTCTGCCGCAGTCGAAATACCCCGGCCGGCGCAAGGTGTTGGTGACAGACTTCGTGGCGAAACAGCTCGACCGCCTCGGCAAGTTCTACAAATACGGCTTAAGCCAGGCCGGATGGAATAAGTATTCGTACATCGACCTTGAGTTCGACAACCAGATAATATGCAAAAAGAAGTGACAGACAGAGCACGAAAAAACAAGGAAAATAAATAAGAAACGTATGGCAGCAAAGGATTTTATCGTAGCAATAGAGCTTGGCTCATCTAAAATGACTGGCATCGCGGGCAAGAAAAACATCGACGGCAGCATATCTGTGCTTGCCGTGGTGAAGGAGGATTCCTCGTCGTTCATCCGCAACGGAGTCGTTTACAACATAAACCAGACAGTGCAGTGCATTTCCAACATAGTGAGGAAACTCTCGTCGCAGCTCAAGTCAGAGATAGCCCGCGTCTACGTGGGAGTGAGCGGACAGTCTATCAGGAGCGTCAAAAACGTGGTTGTGAAAGAACTTCCCGGCGGCGCGATTGTCTCCCAAGAGATGGTCAACGAACTGATGGACAAGAACCGGAGCATGATTTATCAGGACAACGAAATCCTCGACGTGGCCCCGCAGGAGTATAAGGTTGACAACCAGTTGCAGATAGATCCAGTCGGAATACAGTGCAGCCGGCTTGAGGGTAACTTCCTTAACATAATCTGGCGCAATACGTTTTATTACAATCTCAACCAGTGTTTTGAAACCGCAGAGGTTGCCATCGCCGAGATGTATCTTGCTCCGCTGGCCCTCGCTGACAGTGTTTTGACCGACGCCGAGAAACGGTCGGGATGCGTGCTCGTAGACCTTGGGGCCGACACGACCACCGTTTCTGTTTATTATAAGAACAAGCTGCGCCACCTGGCGGTAATCCCGCTCGGCAGCGACAACATCACGAAAGACATCGCCTCGCTCCAGATGGATGAGGCCGCAGCCGAGAAGATGAAGCTGAAATACGGCTGCGCATACACTGAAAACACCGACATCGACAACTCACTGACTTACCCAATAGACGCTGAACGCAGCGTAGAGGCACGCAAGTTCATAGATATTGTCGAGGGAAGGTTGCAGGAAATAATCGAGAACGTGTGGTATCAAGTGCCGTCGGAATATACCGACCGTCTGCTCGGAGGCATCATCCTTACCGGCGGCGGCAGCAATATGAAAGACATTGACAAGGCTTTCCGCAATCATACACACATTGAAAAGATACGCGTGGCGAAGTTTGTGACGCAGGTTATCAAGTCGAGCATCCCCGACATAACCGACCACAACGGCAAGATGAACACAATTCTCGGCCTCTTGTCGAAGGGTGACATGAACTGCGCCGGCGAGGAAACGCCTGAAAACGTCGACCTCTTCAGTGCGGAAAAGCCGGCCAAGCCCGCCCAGACCACAGCCGACCTGCACGCTCCGCGCAGTGCCGACCAGATAAGTCCGGGCGTTGTGCCCACGGCGGCAGAGAAAGAGAAGGCCGAGGAGCAACGCCGCAAGGCTGCGGAGGCCGCAGCCCTGAAGGAAGGTGACGCCGAAAACGGCGGCGAGGGCGATGAAGGCGAAGAGAAGAAGGGCATGAAAGGCCGTATGTCGAGGTTCAAGAAATGGATGGACCAGTTCCTGAAAGAAGACTGACGAGCAACATCTGTGCCGACATTTCATCACTGAACAAAAAAATACAAGATATGACTGAGAGACGTAACATAGTCGATTTCGGCGAGCCCGAAAAGAAGAAAAGCATAATAAAGGTTATCGGCGTGGGCGGCGGAGGAGGCAACGCTGTCAACCATATGTACCGCGAAGGCATACACGACGTGTCATTCGTGCTGTGCAATACTGACAACCAGGCACTCAGTGACTCCCCCGTGCCGGTGCATTTGCAGCTTGGCAAAGAGGGACTTGGCGCCGGAAACAAGCCCGAAAAGGCGCGTGAGGCGGCCGAAGAGAGCATAGAGGACATAAGGAAGATGCTCAATGATGGCACTAAGATGGTGTTCATCACCGCCGGAATGGGTGGCGGTACAGGTACCGGAGCCGCCCCGGTGATAGCCCGTGAGTCAAAGGCTATGGGCATACTTACCGTCGGTATCGTGACGATACCGTTCCGCTTTGAGGGGGAAAAGAAGATAGACCAGGCCCTCGACGGAGTGGAAGAGATGGCTAAGCACGTAGATGCGCTGCTCGTAATCAACAACGAACGTCTGCGTGAGATATACCCTGAATTGTCAATCCTCGACGCTTTTGGCAAGGCTGATGACACATTGAGCGTTGCCGCAAAGAGCATATCGGAGATAATAACGGTGCACGGACTTATGAACCTTGACTTCAAAGACGTGCAGACCGTGCTGAAAGACGGCGGAGTGGCCATCATGAGTACCGGTTACGGGGAAGGGGAAGGCCGCGTGAAGAAGGCAATCGACGACGCGCTCAACTCCCCTCTGCTCAACGACAACGACATTTTCAACTCGAAGAAAATCCTTCTCAACATATCGTTCAGCGGCGAGAAAGGCAACAGCAAGGGCAGCCTGATGATGGAAGAGATGAACGATGTGAACGATTTTATAGCCAAATTCGACACCAAGTTCGAGTTCAAATGGGGGCTTGCCCTCGACCCGGAACTGGGAGAGAAAATCAAAGTGACAATCCTTGCCACCGGCTTCGGCATAGAAGATGTGGACGGAATGAACAACCACATCAAAAAACACACCCTGGAGGAGAACGAGCGCCGTGCCGAGGAGGAGGAAAAGGCTGCGGAGAAGAGGGCGCGCCGCGAGCGCATCTATGGAGGCGACGGCAAGGCGTCGAAGTACAAGCGGCGTCCGCACATCTATCTTTTCCGACCCGAAGACCTTGACAACGACGACGTAATATTGTCGGTAGAGTCAACACCGACGTACAAGCGCACGCGTCAGGAGCTTGAAGAAATCAAGAACCAGTCTGTCGGAAACGTCAAGAAGCAGGATGTCGACGACTCAGGGGCCGTGCAGGGCACAATCAAGTTCGCGTAAGGAAAGCAGAACCAACTAAAACAAACACCCTGCCTGACACCCACTCCGCCCTCCCGAAGGGAGGAAGCTCGATATGCAACGGAGTGTAAAAGATATTAAATGAAGGATATTATCAAACTGGCAACGACTTCTACAGGTAATCAAGCTCCCTCCCTTCGGGAGGGTTGGGGTGGGTGTCAGCAGGTGCAGGTTGATTTTCTTTAAATATTATATGGTTATGGCATTATTCGACAAAGTAAGCAACGACATCAAAGAGGCTATGAAGGCTCGCGACAAGGTACGCCTTGAGACCTTGCGCAACATCAAGAAAGTGTTTCTTGAGGCAAAGACGGCACCGGGGGCGAACGACACCCTCGAAGACGCCGACGCCCTGAAGCTGCTCTCCAAATTAGCCAAGCAGGGCAAGGAGTCGGCCGCAACATATACGGCGCAGGGTCGCCAAGACCTCGCCGACGCCGAACTGGCACAGGTGGCGGTAATCGAGGAGTACCTGCCCAAGCCCCTCACCGAGGCCGAGATAGAGGCCGCCGTGAGGGAGATAATAGCCGCCACGGGCGCGCAGGGCATGAAAGATATGGGCCGCGTGATGGGCGTGGCTTCCAAGCAGATGGCCGGTCGCGCCGAGGGTGGGGCCATATCTGCCATAGTGAAGCGCCTGTTGGCCTGACGGGACAACGCCGCCGTCATTTTCAATCGGAAAACATGAAAGCCTCCTTTTGCCCGGCTTGCTGTACGGTAGCCGCGGAAGGAGGCTTGTTGTTTACCTCACTGTCGGTTTTTTCCTTTATTATGAATGTCCGCAATCACCCTATCCGCTTTTTAGTAGACTTTATCAACAAGGCAAATGTCTCTGACTGCTTAAACTACTGATGAATGGGAGTACATTCATATTCCTTTATTTCGTACCATAAAATATACGCCATGAAAAAGATTTTAACCTTACTTTTCGCCTTGCTGACAGTCCTTGTGCAGGCCGGGGCACAGACAGACACAACGGGCGCGACCGCTGCGGACACGCCGGAAGCCGTGGCCCGGCTCGACAGTTTGGTAACGAGCGCATTGAAGATAGGTGACTACAAGATGGCTTTGCGCCTCAACCGTGATAAGACCGAGGCCCTGAAGCGGCTTTACGGCGAGACTGACAGCGCGTATATCAGCACATATGCCACGCTCGCCCCGCTGCTTTACCGCACGGGCGACATCGACGCCGCCATAGCCGTGTCTGACAGCGCGGCCTCCATGTACGCCGCAAACGTCAGCTCCGCCGACGCCCGCTATGCCTTCATCGTTGACAACCTCGGCTTCTATTATGCGTCGGCCGGACGCTATGCCGAGGCCGAACCCGCCGCGCGCAAGGCCCTTGCCGTGTATGAGAAGTTCTACCGCAACGACTACGACTTGGCCGTCATCCTTACCCACGCAGCCGAGGCCTGCGCCGGAAACGGCAAGCCCAAAGACGCCGTGGCCTTCGAGGTGCGCTGCCTTAACATCATGAAGCAGCTCTACGGAGAACATTCAGACCCGTACCTCGCCGAGGCGGAGTATTTAGTGCATTATTACGGTCTGGCGGGCGACGGCGAGGCTGCCGCCGAACTGCGCGCACGCATCGACCGCCTGAAAGCTGAGGCGGGCGACGGCGTTATCGACATACCCGACCCCGGAAGCATAACGTCGGCGGAGAAGGCCGCCTGGTACAACCGTGAGGCCGCCGTCTGCGCCGACTATCTGCTGAACGTCAGCCCGGAAGAGGCCGCCCGGACGTCGGCCGCCGCATTCCTGATAAGCTGGGCTGACGCGACCGCCGACGTCAGCGTGCCCGTCATCGAGATGATTACAAAGCCCCTTTCGGACGAGCGCGACCGTGATTTCTTCGTGGTCTACGTGGCCGCCGTTGTCAGCAAGTCGTTCGCCGCCGGCGAAAAGACTTTGTCATCCGACGATTACGCCGAGGCGATGGAGACGATGGTCCGCTATTACGAGGCCAACCGTGACTACTTCGGCGCCAACGACGTGCTGGACGGCTACGCCAAGCTCGTGCGCAAAGGCAAATTCAGGAAGATGGCCGCCGCTGCGTTTGAGGAGGCGTTAAAGGAGGCTCCCGCAGTCCGTTGACGCTGGTGACGGCAAAGGCGGCAATGCCAAGATTGCAGTGAAATATTAAAAGAGGGTGTATCAAAATTCAGGTACACCCTCTTTTCATATCCAGTTGTGCCGAAAGTCTTTAAGCATTTAATG